>NZ_CP114910.1:4375753-4688307 GCF_027497395.1 Solwaraspora sp. WMMA2080 | reverse complement strand
CGGCCAGCCGCCGCGCCAGGATCTCGACCCGATCCGTAGCGCTGTCAGAGTCCAGGCGCGCCAGGGTCAGCGCCGCCAGCCCTGACATACCCCCAGCCAGAAACGGCCAGTCCGGCACCGGTTCGGTCGCGTCCAGCAGGCAGGCGTACAACTCCTCGACGAGCGCTCGCGGCGGCCGGGCGGTCAGCCGGGCCACCCCCAGCACCGCCGACCACCGCTCCGCGCGGTTTGGGCCGGCCCGCCGACGCGACAGCGCCTCGACCAATCCGGTGTCGGCCTGGGTGGCACCGCACAGACCGGCGGCTACGCAGGCCGTCGCCGCCACCACCGGGTCCGAATCCCCGGCGATCACGCGCGTCAACGCGGGAACTATCAGGTCGCGCTCCTCAGGGAACCAGGCCAACAGATGCGCGGCGTGCAACCGCACCGCAGGCTCGGGCGACCGCAACGCCGCCACATACACCGCGACACCCGAACGGACCGCGTCGTACGCCTCCAGGTCCCACCGTGCCGCGCACCGATCGGCCTCCACATCCCGGTAGCGGACGGTCGACTCCCGCGCCCGCCGCTCCTCGCCGTCGACAGCTGCGGCCACCCACATCGACTGCTCATGTTCCAACTCCGCCAGCGTCATGGCAGCCTGGCGGTCCACCTCACGCCGAACAGCGGCAATGTCCGGCGACTCGGTCAACCAGTAACTCTCGTCGCCGATCGCGATCATCCGCAGCACCTGGCAGGCGGCGAACCGGTCAGGCGCCGAAGGATCCGCTACAACATCGATCAGAAACTTCGCGGCGACGGCACTTGCCTCGTACCGCGAACCCTGATGCACCAGACGACCCGCCAACGCCCGATACGCCCCACGACGGACCACCGCATCACCCGACCACAACCCGTGCAAAAGCTCAGGAAGATCTTCGGCCGCACCATGGGCGTCCTCAAGCGAGGCCCAGTCCATTCGCCGCAACGCCGCTATCCGCTCAGGCATACACACTCACCACCCACCGAACCACGACTTACCACCGTTTGAACGAACCACTCCACCGCAGCCACGGTTGATCGGCATTTATCGATATTTGCGAGGTCACGCGTCCCAACGGTCGGCTTGTGCATCACAGAGAACGCCGACCCTGAGAACGGCCAGGGAACCGTCCAACACACCCGCACGCTGTTCGGATGTCAACCGGTCACCGCCGGCATACTCCACGGTGGGTGGGTCCATCCGGTGCAGCCACACCGAGCAGTCACCCGTGTCATCCGCATGCCCTCGGCCGTCGGCTATGTATTTGAAGGATCCAAACGACTGGTCATCCGGACTGACCGACAGGACCAACCCAGGACCGGACACCGCATCAATAATGGCGACTGCTGCCGGACCGACATACACTCCAGTAGCACTATCCGCGTATGCTTCACGAGTCAGCTCGAAACCGGCCACGGAAATCATCCGCCGGTATTCGATAGACTCGTTGGTTGACGCCCCACAGGTAGCAACTCCGAGAACCAGCAGCGGAGGCAACAAGAAAGCCATTAATCGTCTCGGGGTCAGCAACTGAATACACCTGACTCACAAATCAGCTGGTCCGAGGCCTGCATATAGCGACCTATTGTTGCGGTATAGGTAGAACCCCTGGGGCCGAACCTCCCTCTACTGCGAGCCGCATTATAGTTATCCGGTCCGATATTATATATACCTGCGGCAACTTGTTGTGGCGTCCAGATGGCCCGCATGCCATCCGGAGCGTTCTTCTCCGCCAGCGCTTGGTAGTCGGCAAGGGCGTAGGCGGTCACCTTGATCGAGAGCGATGGGTCGGCAATGAGGTCAGTCCAGTCAACGGAACCCAGCGCCTCCGGATGGTTTCCCTTAACTTCATTGAAAGTACCTTCCTGAATGTTACCCCATCCGATTGATGGAGGATTGTATCCTTCACCCTTCTTAAACCCAGTTACCCACCCGACGATATTCTTGATCGGACCGTAGACCCCGAGCTTATCGGCCGCAACGGAGAGCAACTGCAACCTCCTGTCGAGCGGGTCCCAGTTCTCAGAGTTTCCAACCTCTGCCATAAGCACGGACAGAACAAGCCTCGGATCGACACCCGCTTCCGCTCCGTATCGCACAGCGTCGACCATCCAGGCGGCCGGACCCCCACATCCGCTGCGATTATCGGAGCCGCCCGAGCAGCGCGACGGGAAGAGTCGTTTGAGGGCCGTCGCCCAGTTGGCGTTCCACTTCGGAGCGAGCGGCGTATTTCCCCAACTTGAAGTGCGGTCGTGCCCACGTTCACACGACTTGATGCTCGAGCAACTCCCCTTCTGGTCGGTGGTCTCGTGTTTTCCACCGCCGCCCGCGTCATCCTCCTGGACGGTATTGGTGGCGAGGGGCCTGAGGCCGTCGGGGTCACTCATGGTGATGGGGTTGTTGTTGGCGTAGGAGTAGCCGTTCCATTGTTGGGGGTCGCCCATGTCCTGGATGGGGTCGACGCTGATGAACTGGCCGGTGGTGGGGTCGTAGTCGCGTGCGCCGAGGCGGGTGAGGCCGGTGGTGGTGTTTTCGGTTTTGCCGAGGAAGCCGCGGTTGTCGGGTGGGGTGGTGGTAGCGCCTCGTGGTGCGCCGTAGGGCGTGTACTGGCGCCAGGTCGGGGTCTGGGCGGTGTTGTCGAGGTAGAGGGTGGGTGTTCCTTGGCGGTCGGTGATGGCGAAGGTGTAGTTGGTGCCGGTACCGGTGCGGATGCAGACGGTTCCGCCGGGGAGTGCGTAGTAGCGGGCGCCGGTGACGGCCTGGGTGGTGGTGTTGAGGGTGTGTTGCTGGCCGGGGAGGTAGAGGGTGGTGGCGCCGGGGTCCTTTTGGAGGAGCAGGTTGCCGTCGGCGTCGTAGAGGAAGATGCTGTCGCCGGTGGTGCTGCCGTCGATTGCGGCGAGTTGTCCGGCGTCGTTCCAGGTCAGGGTCTGGTTGCCGCCGCCCGCGTCGCGGCTGGTCATGTTGCCGGCGTCGTCGTAGCCATAGGCGTGGCTGGTGGTGGTGGCTCCGGTTGTGGTGGTGCCGGTGAGGGTGTGTGGTTGTCCGGCGCCGTTGCCGTCGCGGGTGTAGGTGGTGGTGGTGTCGGAGCCGCCGCTGGTCGAGTAGCGGGTTTGTTCGGTCCGGTTGCCGATCAGGTCGAACTGCCAGCTGGTCCAGTAGGCGCTGGACGGGCCGAGGTTGCTGCCGACGGTGCTGCGGCTGGTGGGGGTGGGGGTGGCGGCGCAGTCGTCGGTGGCGGTCCATGCCTGGGTGAGGCGCTGCAGGTCGTCGTACTCGAAGCACTGGGTTTCTGAGGTGCTTGTCGAGGCGAGCCGGGTGGAGGTCTGTCGGGTGACGTTGCCGTACGGGTCGTACTGGTAGTGCTGCCGGTCGATTTCGGCGGGTGTGGCCGCGGCGCGGGTGACGAGTTGTTGGGTGAGGCGGCCGGTGTGGTCGTCGTAGCTGTTGGTGATGTAGGCCCAGTTGGGTGAGGTGCCGATGGTGACCTGGTTGGTTCGTGCCCAGGCGTCGTAGGAGGTGCCGTCGGCGTAGCCGGCGAGACCGCCGACGACGCTGGGGAGGTCGAAGCCGCCGGTGTAGAAGTGGTTGACGGTTTCGGCGGGCAGGCCGCCTCGGCCGGGGTACACGCTGCGGCCCAGCAGGCCGGTGGTGGTCGTGTAGACGTAGGCGAAGGTGTAGGCGCCGGCGAGGAGGCCTTCGGCGGTGGGGATGGTGACGGTCTGGCCGATCGGCTTGCCGAACACGTTGAACCCGCGTTGCTGCGTCGTGTACGGGTTGCCGTCCCAGTAGGCGGTGGTGGTGGTGAGTTGCCCGATCGGGTACCGCATGTTGGGGATGGCGTTGTTGGCGTTGTCGTACACCCAGGACGCGAGTTGGTTGGCCGGTGTCTGGGAGGCGATGGTGGCGGCGTACCTGCCGGTCTTGCGGTTGAGCGCGTCGTAGGTGTGTGAGGTGGTCCTGCCCCGGGAGTCGGTGGACTGGAGCAGGTTGCCGTTGCCGTCGTAGGTCATGCCGGTGGTGGTGCCGGCGTCGGGGTCGGTCCTGGCGGTGACCTGCCCGAGCAGGTTGTAGGTCGACGTCCACATGTTGCCGTCGGTGTCGGTGACGCGGTGTTGGTTGCCGTGGCCGTCGTAGCCGTAGGTGGAGGTGACCGGGGTGCCGCCGGTGACGGTGAACACGCCGCTGAAGGTGTCGGCGGGCGTGTTGAGGGTGGGTGGGGTGCTGTATTCCAGGAGCTGGCTGGTGCGTCCGAGGGGGTCGGTCACGGTGGTTCTGACGGTGCCGCCCTCGGGTGGGATGACGGTGGTGCGGTCGCCGTTGTGGACGGTGGTGGTCCGGGAGACCTCCAGGCCGTTCCTTGAAGCTGTCGAGGGCGAAGGTGCGGTTACCCGCCTCGGACTTGACTTTCTTGTCGACGGCGGCGTAGCCGACGGTGGTGCGCTGACACCCCCGAACCGATGCGTGTGGGCTGTGGCGAACATCCGCCGCGCTCACAGACGCTCACAGGCGTCGACCAGAGTCTCGGCTGCGGCCTCGGTCGTGCTGTGGCCGGTCTGAAGCCCGTGCCCGGGGTGTCGCGGCTCCCCGAGAACCGGTCTGCGGCGGTCCGGCCGGTCGGCCCCGGGTGGTGGCCGGCGTTGCCGCGGATGCCGGGGCGGCCCTGACCGCGGTGTGCGACGGGCGGGAGTGGTCGGGCGTTGTCAGCGGGACGGGTGTCCGGTGGACCAGGCTTTTCCGGCAGGGACAATCCGATCTCCGGGACCGTCAAGTCGTAGGTCCTCCGTCAGGTGATGAACTGGAAAATCTTGCCGTTCTCCAGCGGTTGTGGGGTGCCGGTAAAGCGGTGAACGCCGACGGAGAACAGCACGTCGTCGGGAGCGGTGAAAGCCTGTTCGGAGAACCCTGCGTCGGTCAGCCACCTTCGGACAGCCGGTGTCAGGTCGAGGGCTCGTCGTGTCCTGGTCCAGATCACCGTGGCGTCGGCGGCGCAGAGCTGCGGCAGCGCGTGAATGGTGGTGTGGGCGTCGGCGTCGCTGATGTTGCCCAGGACGCCGGCCATGATGACCAGGTCGGCGGGCACCGCCTGCCGGTATGAGGCGAGGTCACCGGCATCGGCCTGCGCGACGGTCACCCTGTCGAGGTTCTCGGCGATTGCTCGGGTCCGGGCCGCGGCGACGTTGCGCGGTTCGTACTCGATCAGCGTTGTACTGACTCGCCTGGCGTCCGGGCGCGACGCGAGCACGGGCAGAATGTCGTGACCTTGGCCGGCGCACATGCTGACCACGGACACCGGTTCGCCAGGTCGCTCATCGAGCCACGCGGCGATGTGCTGCTGGACCAGCCTCAGCCGGCGTGCCAGGGGCGAGCCGGGATCGGTGTAGGGGTTGTGCCAGGCGTACCAATCCTTGCCGTCGTTCATGAAGGTGAGCCTGCCAGGGTCAGCCCGCGCGGCGGCGGGTGTGGGCATGCCGAGCATGGGAAGGCTTTGTCGGGGTGGTAGAGCTGTCCTGTTGCGAGGCAGTGGCGCAGGCAGCCGAGGAGCCGGTTGAACAGGTGGCGTAGTGCGGCGGGATGGCGGTCGCCGTGGTCGCGGTGGCGCTGGTAGTGCTGTGCTGCTTGGTGGGTTCGACGTGGGTGGCGGCGACGAAGGCCCAGAGATAACCGGCAGCGGCGAGCCAATCGTTCTTCATCTTGCGGTGGGTGATGGAGGTGCGCGCCCGGACGCGCGGGTGACCGGGGCCGCGCCGGCATAGGCCTTCAGAGCGCGGGCATCGGCGAACCGGGCTCGGTATACCGTCAATCCGGGCCAGATTTGTCGGATATGAGCCGCTACGCGGGGAGCGCCCAGCGAACACCCAAGGCGTCACGGCCTGCAAGGTAGCGTGAGATCAACTTACCGACCCTGTCCGTCGAACCGGGTCGACCCAACTGCAAAACGGGCGAAGCTGATGGGTGAAGCGGAGCTACCGCTGGAGCGCGTCCGTTTCAATCCCCGCCGACTGCTCGGGCTGCGTCTGGCGGCGACGGCGCTTGAGGATCATGTCCCGCACAGTACGGCGCAGGTCCGGTGGGATCAGCCAGATCTGGGCGAACGTGAAGTAGTCCAGCGCGCCCGGCTGCCCGTACCGGCGCGCCTCACGCAGCAGTGTCGCGAAGACCTTGCCACTGCGGGTCGGTGCCGCCATCGAGCTGATCACGCTCATTGTGAGCGCGGCGTACGCGCGGGGCGTCATCAGCGGACGGCTGCGCCGCAGCCACTCGAACTGTGCCTGCCACGGCGAGTCCAGGCTGATCCGTGGCCGGTCTTCGTCCTGATGCCAGATGACCAACGGCTCGTCGGCGAAGGTGAGCGCGACGTCGTCGTGACTCAGCGCGCGCAGCGACCAGTCGAGCTCCTGCATCCGGGGCACCGTCGGATCGAACGGCACCCGGCGGAACAGCTCGGTCGGGGCCATGATCGTCGACGTCTGGATGAAGCCGTCGCCGTGGAACAGTCCGCGCCGGACGGTGAAGTACTCGCTCGGCGGCTCACCCGGATCCGGTAGCCGCCGGGGGATCACGAACTCGGCCCGTGGGGTCCGGTTGACCAGCCGGCTGGCGACGATCGGCAGCGGCGCGGACGCCTCGCGGGCCGCGCCGAGCTGGGCGGCGAGCTTGTGGGGCAGCCATTCGTCGTCGTCGTCGAGCAGCGCCACCCAGGGTGCGCGGGCCTGTCGTACCCCGGCGTTGCGGGCCGCCGGTGCGCCGCCGCTGGCTGGCAGCTCGACTACCCGCAGCCGGGCGTCGGCGACCGCGTCGAGCGCGGATCGGGTCGCCGCATCGGGCCCGTCAACCACGACGATCACCTCGATGTCCTCGACGCTCTGCGCGAGGGCGCTGTGAGCGGCGCGGGTCACGAGGTCCGGGCGGTTGCGCGTCGGGATGACCACGCTGACGGCTGGGGTATCGGACATCACGCCTGACGATGGCGACCGTGGGCGACCATTGGGTGAATTCTGGGTAGTCATCATCCGTACGGGTCGGGAACACCCTCGGCAACCGGACGACGCACCGGCACCGACCCGGCATCCGGCACCGGCACCCGGCCTGTCGAGGCCCGAGGAGCGGGCCGGGCCGGCATCGTCTCCTGGCTAGACTCCGGCCGCAGCCTGTGGAGGGAGCGGTGTGACCAAGGTTCTGTTCATCGCGGCGTGGGGACGCAGCGGCACCACCATCTTGGACAACATTCTGAACTCGTACGAGTCGGTCTTCACCGTCGGTGAGCTCACCTACCTCTGGCTCCGCGGGCTGCAGCAGCGCCGGCCGTGCGGCTGCGGCGTCCCGGTCCCCGAATGCCCGCTCTGGCAGGAGATCCTCCGCGCCGCGTACGGGGACGACCCGCCGTCGGCCGCCGAGGTGTATGCGCTGCAGCGGAGCGCGCTGCGGGTCCGCCACACGCCCACCCTCCTGCGCGCCCGGCCCGCCCCCGACGTCGAGCGCTACCGACGGCTGATGGCCTCGCTCTACCGGGCCGTCGCGGACGTCACCGGCGCCACGCTGATCGTCGACTCGTCCAAGTCGCCCGCCGACGCCGCGATGCTGTCGGGCGTCGCCGGGGTGCAGCCGTACCTGCTGCACGTGGTGCGCGACCCACGGGCGGTGGCGTACTCCTGGTCCCGGACGACCTCCCACCACGATGCCTCGACCCCCGGCCTGACCCACCACCACAGCCCGGCCGAGAGCAGCCGGCTGTGGCTCGGCTGGAATCTGCTGATCGAGCGGACCGCCCGCGCCTTTCCCGGCCGGCACCGACGGCTGCGGTACGAGGATTTCATGGTCGAGCCCCGGGACACGGTCGAAGGTCTGCTCCGCTTCGTCGGCCTGCCGGAGGAGGTCGTGTCACCGCCGGCCGGCGGGCCGTTCGTCGACCGGCGTACCGTGCGGTTGCGACCCAACCACACGGTCTCCGGCAACCCGAGCCGGTTCCGCACCGGCGAGGTGTCGCTGAAGTTGGACGATCGCTGGATCGACCAGCAGGCCCGGGGCCAGCGGCTGATCTCGACCACGGTGTCGATGCCGTTGCTGCCCCGCTACCGCTACCCGCTGTGGCCGGCTCTGCGCCGCACCGCCGACCCGGCCCACTGAGCACGGACCCGCCGGCCCGCCATCCAGGCAACCACCACCGTCGCCTTGGCCAGCGACCGTACGCCTGCCACCTCGACCGTCGTCGGCACCAGCGCGGCAGGTGTCCGGCGACGCCGGGACGGCCGGGGCATGCCGTTCGCCAGGTCGGTCACCTCGAACCCGGTGAGGTCCACGACGCCGACCTCCTCGGCAGGCACGTCGCGGTGCCCGTACACCGAGGTCACCGCGTCGAACAGCGGCTCGTCGGCGGACCGCACCCAGCGCGCCCGGCTGAGCGCCGCGGTCCGCCACAGCCGTACGCCGGCCTCCCGCGCCGGGTCCGCTCCGGGCTCGCCGACGTTGACCCGGACCACGCCGGCCTGGTGGCGGTCGGCGACGTCGATGAGGCGTCGCAGGGCGTCCGGTGCCAGGCCGTACGCGGCCGGCAGGTCCAGCAGGTACGGCGCGGGAAAGACGCTGCCGGGCCGCTCGGTGGCCAGCCGGACGCGTGGTTCACCCCGGTAGGTCGCGGTGATCAGTCGCAGGTCGCGCAGCGGGTCGGTGAGCACCCGTACCCGCGCGTCGTCGAGCTGATCCCATGGGCCGACCAGGGTGACCCGGATGTCGTGCTCGCTGCCGCACAGCACCGAGTCGACGGCCGCCCGTACCCGTTCCAGCGGCTGGTCACCGACTGCCGTGACCACCTCGACGAGCGGGACCGACCAGGACGTCCCGCCCACCTTGCGCCAGCTGCGTGGGTACGGGATCCGGTCGGCGAAGAACGGGCGGTTCCAGCGGGCGATCTCCTTACGGGCGCGCATCACGTGGGTCCGCCCCAGATGCCAGCTCCGCGCGGCCGGCTCCGGCACGAACACGGCACCCGCCTGGGCCAGCCGGTAGCCGAACTCGGTGTCCTCGCCCAGCCGCAGCTGCGCGTCGAACCCGCCGGCCCGCTGGTACAGCTCGCGGCGCAACGCGGCGGTCGCGCCGACGTGGATCTTGAACGCGTGATGGTCGGCGATGCGCAGCTGGTCGGTCTGGTTGACGTACCGCTCGACGTAGCTGTGCGGCTCACCTGGGTCGCCACCGAACAGGTCCGCTGCCGCGCCGCGAGCCAGCGTCCGCGCGACCGTCTCCGCCGACGGCCACCGCCCGTCGCCGTCCGGGTCGACGAAGCGCTTGTAGCCGAGGGTGACCGCGTACGGCAGCACATGCTGCCAGCGGACCTGGGCCGCCACATGCTCGGGAAAGGCGATCATGTCGGCGTCCAGCCAGTGCAGGATCTCGCCGGTGCTGTGCGCGACGCCGCAGCGCAGGGCGGCGGCCCGCCCCCAACCGGCCTCGCAGTCGGCACCGACCCGGACAATCTTCGTCCGCGCCGGCCGGACCTCGGGCAGGATCAACGGCGGGTCCGAGCCGTCGTCGGCCACGACGACCTCGAGCAGGTCCGCCGGGTACGTCTGCCGGCTCAACGACGCCAGCGTCAGATCCAACGTGGGCTGGCAGTTGTAGGCCGGGATGACGACGCTCACCGTCATCGTGGGCCGCCAGCTGTCCAGATCGGGTACGGCCACCGACGACCAGTCGTTGCGGACGACCCGTGGGACACCGCCCGCCGGCTGCCCGACTGCCCCGGAACCGTCGAGCGTCCCGGATCCGTCCGTTGCGGTTGATCCGTCTGCCTGCGCCACGGGCAGAAGTTAGCAGGGGAAGGTGACCACCGGACGACACGCACCGCACGTACGGCCGGCGGGGTGTCGCGCCGGCTTCAGCTGAACTGCGTACGCGGCCGTTGCTGGGCGACGCCGTCGACGTACAGGTCGACCTTTTCGCTGTAGAAGCAGGCCAGACCGGCGATCTTCTGGCTCTCCGGCAGCGGCGCGCGGTAGATCCAGACCAGGTCGTCGTACGTCCGCTCGCCGAGCCGCACCGACCAGTACTCGGCGGTACCCTTGTACGGGCAGTGGGTGCGGGTCTGCGACGGCATCAGCAGGTCCCGCCGCAGGTCGGTCAGGGGCAGGTAGTAGCGCGGCGGCAGCCCGGTCTCGAACAGGATCCGGGGCGAGCCGGAATCGGCCAGCGTCACCCCGTCCAGCTCCACCCGTACCCGCCGGCTGCTGGCCAGAATGTCTACCCGGGTGTACGGATCACGCGGGTGCGTGTAGACCAGCTCATCCTCCTCCAGCCAGTCGTCCATCGCCGCCCAGTCCAGCCGTACCGCGTCGCGTAGCTGCGGCAACGGTGAGTCGGGGTAGCGGCGGGCGGCTCCGGCGGCGGTCCGGCCGTCCCCGGTGACCACGTCGAGGATCTCGGCGGTGCCCCGGCTCGGCGACCGCTCGGTGGCGCCGGTCGCGACGAGTGCCGCGCGGACATCCACCGCCGGCAGGTAGTAGGTCGGATAGTAGGGCTTCTCCCAGACCAGCAGCGGGGCGGTCGTGTCGGCCACCACCTCGCCGTGCAGGTACACCCGGACCCGTTTCTGGCCCGGTTCCACCCGGACCGCGCCACGCCGGCCCGGGGCCGGGCCGGCGTGGGACGTCTCGTCTCCGCTGTCGGGTCCGTTCACCCCGGAATCGTCCATACCACCGGCAACGATCATCGGGGGGTGGATGTTTCCCGTTGGCGGAGTCCGGGCTGGGCTCCCGCAGGTCAGGGCTGAAGATCGTCGCAGATGTTGTGCGCGCTGCCGACGGTGAAGCGCAGCGTCCGGTACCCCGACTTGCTGACATCCACGGTGTAGATGCCGTTCGGGACGTACATGCCGCTCGGATAGTTGCCCTTTCCTTCGTGCATGCCCAGCAGGATCGGGCCCCAGACCCGCCAGGTCACGTTGTTGGAGTAGGAGCCGCCCGGCCGGATGTTCAGCACCGAGGTGCCGCTGATGTCCACCTCGACCGACTCCCCGGTAGACGTGTTGGTGACCCGGTAGATGAGCGCTCCGGTGTAGATCTCCCGCTTTGACGAGCCGTCCGGGTACGTCGCCAGCACCATCTTGACCACCCGGTCCAGCGGTGGTGCCGGCGACCTCCCGGGCCAGGTCGGTGAAGCGGGTCGCGTCGACCTGCCCGGCCGGCACCGCGTAGCCACCACCCTTCGTGGTGATTCGCACCCCGTACGGCGACAGGGCGGCCCGCAGCCGCCCGACGTAGGTGTGCACGGCACCGCGGGCGTTCGGCGGCGGTGCACCGTCCCACAGCAGGTCGGTCAGCCGATCGGTGGCGACCGGACGACCGGCTGCCAGCAGCAGGATGGCGAGCAGCAGGCGTTCCTGCCGGCGCCGGCCCACCGGTACCGGCCGGCCGTCCCGTACCACTTCGAAGTTCCCGAGCAGCCTGAACTCCATACTGGAAGGACGCCCCGGCCGGCCGGCTTCGATGTCAACCGCACCGACGGGTTTCACCTCGCGGTACCGTCGGCGACGTGACCGGATTCGCGGCGGTGGTGCTGGCCGGTGGCGCGGCCCGACGGATGGGCGGCGTCGACAAACCGGACGTACCGGTCGGTGGGGTGGCCATGCGGGACCGGGTGCTGGCCGCCGTCGCGGGCGCCGACCCGCGCGTCGTCGTCGGCCCGCTGGCCGACCCGCCGCCGGGTGTCCTGGCGGTACGCGAGGAGCCGCCCGGGGCCGGTCCGGTCGCCGCCACCGCCGCCGGCCTCGCCGCGCTCCCCGCCCCGGCCGCGTTCGCCGAGCCGACCGGTCTGGTCGCCGAGCCGGCCAGTCTGGTCGCGCTGCTCGCCGGCGACCTGCCGCTGCTCACCGCCGACGCGGTGGACCTGCTGACGCGGACCGTACGGGCGGGTGGTGTCGACGGGGCGCTCTACGTCGACACCACCGGCCGGCGGCAACTGCTCTGCGGTGTGTGGCGGACCGACCGGCTGCGTGCGGCGGTGGCCCGGCTCGCCGCACAGCGCGACGGCGGCCTCGTCGGGGCGTCGATGCGGGCGCTGCTCGGCAGCCTGTCCGTCGCCGAGGTGACCTGGCCCGGCGCCGGCGCGGCACCGTGGTTCGATTGCGACACCGACCAGGACGTCCGGCAGGCACGGGAGTGGGTCCGATGAGCGACACGGTGGGTGCGATGAGCGACACGATGACGAGCTGGGTGGCGTCGGCGGCCGCCGAACTCGGGCTCGACCCCGGCGAGGTGCCGGTGCCGGTGGTGCTGGACCTGGCCCGCGACGTGGCGCACAACGTGCTGCGACCGGGTGCGCCGGTCACCGCGTACCTGTTGGGGTTGGCCGTCGGCCGTGGCGCCGATCCGGTCGAGGCCGGTGCCCGGCTGGCCGCCCTGGCCCGTGCCTACGGTGACGGCGAGGAGGTCGGGCCGGCCCCGGGCGAGGTCAGGCCGGCTCCAGGCGGATGACGATCTGCTTGGACGTCGGGGTGTTCGACCCGGCGGCGGTGGAGCCCAGCGGCACCAGCACGTTCGCTTCCGGGAAGTACGCGGCCGCGCAGCCGCGCGCTGTCGGGTAACTCACCACTCGGAAGGCGCTCGCCCGGCGCTCGACCTGATCCGACCACTCCGACACCAGGTCGACCTGGTCGCCGTCGGTGAAGCCGAGCGCGGTCAGATCGTCCGGGTGGACGAAGACCACCCGGCGCCCGCCCCGGATGCCGCGGTAGCGGTCGTCGAGCCCGTAGATCGTGGTGTTGTACTGGTCGTGGCTGCGCATGGTCTGCAGCAGCAGCCGGCCCGGCGGCACCTCGATCACGGTCAACGGGCTGACCGTGAACGCGGCCTTGCCGGACGCGGTGGCGAAGGTCCGCCGGTCCCGGGGCGGATGCGGCAGCACGAATCCGTCCGGCTCGGCGACCCGGCGTTCGAAGTCGGCGAAGCCCGGTACGACGTCGGCGATGGTCGCCCGGATCGCCCGGTAGTCGCCCTGGTACGCCTCCCACGGCACCGGCGAGTCGGGCAGTGTGGCGCGGGCCAGCCGGGCGACGATCGCCACCTCGGAGAGCAGTTGGTCGGAGGCGGGGGCGAGCCGGCCCCGGGAGGCGTGCACTGCCGACATCGAGTCCTCGACGGTGACGAACTGGTCGCCGGCGGCCTGCCGGTCCCGTTCGGTGCGGCCCAGGCAGGGCAGGATCAGCGAGGTCGCGCCGGGCACCGTGTGCGAGCGGTTCAGTTTGGTCGACACGTGCACGGTCAACGCGCACGACGCCAGGGCGGCGACCGTCACGTCGGTGTCCGGGCTGGCGGCGGCGAAGTTGCCGCCGAGGGCCATGAAGACGCTTACCTCGCCGTCGCGCATCGCCCGGATCGCGCCGACCGTGTCCAGCCCGGTCGAGGTCGGCATCGGTACGCCGAGTCGCCGGCCGAGCGCCGGCAGCCAGGCCGGCGGCTCGTGCCAGATACCCATTGTGCGGTCACCCTGCACGTTGGAGTGTCCGCGCACCGGGCAGAGGCCGGCCCCCGGCTTGCCGATCATGCCGCGCAGCAGTTGCACGTTGACGATCTCGCGGATCGCGTCGACCGAGTCCTGCCGCTGGGTCAGCCCCATCGCCCAGCAGACGATGGTCGCGTCGGAGGCGGCGAACAGCTTCGCCACCTCGACGACCTGGGCCCGGTCCAGCCCGGTGGCGGCGGTCACCGCCGACCAGTCGAGCCCGGCGCGGGCGGCGTGGTACTCGGCGTACCCGCTGGTGTGGGTGTCGACGAAGTCGGTGTCGACCGCGTCGTCGGCGACCAGCAGCGCGCCGATCGCCTGGAAAAGCGCCAGGTCGCCGCCGATGCGGATCTGCAGGAAGTGGTCGGCCAGCGGGGTGCCGGCCCCGACCAGGCCGCCGGGGCGTTGCGGGTTGCGGAACCGCATCAGCCCGGCTTCGGGCAACGGGTTGACGGCGACGATGGTGGCACCGTCCCGCTTGGCCCGCTCCAGCGCGGAGAGCATCCGGGGGTGGTTGGTGCCCGGGTTCTGCCCGACGACGACGATCAGTTTCGCCCGGTGCAGGTCGTCCAGGGTCACCGAGCCCTTGCCGATGCCGATGGTGCTGAGCAGCGCCATGCCGGACGATTCGTGGCACATGTTGGAGCAGTCCGGCAGGTTGTTGGTGCCCAGCGACCGGGCGAACAGCTGGTAGAGGAACGCGGCCTCGTTGGAGGTGCGGCCGGAGGTGTAGAACGCGGCCCGGTCCGGGGAGTCCAGGGCCCGCAGTTCGTCGGCGATCAGCCGGAACGCGTCGTCCCAGCTGATCGGGGTGTAGTGGTCGGCACCCGGTCGGCGCACCACCGGGTGGGTGAGCCGGCCCTGCTGGCCGAGCCAGTGGTCGGAGCGGGTGGCCAGCTCGCTGATCGGGTGCTCAGCGAAGAACTCCGGGGTGACCCGGCGCAGGGTCGCCTCCTCGGCGACCGCCTTGGCACCGTTCTCGCAGAACTCGGCGTGCGCGCGGCGCTGCGCGGCCGGCTCCGGCCAGGCGCAGCCGGGGCAGTCGAAGCCGCCCGGCTGGTTGACCCGCGCAAGGGTGAGCGCGGTACGCCGTACACCCATCTGGGCGACGCCGGCGCGCAGCGCATGGGTGACGCCCGGCAGTCCGGCCGCGCTGGTCGCCGGCCGGTCGACCCGCAGGTCGCGGTCGCCGGCGTCGTCTCGGGGGGCGGAACGTGCCATGCCGCCACCTTCTCACGTGCTGCGATCCGCCGGCTACATCCGAAAGCGCAGGCCAGCGGCGGTACGGCAGCTACGGCCGGCCAGTGCCGGTTATCCGACGGCGGCTGGGGCTAGCCGGTGTGGTGGCTCACCTGGGTAGGGTGTGCGCACAACGAGACTGAGTTGATCATCGTGGGGGAGCAGGTGCCGGCAACAGGAGATCAGGCGTCCGGGAGTCAGCCGGCGGCGCACGAGCCGCTCCTGCTCGACGAGCCGAGCACGGCCGACCTGCGGGAGAAGGTGACCCAGGCGTGGCGGGACTTCGCCGCCGCGCTGGCCGCCATGCTGCCGACGCTGCCGGCAGGTGCACAGGTGGAGCTCACCCTCGATCCGACGGCGTCCGGCACCGGGGACGCGATCTACTCGGTGGATGTCTCGGTCGGCCTGCAGGACCGGTTGACCGCGTCGGCGGTGAGCAACGCCACCCTGCCGCCGGACTACCGGATGGGCCGGGACGCCGTCGCCGAGCTGGTCGCGCTCGGCTGGTCGCCGCCCGGGGTGGTGCCGGGTTGCGGTGACAACTTCGGGCTGGCCACGACGACCACCGACGTCGCCCGGCTGGCCTCAGTGATCACCCACACGCTGCGCCAGGTCTACGGTGCCCCGCATCCGGCCTTCGTCGTCTACTCGGTGAACGACGACAGCGACTCGCCGATCGAGGTCGAGCCGCTCGGCACCGCCCGACCGGCGTCGTCACTCGGTGACCATCTCGGGCTGCCGACCGGCGACTCGCTGCCTGACGACGGTGACGACGGTCCGGGTGACGCGCTGCCGCTCGACGACCGGGTCCGTACGGTGGTCGCGACGATGATGCGCAGCACCCCGGAGCACCTGCACGTGGACGCGGACGGCGACATCGGGATCCGGGCCGGCTCGGCGATGGTTTTCGTCCGGATCCGGGACAATCCGCCGCTGGTGGACGTCTTCTCACCGGTGCTGACCGAAGTGGAGCCGACCGAGCAGTTGTACGTGAAGCTGTCCGAGTTGACCAACCGGATGCCGATCGGGCGGCTGTACTGCACAAACGACACGGTGTGGGCGTCCGTGCCGGTCTTCGGCCGCAACTTCCAGCCCACTCATCTGATGCTCGCGGTGCAGGTGATGACCGGTCTCGCCGACGAGTTGGACGACCGGTTGCACGGCGAGTTCGGTGGCAAGCGGTTCTTCGGCGACGGGGACAAGCCGTCCCGGGGCGACGCCGGGGATCACCGCACCGGCATGTACCTCTGACCTGACCGGGCACTTGCCGGACAGGTCAGCGGGTCGGGCACGGGCCGGTCAGGCCGGTGGGTCGGGGACGGCGACCGGCGGCGGTGCGTCGACCAGCCGGGAGAGCACGATCATGCTCTTCGTGGCGGTGACGAACGACTCGGCCCGCAGCCGTTCGAGGGCCTGCTCCAGGTGCGCGATGTCGGCTGCCCGCAGGTGCACCAGGGCGTCTGCCTCGCCGCTGACCGTGTACGCCCCGACCACCTCCGGGTGCTGGCGGGTGGCCGCCGCGATCTGGGCCGGTGTGGTCCGCCCGGTACAGAACAGTTCGATGAACGCCTCGGTTGTCCAGCCGACGGCGGACGGGTCGACGACGGCGGTGAAGCCACGGATCACCCCGGCCGCCCGCAGCCGGTCGACCCGACGTTTGACCGCCGGGGCGGATAGCGACACCCGGGCACCGATGTCCGCGTAGGACGAACGGGCATCGGCCACCAGCGACGCAATGATTCGCTGGTCCACGGCGTCGATATGCAACGTTTAGCCCTCCAGGCGCAACGATAGAGACTTCTTATTGTGTGACAGCATACCTACTCTTGGTTCCCGTGACCGATGTGCGCGCTGCCGCCGGGCAGCCCCGGACCTACCTGATGTGTCCGCCGGAGCACTTCGCCGTCGAGTACGCAATCAATCCGTGGATGAACCCTCAGTTGCCGGTGGACACCGAACTCGCCGTCAAACAATGGGAAGGGCTACGCGAGACGCTGACCGGCATCGGGCACCAGGTTCGGCTGCTGCCGGCCCGCGCCGACCTGCCCGACATGGTGTACGCCGCCAACGGCGCCTTCTCGGTCGACCGCCTTGTATTCGGGGCCCGGTTCACCTACCCGCAGCGGGCCGCGGAGGCCATCGCGCATCGGGATTTCTACGAGGAGCTCGGCTGGCGGTACGTGCGGCCCACCGAGACCAACGAGGGCGAAGGCGACTTCACCTACCTGCCGGGAGCGTACGGTGGCACGATCCTCGCCGGCTACGGATTCCGTACCGACCCGGACGCGCACCGCCGGCTCCAGGAGACGCTGAGCCGGCCGGTTGTGTCGTTACGTCTGGTCGACCCGCACTTCTACCACCTGGACACCGCGCTGGCCGCCCTCGACGACGAGACCGTCGCCTACTACCCGCAGGCCTTCTCCCCCGCGTCGCAGCGGGTGCTCCGGCAGTTGTTCCCCGGCGCGGTGATCGCCGACCGGTCCGACGCGCTGGCCTTCGGGCTGAACTTGATCAGCGACGGCCGGTATGTGGTGGTCAACAGCGAGGCGACCAGGATGGCCGGCAAGCTGGCCGCCGCCGGCTACCAGCCGCTGCTGGTCGAGTTCACCGAGCTGCACAAGGGCGGCGGCAGCGTGAAGTGCTGCGTCGCCGAGCTGCGCGGCTGACCCACGGTTCCAGCCCAGTCCAGTCCGGCGCTCGGCTGACTGTGGCGCTCAGCCGAGCGTGGCGAGCTCGGTGATCAGCACGTTCGACAGCACCGGACCGTCGCGCAGCACCTCACGCAGGTACCACTTCTGCTGCGGCGTACGCGGCTGGTTGAACTGCCACAGCCCGCGCGGGCTGTCGATCTGTCCCACCCGGCCGAGCGCCAGGTTCAACTCCTGGGAGGTGACCCCCGATCCGGCGGATCGGATCGCCTTGTCCAGCACCTGGGCCGCGTCGTAGGACGACATCGCGTACGTGGTCGGCGATGCCCCGTACCGCTTGCGGTAGCCGGTAGCGAACTGCAGGTTGGCCGAATTGTCCAGGTCAGCCGAGTAGTTGAGGGCGGTGACGATGCCACTCGCCTCCTCGCCCAACTGGTCGATGACGTTGCCCTCGGTGAGGAAGCCCGGGCCGTAGATCGGACCTTCGAAGCCGGCGTCGCGCAGTTGCCGGATGAACTCGACCGCCGCCGAGCCGGTGAAGTGGCAGTAGACCGCCTCCGGATCCCGGAAGATCACCTCCTGGATCGGCTCGGTGAAGGTGTCCCGACCCGGATTAGGGGTGGCGTTGGCCCAGATGACCGCCCCGGAGATCCGCTCGTCGCTGGCGCCGAAGCCTTCCCGGAACCCCTGCACCACGTCGCGGCCGGCCGGCTGGTCGGCGGCGACAATCGCCACCTCGCCGTTGGCGGACACCTCTCGGGCCAGGTAGCCGCCGAGGGCGAGGCCAGGCTCGTCGGCGACGTACGAGGTACGCCAGATGTAGACGACGCTCTGCAAGCTGCGGGGCGAGGCGTTCGAGCCGACCAACGGCACCCGGGACTCTTCCACGGCGTCCCGGATGGCGAGCATCACCGCCGAGTTGGCCACCCCGGTGAGCGCCAGCACCTGCTGCTGGAGCAGCGAGTCGACCGCCGCCAGCCCGGACTCGGGGGTCTCCCCCTCGTCGGCGATCACCAGGTCGACCGGGCGGCCCCCCAGCCGCTGCTGGTTGGTGTCCAGGTAGAGCTGGAAGCCGTTGAGCATCTCGTCGCCGATCGGCTTGTAACCGCCGGTCTGCGGGACGATCAGCCCGATGCGTACCGGCCGGTCGCTGACCGGGCCGTCGTCTTCGCTCGAGTCGTCACCCGTACCGACGCTGCAGGCGCTGGCCAGCCCGGTGGCGCCGAGCGCGGCCAGCAGCTTCAGGGCTTGCCGACGGTCGATGTGAGGCACAGGGGTGGTCCTCTCCCATGGGTACGACGATCGGTCGCGCAGGCGGAGCACGCCGACGGTGGCGAGTTGGTCGACGGTCCACTCGGCGTTCTACCCGCTCGGCTGCGTCCAGTCAATGGTAGGTGATCTGCCGGTTCACGCCGCCGACGGGCGGGGTGATCGGAGAGCCGACGGGCGGCGTGAACCGGAAACCTGCGGGCGGCGTGATCGGAGAGCCGGCGGGCGGCGTGATCGGGGGACCGGCGAGCGGCCGGCCCTGGTGCTGCGTCAAGATGGAGCCTATGACCGAGACGTCAGGCTCCCCGGAAGAGACCAACGAGTCCGGCCCGGCGGCTGGCCGGCCCGGCGCGGTGGTGGTGGTCGGCCCGGACGGACGACCGGTCGGCACGGTGAACGTCGGCGGTGCCGGTGCCGCAGGTGCCCCCGGTGACGCCAGCGGGGCCACCGGTGCCGGCGACGAGCCGGTCGACCCGGAAGACCCGTCGCAGCTGATCGAGCAGCCGGCCAAGGTGATGCGGATCGGCAGCATGATCAAACAGTTGCTGGAGGAGGTCCGCGCCGCCCCGCTCGACGAGGCGAGCCGGCAGCGGCTGCGCGAGATCCACCGGCGTTCCATCACCGAGCTGGAGGACGGCCTGGCACCGGAGCTGCGTGAGGAGCTGGCCCGGATCTCGCTGCCGTTCGAGGACGGCGCCACCCCGAGCGAGAGTGAACTGCGGGTCGCCCAGGCCCAGTTGGTCGGCTGGCTGGAAGGGCTGTTCCACGGCATCCAGGCGGCGCTGATGGCCCAGCAGATGGCGGCGCGGCTGCAGCTGGAGCAGATGCGTTCCGGCGGGCGTCCGGCGCTGCCGGTCGGCCCGGGCGGGATGATCCCCGGCATGCCGGGGCAGCCGGGCCAGGCCGGTCAGCCGGGCGAGGGCGGCGGCACCCGCACCGGCCAGTACCTCTGACTCTGCGCCAGCAACTGCTCAAGGTACGCGGCTACCCCGTCGTCGGAGTTTGACGCCGTCACCGCGTCGGCGACCTCCTGCACCGCCGGGTGGGCGTTCGCCACCGCGACCGCCTGCCCGGCCCAGGTCAGCATCGGGACGTCGTTCGGCATGTCGCCGAAGGCGACCACGTCGGCGGCACCGATCTGCCAACGGGCGCAGAGCCAGGCCAGCCCGGCCGCCTTGGTGACCCCGGCAGCTGAGATCTCCACCAACCCGGACTTCGACGAGTGGGTGGCCTCGGCCAGCCCGGCGAGCGCTCCGGCGACGATCCGGACGAACACTTCCGGGTCATCGTGGCTGCTGCGGGCCAGCAGTTTCACCGCCGGCGCGGCGAGCAGCCGCGTCGAGTCGGTGACCTGCCGGGCGGTGGGGTGATCGCTGTTCCAGTGCGCCGGCCAGTCGGTGCCGTGCCGCATCAACCGGCCATCCTCCACCTCGACGGCGAAGACCACATCCGGGACTTCGGCGCGCAGTCGCCGGGCGACCTCGGCCATGATCTCCGGGGCGAGCGGGTCGGCGCGCAGCACGGTGTCGGTACGCGGCTCGTAGACCACGGCACCGTTCGCGCAGACCGCCGGCACCGGGGCCCGCAACTGTTCGTACACGGCCGGCAGCCAGCGCACCGGCCGACCGGTGACCAGCACCACCCGCCCGCCGCGCAGCTGGAACTCGTCGAGCGCAGCCGCGGTCCGGGCACTGAGCGACTTATCGGGCCGCAGCAGTGTCCCGTCGAGGTCGGTGGCGACCAGACGTGGATGCACTTCCATCTCCGGACAGTAGCCGGTCGAGGTAAATCGCTACGCCGTCATCATCATTACGCAGTGTAACCTCATCGGCGGCACGGCGTACTGTCGGATGGGCGTTCGACACCGCCACCCTCGACCACCCGGCCCAGGCGAACATCGGCAGGTCGTTGGGCATGTCACCGAAGACCAGCACGTCCGCCGGGTTGACGCCGAGCGACTCCGCGACGACCGCCAGGCCGCTGGCCTTGTCGACGCCGGGCGGACAGATCTCGATGAAGCCCAGCCCGGCCTGGGTGACCGTCGCCAGCGTCGGCGGGACGATCTGCACCGCGGCGGCGAGCAGCGCGTCGACGTCGTGCGACGGGGTCCGGGCGAACGCCTTGATCACGTCGGTGGCCAGGCACTGCTGCCTGGTACGGGCCTCGAACCGCTCCGGGTACCGCCACTGCGGGTCGAAGTCGCCCCACAGCGGCGCCTCGTGCTCGTCAGACGCTTCGACCATCACGATCAGCGGACCGACTGCCGCCTCCAGCTCGGTGATCAGCTGGGCCAGCACGTCGGCGGACAGCCGCTCGTCGCGCAGCACCCGTACACCGGTCGGGTCGCTCTGGTCGACCACCCGCCCGCCGCCGGCCATCACCAGATAGTCGGCGGCCCGGATGTCGTTGCGGGTCAACTCGATCAGCCGGGGTCCGCGGCCGGTCGCCCCGACGACCGGGATGCCGAGCGACCGGGCCCGGTCCAGCACCTCATGGGTGTACGCGGAGACGGTCTCGTCGCTGCGGACCAGGGTGCCGTCAAGGTCGGTGGCGATCAGCTTGGGTAGACCGGAGCGCGGCATGCTGTCCTCCTTGATCCCCGGGTCGACGGGTCGACGGGTCAGCAACCGTACCTCGCGTACCGTGACCTGGCCATGACGTGCGCGCGAAGACCGGATGCACACTGACCAGGGCCGGGACGCAGGCGGCGGGCGGACGGCATGGGCGGGGGCCGCGCGGTGCCGCGACCGGGCCGGGGTGACCAGCGACCACAGCCGACGTACGAGTAGGGTGCCTGGCGTGCATCCGCCGGCGTCGCACCGTCCCAGTCTGCTGAGACGAGCGCTGCAGGTCGCCGTGGTCGGTGCCTTCGCCGGATTCATCGGCTGGGCCCTCGCCAGCCAATGGTCGCAGGTCCGAGCCACCGCTACGGACCTGACCGTCCCCAGTCTGCTCCTGGCCACCGCCGGGGCCATCGTCGCGCTGTGGTGCAACTTCCTGAGCTGGCGGGCGATCCTCGCCGACTTCGGTAGCCGGATACCACTCGGTGCCGGCATGCGGGTCTTCTTTGTCGGACAGCTCGGCAAGTACCTGCCCGGCAAGCTGTGGCCGATGCTCACCCAGGCCCGGCTGGGCCGGACCTACCAGGTTCCCGGTCGATCCTCCGCAGCAGCGGCGCTGCTGGTCATGGCAGTCTCGCTCGGCACCGGCCTGCTCCTTACGGTGTGTCTGTTGCCGCTGGTGAGCCCGGCGGCCTTCGATCGCTACTGGTGGGCGTTGCTGGCCCTGCCGCTGGCCGCAGCGGGGCTCTGGCCTCCGTTGCTCAACCGGGGTCTGGCGATCGCCATGCGCCTGGCCCGCCGCGAGCCGATGCCGCGGCCGCTGTCGCTGAGCGGGATCGGCCAGTCGGTGCTCTGGTCGGTACTGGCCTGGCTGGCGTACGGCGGGCACATCTGGGCGCTGCTGCGGGGTCTCGGCGCAGCGGACGGCCCCCACCTGGTGTTCCTGTCGATCGCCGCGTTCGCCGGCTCCTGGGCGATCGGATTCCTGCTGATCGTCGCGCCGGCCGGGGCCGGACCTCGGGAGGCCGCGCTGGTGGTCATCCTCAGCGTGAGCGTGAGCCAGCCGATCGCTCTGGTCGCGGCCGTGGTGTCCCGGCTGTTGATGATCGTGGTCGATGTAGCCGCACCGGCGGTGGCGGTGCTGTTGGCCAACCGGTTCCCCGGCGGCGAACCTCGTCAGCCGGGCCTGGCTGACCGGACCGACGAGGTGGACAGCGCTCACCACAGCCGATCCGAACCTGGTTAGACTGCGCCCGTGCGCTGGCTGGTGTTCGGGACCTACGAAGCCCAACGTCATCCCCGCGTCGCCGTGCTAATCGAAGGTCTGCGAGCGGCCGGCGACGCCGTCATCGAGCTCAACGCCCCGCTGGGGCTGGACACCGCCGGGCGGGTCGCGATGCTGCGCCAACCCTGGCGGCTGCCGCTGCTCGCGGTCAAGCTGGCCCGTTGCTGGGCTTCGCTGGCCTGGCGGGCCCGCCGCTTCCGCCGGCCCGGGAAGGTCGACGCGGTTCTGGTCGGGTATCTGGGGCACTTCGACGTACGGCTGGCCCGCCGGTTGTTTCCCGGTACCCCGATCGTGCTGGACCATCTCGTCTCGGCCGCTGGAACGGCCCGTGACCGCGGTCTCGCCACCGGCGGTGGGATCAAGGGTCGGTTGATGCGTGCGATCGACGACGGCGCGCTCGGCAGCGCCGACCTCGTCGTGGTGGACACCACCGAGCACGCGGCTGCGCTGCCCCCTGCGGCAGCCGACAAGGGTGTGGTCGCGCTGGTCGGCGCCGGACGGGAGTGGTTCGCCGCCCGACGGCCGGATGCCGCTGAGGTGTCCGGCCCGCTGCGGGCCATCTTCGTCGGTCTGTACACCCCGCTGCACGGCACGGCGGTGCTCGGGGCAGCTCTGGCCGACCTCGCGGCGGACGAGTCGGTCGAGGTCACCATGGTCGGCACCGGCCAGGAGTACGCCGAGTGCCGCGCCGCCGCAGCCGGCAACCCTCGGGTTACCTGGATCGACTGGGCCACCCCCGACGAGCTTCCGGCCCTGGTGGCCGGGCACCATGTGGCGCTGGGCATCTTCGGCACCACCGACAAGGCCCTCAACGTCGTGCCGACCAAGGTCTTCCAAGGGGCCGCCGCCGGCTGCGCCGTACTGACCTCGGACACTGCGCCGCAGCGGCGGGTGCTCGGCGAAGCGGCCATCCTGGTGCCACCTGGCGATTCGACGGCGATCGCGGCCGAACTTCGGTCGTTGGCCGCGGACCGGCCTGCGCTGCGCCGATGGCAGCAGGCCGCCGGCCGCCGGGCCGACGAGAGCTTCCAGGCTGCCGCGGTGACCGAGCCGGTCCGGCAGCGTGCCGGCAGCCTCACGACGGCCGACAGGGTGGCGGGCCGATGAGCGCTCCGGGCCGACCACCGTTGTCCCCGCGCGCGGCACTGCGCTGGGACATCGTCCGCCGGCAGATCGCGGCCCTGCAGCCGACGAACATCCTGGAACTGGGCTGCGGGCTCGGAGCCGTCGGCACCTACCTGGCCGGCGCAGCGCCGTACACTGCGGTCGAGCCGGACGATCAGAGCTTCGCCGTGGCACACCAGCGGATCACCCCGCATGGCGGAACGGTGATCCACGGCGATCACCGCAAGGCGCCGGCCGGCACGACGTACGACCTGGTCTGTGCGTTCGAGGTGCTGGAGCACATCGAGGACGATGCCGCCGCGCTCGCGGCCTGGCTCCCGTTGGTCCGTCCCGGTCGGCAGCTGCTGCTGTCGGTGCCGGCCGATCCGCACCGGTTCGGTCCGTCCGATGTGTTGGCCGGGCACTACCGGCGGTACACCGCCGACCAGTTGCACGAGGTCCTCACCGCTGCCGGTGCCGAGCAGATCAGGATCATCCACTACGCGTGGCCGCTGGGCTACATCCTTGACATCGTACGCGACCGACTCGCTGCCCGGCGCACCGCGACCGCGGCGGAGAGCGCGCAGGACCGGACACACACCTCGGGGCGGCTTTTCCAGCCACGCGGAGCGCTGGCCGGAACACTGATCAGGGCCGCCGTTGCGCCGTTCGCGGCGGTTCAGCGGCTGCGCCCGGGGCATGGGCCAGGGCTGGTCGCCGTGGCGACCCGCCCCGCCGTCTCAGCCTGATCTAAGGTGCCGGCGTCTGTCGGATCAGTCGACGGCCGGCAGCGCCGATCGGATGTCCGCGACCCGCAAGAGGCCGTACCGGCCCTCGGTGTCGACCACCGGCACCGACTCCGGCACCCATCCTTGACGCAGGTCGGTGCGGAAGAGGATCAGATCATCCGGTTGTGCCTGCGACAGCACGTCGGGACTCATCACCGCCGGTGGCAGATCCCAGTAGTAGGCGACCCACCGGGGGGTGCTGATGTTCATCACCCAGGCACGCTGCTGCTGGGGACCAGGGGCGTAGGCGTCGACCAGCCGGCCGGCGTCAGCTGGCTCGTAGACGTAGTCCCGGGCCGTCGGCCCCAGAGCTATCGCCCCGAAGGCGACCGACAGGCCGACCCCGGCCGCGATACCGGCGCTCGCCGACACCAGCGTCGGGACACGCCGCACGATGAGATCGAACAGGGCGCCCATCGCGACCACACCGGGAATGAGCACCGGGTAGGCCCAGTAGTCGTGGATGAACGACCCGTTGTTCAGCCCGATCACCCACGCCCCGACGAAGGCGAGCGTGACCAGCAGGTAGAACCGGGTCCGCCGGACGAACAGACCGGCGACGGCGGCGATCGGGAAAATCACCAGGTACCAGGTGGGCAGCAGCTCGGTCGCGTAGTCGCGCTGGCGGACCAGGAACTGTCGGGCGGTGAACCCCCCACCAGCCGTACGGAACTCGGTCTGGCTGGTCAGGTCCTCCATACCGCTGACCCCGACGATGAAGGCGAGGCTGACCAGGACGCCGAGCACCATGCTGGCTCCGACCGCGACGGTCACCCGGTCCAGCCGGCGGGCGGCAAACAACCACAGGCCGAGAACCGCCGCCAGGCCGATCCCTGGCCAGGACGCCAGGGTCGCGAGCAACGCGGTGACACAGGCACAGACCACCAGCCAACGCGGTGGATCGGCACGCTTGCGTAGTGCAACGATGGTGGCGGACATGGCCAGGATCAGCCCCATGTCGAACATCAGCGGGCTGTACAACCAGAAGAACCCGGTCGCCGCCATCGTCCCGACCGCGACAAGGGTGGGGATCCAGGCAATCGCAAATGCCCGGAGCAGTGCCGCAGCGGCCGGCACCACCAGGAGGCCAAGCAGGAACGGGCCGATCAGGATCTCGTACGCGCCACTACCCGGCAACAGACCGAAGGTGGCGTCGAGCATGTTCAGCAGCGGCGGATGATGTGCGTACGCCTGGTCGCTGTACGGCGACCAGTCGGCGCTGAACGACGAGCCAACCAGGCCCTTTTCCTGCAGATTGCGCAGGTGCAGCCCGTGCCGGGCGAAGATCCGCCCAACGTGGTTGTCGCCGAACGGCAGCGCCAGCTGCGGTATCCAGGTCGCCGCCACCACAGCGGTGATCGCGGCGACGCCGAACCAACCCCACCGATCGACCCGCTTGACCGTGGCTCCCCCCTCGGTGGGGGCCGGGCCCGGTTCCGTCGGGCTACCGGACCGGCCGGTCAACTGCTCCGGCGGATGCTTGTCGGAACCGTTCCCGGGCTGCTCACCGGGGTGGGCAAGTTGGTCGGCCGCACTGGAACCGGGCGAGGTCATCCGTCGGACCGCGATCGCACGATGAGGTCGGCGAGTAGCGCCACCGCCCCGATGATCAGCGCGGTCATCACGATCATGATGGTGTTCGTCGCGATCCTGACCGGGTTGGCCACGACGTCGTAGATCACCTTGCCGATACCGAGGGCGAGCAGCCACAGGGCCGGCGGCATCAGCACCTTGAGCGGGTTGAAGTACATCACCATCCGTAGGACCTGCAGGATGTAGCGGTAGGCGTCCTTGACGAAGTGGAACTTCGACGAGCCGGAGCGCTTGGCGTAGTCGATCGGCAGGTACCGGACCTCGTGCTGGTTGTGCAGGAACGCCATGGTGATGGTGGTGACGCAGGAGAAGCCGGGGGGCAGCAGACGCAGATACGGCAGGGCAACCTGCCGCCGGAACGCCCGTAGACCGGAGTTGAGGTCTGGAATCGACGTTCCGGTCAATCCTTCCGCCACCTTGCGGATGAGCCACTTCGCCGGGACCCGCAGCACCTTGTGCGTGCCCTGTTCGCTGGTCCGGGCACCGACCACCTGGTCGATGGCGGGTTCCTTTTCGAGCATCTGGACCAGTTCGGGGATCCGCTCGTTGGGGTACGTCATGTCGGCGTCGGTCCATACGACGATCTCGCCACGGGCCTGCTGGCTGCCGATCCGACGTGCGGTGCCGGAGCCGCCGTTGCGGTGGAACGGCATCAGCCGAAGATGCGGGAATCGCGTCTGGGCTTCCTGCAGAACCTGCAGGGTATGGTCGGTGGAAGCGTCGTCGATGGCCAGCAGCTCGTACTCGTAGCCACTGTTGTCCATCGCATCTGTGATCCGTTCGATCTCCCGGATTACGTGGTCTTGCTCGTTGTAGCAGGGAAGTACGATAGTCACGTCGAGGGGCTGGCCGGAATTGCCACGGCTGACCTCGCCGTTCGGCTCGGTCACCGGCCAAACACTCGTTCCTGGCCGTGCGAACCGGCTCGTCACCGTCATGCGAGTCTCCGAGGTCGTGGAGCGACATTGGCGGGAGTGTGCTTCCCGCTTCGCAATGCGTCATGATACCCGACCGGCCTGCTCTGACCTGCCTTTTGCCACCTCGCCGAGGTGGGGCACCTGACTGCGGCTACCCAGGGTGGATGGTGTGCGTGCACTCCGAATGAGATTCAGGTAACGCCCAGGTGTCCAGTCGGCGAAGGCGCGCCGACGACCGGGTAGCGGTCGAACCGAAGTAGGGCGCTCCCTCTCCGCAGGCGCGTTCACGAGCCAGCTGCGGTGGCCCGGCTGGACTGCCAGCGGCGCAGCGTGTCCTTGATCCGGTCGTTCTGTTCGTAGGTGCGGTCGAGTCCGGCGTACAGAGTGCCGAGGTCGTGGGCGATCCCGTTCGAGGAAGGCGGCGACCTCGCCGGAGTCCGGGCCGCCGCCGCGCCGGGTGACCGTCGGGAGGCGTCGGCGTGTTCGTGGCTGAACCTAAGTAGGGCGAAGTCAGCTGAGAACGCGTCGAGGTGAGGCTGACGCACGTCAAACGCGAGAATAACGTGCGTCAGCCTCACCTGATCATGGATCGACCCGCCACAGCCAGCGCAGGGCGTCCGGCAGCAGCACGCCGCTGTGGTTCGGGTGGTGGCCGCCGTCGCCGAGCACGAGCCGGAAGTCGTACCCCGCTTCCGCCAGCGCGGCCGCGACGCGCAGGTTGCTGGCGAGCCAGTTGTCCTCCGGCTCGTTCCAATTCAGGTCACGGTGCCCGGCCTGCAGGAAGATCCGCAACGGCTTGCCCGGGGTGTCCCTGATGAGCTCGGGGTAGGGGTTGCCGCCGGGCATCTGGACGAAGCTGGACAGGCAGCAGAGCACCCGGCGGAACCTGTCCGGGCGCAGCCAGGCAGCGGTAAAGGCACAGTTCCCGCCGCTGCTGATGCCACAGATCCCCCACTGCTCCGGGTCATCGGTGATCGGAAAGCGCTCCGTCACCTGCGGGACGATCTCGTTCAACAGCAGGTTGGCGTAGCGGTCGTCGAAAACGTCGTACTCGACGTTGCGCTGCCTGCGCCCACCGCCGCCAGCGCCAGGACCAGCACCGTCAACGCCAGCACCATCGTCAGGCAGAGCTCCGGGGTCGACGAAGAGGCCGACCGTGGGCGGGAGGTCGCCGTAGTGGATCAGGTTGTCCAGGACGATGCTGCCACGGACCTCGCCGGCCGGGTCCAGGTTCCACCAGCCGTCCTGGAACACCAACAGGGCAGCCGGGCGCGACGGGTCGTACCGCGCCGGCAGGTGCACCCAGAACTTCCGGAACGTACCCGGGTAGACGGCGCTGTCCGCCCAGTCGAACTCGATGGTCCGGCCGGCCGGCACGCCGGGCTGGCGTAGCGAGTCGGGGCCGTGCAGGTAGCGGACGTCGGACTGGTCGACCGGCAACGGCCGGAACGGCACCTGCACGGTGTTCAGGCGGTGGCCAGGGGTTCGAGGACGTCGCGGCCGCCGAGGTACGGCTGCAGCGCTTTCGGTACCCGTACCGAGCCGTCCGGCTGCTGGTGGTTCTCCAGGATCGGGATCAGCCACCGGGTCGTGGCGAGCGTGCCGTTGAGGGTGGCCACCGGCTGGGTGCGGCCGTCGGTGTCGCGGTAGCGGATGTTCAGCCGGCGGGCCTGGAAGGTGGTGCAGTTCGACGTGGAGGTGACCTCGCGGTAGCGGCCCTGCGACGGCACCCACGCCTCGCAGTCGTACTTGCGGGCTGCGCTGGTGCCGAGGTCACCGGCGGCGACGTCGATCACCCGGTACGGGATCTCCACCTTCGCCAGCATCTCCTCTTCCCAGGCGAGCAGCCGCAGGTGCTCCTCGTGCGCCTGCTCCGGCGGGCAGAAGGAAAACATCTCCACCTTGTCGAACTGGTGCACCCGCAGGATGCCGCGCACGTCCCGGCCGTACGAGCCGGCTTCCCGCCGAAAGCACGACGACCAGCCGGCGTAGCGCGTCGGGCCGTCCAGGGTCAGGATCTCGTTCGAGTGGTACGCCGCCAGCGGCACCTCGCTGGTGCCGACCAGGTACAGGTCGTCGGCTTCCAGCCGGTAGATCTCGCTGGCGTGCTCGCCGAGGAAGCCGGTGCCTTCCATCGACTCCGGCTTGACCAGCACCGGGGTGATCGTCGGGGTGAGGCCGTACTCGACGGCCTGGGCGATGGCCAGCTGCAGCAGACCGAGCTGCAGCAGCGCGCCGACGCCGGTCAGGTAGTAGAAGCGGCTGCCGGAGACCTTCGCGCCACGTTCGACGTCGATCGCGCCGAGCGCCTCACCGAGCGCCAGGTGGTCGCGGGGATTGTCGATGTCGGGGCGCTCACCGACCTCCCGCAGGACGACGTAGTCGTCCTCGCCGCCGGCCGGCGCGCCGGCCTCGATCAGGTTGGGGAAGGCCAACTGCGCCCGGCGCAGCGCCTGCTCAGCCTCGGTGGCGGCAGCCTCGGCCGCCTTCACCTGGGCCGACAACTCCTTGGTACGGGTCAGCAGCTCGGCCTTCTCGGCCGGGTCCGCCCGGGGCAGTCGCTTGCCGAGCTGCTTCTGCTCGGCGCGCAGCGCCTCGAAGGCCTGCACCGCCGCGCGGCGGGTCTCGTCGGCGGCGATCAGATCGTCCACCCGGGACTCGGACTCGCCGCGGGCACGCTGGCTGGCACGGAAGAGGTCCGGGTCGTCACGGAGCAGTCGGAGATCGATCACGGGAGTCAACGATACCGGCCCGCCGTATCGGCCCGCGCGCAGGTTTTCGGCCGGCTCACCAGCGGGACGTCCTCACCAGCGGGGTGTCTGATGCGGCGGGTTGTCCGGCCGGACGAACGGTGCGGTCGGCCCAACCGTCAGATCGGCGGGTGCACCCCCGCCCGGCTCCGGGCCGGGATCCGCACCACCGTCGGCGACCGCACCGCCACCTCCGGTGCCGCCACGGCCGGTCGTGGTCCGCCCGGCCAGGTACAGCGCCAGCAGCAGCGCGCCGACGCCGATCAGGCCGACGGTCACCGCCGTACCGACAGCCACCTGCACCTCCACCTCGGCGGGTACCCGCAACGCCGAACGGATCAGCTGGTCGCCGGTCAGCATCACCGTGACCAGCAGGGCGAGCAGCCCGGCACCGGTGGTCAGCCCGGCGATCCGTACGTCGGGTCGGATCCGGTGGGAGCCGAACAGTGTCAGTGCCGTGCAGACCAGCAACGCCAGCAGGCCGAGCAGGTACCCGGTGCCGTAGGTGCCGAGTTCGGCGAGCAGCACGGTGTCGGCGTAGGAACCGCCGTTTCCGGCGTCGATTCCGGGGATCTCGAAGTCCAGCCATTCGCCGCTGAGCGAGCCGGCCGCGGCGAGCACCCCGACGGCGGCGAGCAGCAGGCTCGGCAGGTTGCCGCGGCCGGCCGGGCCGAGTCGGGTCCCGGCCACGGTACGGGCCCGGTCGACCGTCGCGGCCGTCGCGCCGGACAGCCGGTCGGTGACAGCCGTCCAGCGTCCGGGGCCGGAGCCGGAGCCCGGGTCGGGGCCGTCGACCGGCGGGGTGGCGTCGCCGCCGAGTTCGAGCACCGCCGGCTGGTCGGCCGGCGGGCCGGAGGACGCCGGTGCCGGAGCCGGTGTGGTTCGGACCGCCGGCGGCACCGGCGTGGTCCGGGGTGGTACGGGTTCCGCGCCGCCGCGGCGGCTATCGTCGTCGGGCATCGGGGTCCGAGCCTCCTCGGTGACCTTGCACGGGCATCGTCGCGTCGGGCATCGAGGTGAGCTAGCGTCATGCCCATGCCTATCCGTACCGCATCTGCCCGCTGGCAGGGCAATCTGACCGAGGGTTCTGGCACTATCCGCACCGGGAAGGGCGGGTACGAGGGGAACTATTCGTTCCGGTCCCGCTTCGAGGAGGGTGAGGGCACCAACCCTGAGGAGCTGATCGGCGCCGCTCACGCCGGCTGTTTCTCGATGGCGTTCTCGAAGGGCCTGGCGGACGCCGGGTTCACCCCGACGTCGGTGCAGACCACCGCAAGCGTGCACCTGGACAAGACGGACGCCGGGATGACCGTCACCCGGATCGACCTGGAGACGGTCGGCGAGGTGCCCGGCGTCGATCCGGAGACCTTCCAGAAGCTGGCCGAGGCGGCGAAGGCGAACTGCCCGATCTCCCGTCTGCTGTCGCCGGGTGCCGAGATCACCTTGAACGCCAGTCTCTCCGTCTGACCGCTCGCCAACGACGCCACCCTGACGATCCTGGGCCTGTCCGACCCGTCGACCGATCGCACGGTCGTCGATACCTGGACAAGCCCAGGATCGTCCCCGGCGGCCGGTCGTGCGGCAGAATGGACCGATGCCGGTCGACATGAGCCGCGAGCGCTTCGAAGAGCTGGTCGGGGAGGCGCTGGACGAGGTTCCGGCCGAGCTGCTGCGGCTGATGAGCAACGTGGTGATCCTGGTCGAGGACGACACCCCGCCGGGCGAGCCGGAGCTGCTCGGTCTGTACGAGGGACACGCGCTCACCAGTCGGGGCTGGGACTACGCCGGCGTACTGCCGGACCGGATTCTCATTTTCCGGCACCCGATCCTGCGGATCTGCGCGACCGAGGCCGACGTGGTCGACGAGATCGCGATCACCGTGGTGCACGAGATCGCCCATCATTTCGGCATCGACGACGAACGGCTACACGACCTGGGCTGGGGTTGACCAAGGATGGTCCGGCCGGGCGATGACGTGCGGTTGCGCGGGTTACCTACCCTTCGGTCGATCAACCTGACCAGGAGGAACCCATGCGCAGTGCCCTGTTCTCCGCCGATCACCTGGAGAAGGAGTCCGCCCAGCCCGGGCTGCGGCTGCAGAACTCCAAACTGCTGAAGATCGAGCTCAACGGCGAGGCGATGGCCCGGACCGGTTCGATGGTCGCCTACCAGGGCCACGTGCAGTTCCAGGCACTCGGCTCCGGCGGTCTCGGCAACTTCATCAAGCAGAAGCTCACCGGCGAAGGCGTACCGCTGATGAAGCTGACCGGCCAGGGTGACGTGTTCCTCGCCAACGAGGCCGCCGACGTGCACCTGATCGACCTGGAGCCGGGCGACGCGCTGTCCATCAACGGCTCCAGCGTGCTGGCCTTCGACTCCACGCTGCAGTACGACATCCGGATGGTTCAGGGGATGGGCTTCGCCTCCTCCGCTGGCCTGTTCAACTGTGTCTTCACCGGGCAGGGCCGGCTCGCCATCACCACCAAGGGCACCCCGGTCGTGCTCTCCGTCGACCAGCCGACCTACGTCGACCCGCAGGCCGCCGTCTGCTGGTCGGCCGGCCTGCAGACCGGCTACCACCGGGCCGAGCAGTTGGGCATCGGTACGCTGCTGGGCCGGCGCACCGGGGAGGCGTTCACGATGAGCTTCGCCGGCCAGGGATTTGTGATCGTCCAGCCGTCCGAGGAGCCGCCGGTGCGCGGCGCCGGCCAGATGCCCCAGTAGTCCGATCTCAGTCCGGGCGGCTCGGTCCGGCTGGTTCGGTCCGGGCGGCTCAATCCGGGCTGGCTCAGTCCAGCTGGCCGGCGCGGACCCGGGCCAGCCAGGCGGCTGCCTGCGCGTACTCGTCGTCGTGCCGGCCGGCCGGCCCACCCGTGGTGCGGCCGCCGGCCGCCGGCGGCCAGTCGTGCCGTGGGTAGGAGCCGAGGAACCGCACGTCGGCACAGACCCGCCGGAGCCCGCGCAACGCGTCGCCGAGCCGGTCGTCGGCGACGTGCCCGGAGCAGTCGAGAAAGAAGGCGTACCGGCCGAGCGCCTCCCCGGTCGGTCGGGACTCGATCCGGGTGAGGTTGACCTCGCGGACGGCCAGCTCCATCAGCACCGCGAGCAGGGCACCGACCCGGTCGTGGGCGATGTAGACCGCCAGGGTGGTGATGTCGTCGCCGGTCGGGGTCGGCGGCGGGCCGGGGCGCTGGACCAGGACGAACCGGGTCACCGCGTCGGCGTGGTCGGCGATCTTGTCGGCCAGCACGGTCAGCCGGTGGGCGCTGGCGCCGATCGGCGCGCAGATCGCCGCGTCGTACTCACCGGCCGCCGCACCGACGGCCGCCGCACCGTTGGACAGTACGTCGGCCACGGCGGCGTTCGGGACCTGCCGGCGCAGCCAGGACCGGCACTGGGTGGACGCCTGTGGGTGGGCGGCGACGGTGCGGACCCGCTCGAGCGAGGTGCCGGCGGGTGCGGCCAGCACGAAGTCGACCGGCAGCACCACCTCCTGGGTGATCACCAGCGGCTGGCCGTTGGTCAACTCGTCGAAGGTGACGCCGACCGCTCCGCCGACCGAGTTCTCCAACGGCACCAGGGCCGCGTCGACGTTGCCGGCCCGGACCGCGTCGAGCGCCTCAGGCACGCTGCGGGCCGCAACCCGATCGCCCTGCCGGGCCGCCGGGATCGTCAGCAGGGCCTGCTCAGCGAAGGTGCCTTCGGGGCCGAGGAAGGCGAATCGGGTCGGCGCGGGGACGGACATGCCGGCCAGCTTACGGAGTGGTCGGCGGGATCGGCACCGACTCGCAGGCGAGCGTACGGATCCCGGCCGGCGCGCCGACCCGGACCGGGATGACGCAGACGTCCGTACCGGCGGTGACCAACGTGAACGAGGTCGGCGACCCTTCGGTGACCACCTGCAACGGCTCCCTGGACGGGATCTGCACCACGGTGTACTGCCAACTGCCGGCGCAGCGGGGTGCCACCGGCACACTGACCTGGACGCCGGCCGGTAGCAGCCCGTCGGTGCGGCGCAGCAGCGCCACCACCTGGGCGGCGGATGGCCGCCCGGCGCAGTCGACGGCGACGGCCACCGGGAAGCCGTCTGCCGGCGCGGAACGGCTCGGAGAGGCCGACGGCACACCGGACGCTGACGGTGTGGGCGTACCTGGCGGTGCGCTCGACGGTGGGCCGGTCAGTGCCGGCGCCGGCGCCGGGTCCGCCGTCGAAGCGTCGACCCCGGGCGGCCGACCGCAACCGGCGAGTATCGATATGCCGACCAGCGCCGCGCTGATCGGCAGCAGTCCACGACCGGGTGCCCGGCTGCGCCGGACGGGGTGCCGGCTGCCGGTCCGAAACCGTTGACGTGCGGACAGCACCAGCTCATGGTACGGCTGCGCCGGCGACCCGGTGACCGCTGCCGGTCAGCGTGGCCAGGGCTTCGGACAGCCGGACCGTCGGCACCAGCAGATAGTCCGTGTCGAAGGTCGAGAATGCCACGATGTTGACCCGGGCTTCGGCCAGCGGGCCGGCGAGCGACGCGAGGACCCCGGTCAGCGCGAGGTCCAGCGGGCCGACCACCCGCAGGCAGCGCCATGGCGTCTCGACTTTGGCGTCGGGCGGCACCCGGTCGGTGCGGCAGATCACCGACACCTCGTCCTCGGTCCAGGTCACCGAGACGACTCCGGCGGTGGGGCCGGCCAGGAACTCGGCCGGCAGCGAAGATCCGGCCGGTAGGCGGCAGACGGCGTACTCCGCTGGCAGCAGGTCCAGGTCGAGCATGAGGGCAGCGTACGGCAGAGGCGTCGACCGGCGGGCCGGTCATCCGGCCGAGTACGCGGTGGTGATCGGGGCGAAGAAGGTGAGCGACCCGGTCACCTTCTTGCCGATCCACACCGGGGTGGCGATCGCGTCCACGGTGCCGTCGCCCTGCGCGGTGGCCGCGTCACTGTCGACTCGCAGCAGGCCGCGGGCGAGCCGCCCGGAGCTGAGCGCGAGCAGCGGCGGGATCTTGTCCACCTCGGTCTCGTCGAGCTCGCCGCGTTGCGCGGTGAAATCGACCAGCCGCAGGCCGGCCAGCAGCGGCCGGCCTTCGATCTGGCCGGGTTCGCCGAGGCCGAGCAGGTCGCAGCAGGACCGGGAGATCGCGGCGACGGTCAGATCCTGGCGCAGGACGAGACACGGTTCCAGCGCGGTAGCGGCGGTGGCCACCCACAGCTGGAAGTTGTCCACGCGCATCGGCTCGATCGGCTCGCGGGCCTGGGGGACCAGCGGTTCCGAGATCGAGAGCTCGACGTGCGCCACCCGCGCCTCCCCTGACTCAACCGGACAACAGCAACGCTATCCGGTCTCTGGCGGGTCCGTCGACTGATGCCGAGCAGGCGCCGGATCGGACGGACCTGGATAGCGGGTGCAGTCGTCACAAGCTGGCCGGCAACGGGACGTACGCCACAGAGAGGTCGTCAGCGCCTTCGCCCCGAAGGCTACCGCCGGCTGGTTGGCTTGTCAGCGGCTGAACGGCCGGCCCCGTACCACCGGTAGTCGGTCGCCGAGCGGAACGGAGCGGTCAGCCAGGTCTCCGGATGCCGGGCCACCTGGAACAGCTTCTCGGCAGTGGCCGAACTGATCCGGGTGCCTCCGGCGATTAGCAGCCGGTCCAGCTCCCGGTGGGTGGTGACCATGCACTCCTTGGGCAGCCCGTACACGCTGATCACCCCGGAACCGACGAAGGTGAGCACCGGGGCGACCGGGATGGTGTGCCCGACCGCGGCCGACATCGCCTTGCTCGCCCGCTTGGCATCCCGGCGGGCCTCGGCGACGTACGTCGGTCGCTTGCCGTTGATCTGCACCACGTCACCGGCGACCAGGACCCGACTGCGGCCGTGGTCGACGACGGTGACCGCGAAGAGTCCGCTGGGCCCGATGGCCAGGAACCCGGCGCGCTCCTCGCGGCCGGCGGTCTCCAGCCCGAGCATCCGGTCCGGGCTGTCGGTACGCGGCCAGTGCACCACGTGCCAGGACGGGCCGAGCTGGTCCAAACGGTTCAGCGCGCGGGCGCCGGCCGCCTCGATCCGCTTGGCGCCGCGCTCGGCCCGACGGCGTCGGGCCCACTCCATCGGCGACGGCCGGATCGCCTCCAGCGTGCCAGGTGGGGACTCCTCCATGGCCCGTTCGTCCGCTCGGTGGGGCAGCGCCCGTTGGGCGGGCAGCACGCGGCGCTCATGGAAGACAGTCATCACGACCTCCGGCAAAGGTCCCCTGGACGATGGACTACCAACTACCGTACGTGGCGACACCGGTACTGAAGCAAGACGCCAGGCCGGAGTGAGTAGGGATGAATGCCCTATTCACCCCACGACTCTTTCAACAGATGGTGCCAAACGACTGCCATAGGCTGCGAGTGTGACGCACTACGTCGACAGTGAGGTTGGCCACCTCCGGGTGGTCATGCTGCACCGTCCGGGCAACGAACTGGCCCGGCTGACCCCCCGCAACAGCGGGGCCCTGCTCTTCGACGCGATCCCCTGGGTCGCCGGCGCCCAGGCCGAACACGACGCGTTCGCCGCCGTGCTGCGCGAGCGCGGCGTCGAGGTGCTCTACCTGGAACAACTGCTCGCCGAGACGCTCGCCGCCAGCCCGGCCCGCGCCGAGGCGGTGGCGACCGTACTGGCCGGCCGCCGGCTGGGTGAGACCCTGCGCGACCGGGTCGCCGAGCAGCTCGCCTACCTCGACCCGGCCGGGCTGGCCCGGGTGCTCGTCGCCGGCCTGGCCCGTGGCGAACTGCCCCGCCGCGACGACCGGCCGGCCGGGCTGGTGCATGCCCTGCTGCGCGAGCACGACTTCATCATCGACCCGCTGCCCAATCTGCTGTTCACCCGGGATTCATCGGTCTGGATCCGCGACCGGGTCGCGGTGACCAGCCTGGCGATGCGCGCCCGCCGCCGGGAGGGCCGGCTCACCGACCTGATCTACCGGCACCACCCCCGGTTCGCCGGGACCGAGCTGATCCACCGGCCCGACCAGGAACACGTCGAAGGCGGAGACGTGCTGCTGCTCGCCCCTGGCGTACTGGCCGTCGGCGTCGGCGAACGGACCACACCCGCCGGGGTGGAGCGGCTGGCCCGGCGGGTGCTCGGCGACGGGCTGGCCCACACCGTCCTGGTGGTGCCGATCACCCAACGGCGGGCGACCATGCACCTGGACACCATCTGCACGCTGGTCGACGTGGACGCGGTGCTGATGTACCCGCCGATGGCCGAGGAGCTCGCCGCGTACACGGTGATCCGTACCGCCTCGGGCGACCTGCAGGTCGCCGGACCCGCGCCGTTCCTGCGGGCCGCCGCCGACGCGATGGACGTCGACCGGCTCCGGCTGGTCGGCACCGGGCTGGACCCGGTCACCGCGGAACGGGAGCAGTGGGACGACGGAAACAACACCCTGGCGCTGGCCCCGGGGGTGTGTGTGGCGTACGAGCGGAACACGGCGACCAACTCGCAGCTGCGCCGGGCCGGGATCGAGGTGGTGACGATCCCCGGCGCCGAGCTCGGGTCCGGCCGGGGCGGTCCACGGTGCATGTCGGCACCGCTGGTCCGCGATCCGCTCCGGCCCGAGTGACCGGCCGCCGGGTCAGCGCAGCGTGAGCTGCCGGCCCAGCAGGCCCTGCCGGGACCGGCGGGCGGCCGCGTCGAGCGGATCGGTGACGCCGGCCGCCGCCGCGAGCCGCTCGGCGAACTCGGCCAACGGCTGCTCCCACTCGGCGGCCTCCGGCCCGGACGGCAGGTCCCACACCGGCACCAGCAGCCCGTGGGCCCGGAACATGCCGGCGAACCGGGTCTGCGGACCCATCGGCAGGTCACCGGCGGCGCTCAGCCGGGCCAGCGTGTCCAGCGTCCGGTCCTCGTCACCGGGCAGCACCCAGCGCACGTGCGCCCGCTCCCCCACCCGGCACCAGTACGCGGCGGGCGCCGCCGCCATCCGGGTCGTCGGATAGATGGACGCGTCGGCCCGCTCCAGGGAGGCCTGCACCGCCGGGTTGGCGGCCGCTTCGGGCTCCACCCAGAACGCGAAGCTGTCGTGCACCTGGACCGTCAGCGCCCCGTCGGCGAGCACGTCCTGCAGCCGGGGGCCGGGGCCGGGCAGCGGCGGCACCGGGACCGTGTCGCCCGGCTCGGTCTCCAGCGCGGCCAGCAGCGCCGCCGCCAGGTCGCGGGAGACGTCCCCGGACTGGGCGTGCCGCTGAAGCCCGATCATGATCTGGCCGTCGGCCCGCACGACAGCCGGGGCCGCCATCGGCAGTACGGTGGCCAGCGTCACCGTCCGGTCGGCGTACTTGCCGGCCAGCTCGGGTTCGAGGGTCAGCGGCGCGGTGGCCGCCGGGACGAGCTCGCGCAGCGCGACCCAGTCCGGCTCGTCGGCCAGCCCGGCGAACGGCCGGGGCACGAATACGTCGCGGATCTTCTCCCGCTTGCCGCCGCTGGCGGCCCGGTCCTGCTTTCGGCGCTTGCCCACGGCCAGACAGCCTAGAGGAACCGGCCCGCCGCCGAGGGATCCGCCCGGGTCCAGGTGGGGCGCGACCCGGTGCCGGCTCGGCTCAGCCGGATTCCGGCTCGCCGATCTCGGCCCAGACGCAGCGGCCGGAGCCTGCGGGCTCGACCCCCCACCGGCGAGCCAGGGCGACGACGATGCCCAGGCCGCGGCCGTTGGGCGCGTCCGACGGGGCGGTCCGGACCTGCGGCACGTCCCCGGACCCGCCGTCGGTCACCCGCAGCAGGACCGTGCGGCTGTGCCGGCGCGGGGTCAGCTGCCAGGTCACCCGGATCATCCCGTCCGGCAGCGGCCGGGCGTGCCGTACGGCGTTGCCGACGAGTTCGGCCACGACCGTCATCACGTCGGACAGGAAGTCGGGGCAAATCCTGTCGGCCAACGTCCGGGCGAGCTGGTGACGGGCGAACCGGGCGCCGCTGGCATGGTGCGGTACCAGCACGCTCCATGCCCGTCCCGCCAGTGCCGAGGTCACGCCGCCTCCTCTCAGCTGCGGGGCAGCCGCACCTCGGCGACCGTACCCCCGCCGTCACGGGGCCGCAGGGACACCCAACCGTGCTGGCGCTCGACAATCTGTCGGACCAGGTAGAGGCCGAGTCCGGCACCGGGGTAACGGCGCTGGTCGCCCGATTCGCCCTGCCAGAACCGGTCGAACGCTCGTTCCACGTGTTCCGGACGTACCCCGATGCCGCGATCACTAATCCGCAAGGCCACCGAGCGTTCGTCGGCGATGGCGGTGACCTCGATCGGGCTGCCCGATGGCGAGTACTTGTCGGCGTTGGTGGCAAGTTCGGTGAGTACGGTGGTCAGGCTCGCCCGGTCTCCGGCCGCTTTCGGCAGGTCGTCTGGCAGCTCGACGGTGAGCCGCTGACGCAGTCCGGCGGGCAGATTCTCGACAGCGGCCCGTAGCGTCTCGACCAGATCGAACGGGGCGGACGGCGCGCCGACCGCCGGTCCCGAGTCATTGGCGGCGGAGAGCAGCCGGTCGACCAGTCGGGCCAGTTCGGTGGCCCGCTGCCCCAGCACCCGGGCGGCCTCCCGTCGGTCCCGGTCGGTCAACGACTCCCAGTGGTCGCTGAGGGTCTCCGCGTACCCTTTGATCACGGTGACCGGGGTGCGCAGCTCGTGGCTGGTGACCGCGATGAACAGGTCGACGTCGTGGTCGCGGTGGTGCTGGTCGGTGATGTCCCGGAAGGTGACCACCCGGGAGGCGACGAAGCCCGGTAGCTCCCCGGAGGTGATCCGCAGCCACCGGCCGTCCGGCAGCTGATGGTCCACGACCTGTCCGGGGGGTGGCACCGGGAACGGGATCGGTCGGTGCAGCCGGTCCTGTGCGGTGCTGCCGGTGAGCCGCTCCGCCGCCGGGTTCCACAGCCGTACGCAGGACTCGTCGTCGACGATGGCCAGTCCGTCGGCGAGCGCGGCGACCACCGGCCCGTCGCCGTGCACCGGCAGCCCGGTCTGGTCGCCGTACAGGTGGGCGATGCAGGACGCCAGGTAGGCGATCAGCGTGTGATGGTCAGGGCCGGCGCTGCGGTCCGGATCCGGGTAGTAGGCGTGCAGGCTGCCGATCAGCACCCCGCCGATCTCGGCGCGCGCGATCAGCATCCGGTGCAGTCCTCGGCCGGCGATCTGGTCGGCCAGGGCAGCGGTGAGCGCCGTCACCGGGAACTCGACGGTCCGCGGTCCGGTGAGCAGCCGGGCGGTGGTGGGTTCGTCGAGGTCGACGGGACGGCCGACCGACCACTCGGCGGCGCCGGTGGCGGCGATGATCCGTCCCCTGCGTGGCCCGTACTCGGCAAACGAGGTCCCGGCGGCGCCGAGTGCACGCTGCGCGAGCCGCAGCAGGTGGTGCAGGATCGGCAGCCCCGACTCACCGCTGTTGATCATGTCGAGGACGACGGTGTGTCCAGCGATCAGACTCGGATAGTCGGGGCGTTCCGGCATGCTTCGAGTCTGCCCGGTGCTGGCGGATTTGGGCAGTGCCGGGCCGCCGGTGCCGGGCAACTCGCGTCGGGCCGCCGGTCAGAGCACCCGGGGCGGTTCGCCGGACTCGCTCACCATCGCCCGGGAGTGCGCCGCCCAGTCCTGCATTCCGCCGGCGAGGTTACGGACGTTGTCCCAGCCGTGCTGGTTGAGGTAGGCGACGACCTGCCCGGACCGGCCGCCGGACCGGCACACCACCACCACGTCGCCCTCCTTCGGGATGTCGGCCAACCGGTGCGGGATCTCCATCATCGGCAGGTGGTGGGCGCCCGGCGCGTGCCCGGCGGACCATTCCTCGGGCTCGCGCACGTCGAGCAGGTACGCGTCGGCGGAGACGTCGGGGACGTCGACGGTGGGGATCGGTGATCCATGCATGCCGAACAGCCTATGGGACAGCCGGCTTCCGGCTATTCCTGGCCGGCCAGCACTGTCGGGTTGGCGAGGATGAACTCGGCGAGATTGTCGTTCTTGACCGCCTGGAACATGTCCTGGCTGAGCGGATCGATGTTCTCCCGGCCGGCGCTGTTGCCGTTGAAGCTGCCGCCGTTGGTCCGCAGCATGACCAGGTCGTTGGCGGCCACCCCACGCAGGGTGAAGACGAAGTCCGGCAGCGCCACCTTGCCGGTGTCCAGCACGAACGCCTTGCCGGCCGCGTCAATCAGCTCGTTGAGCTTGAGCGGGTTGGTCATCACCCCGCTGGCCATCGCCTTCTTGGCCATGGCCTTGATCAGCTTCTGCTGGTTCTTCTGCCGGTCGTAGTCGCCGTTGTCCAGCCCGTACCGCTGCCGGGAGAAGTCCAGCGCCTCCCAGCCCTGCATCTCGCGGCAGCCCTTCTTGTGCACGACCTGCTGCTTCTCCCCGCTGACCTTGGCAGCGTCGGAGTTCCACATCGGCTGGCCGTCGACCAGGGTCATGTGGATCGACGGGGTGTCCTCGTCGACGCAGAGCCGGACGCTGCCGAGGCTGTCGATGACCGACTTGAAGCCGCTGAAGTTGATGATCGCGGCGCCGTCGAAACTGACCCCGGTGAGGTTCTTGATCGTCTCCGCCATCAGCTGGGCGCCACCGGCGTGCCCGGCGCCGTTCTGCGCGCCGTGGAAGAACGCCTCGGTCGCCTTGCCGACCCCACCCGGCCACCCGCTCTTGTCGAACGGCGGGATCTCGACCTCGGTGTCCCGGGGGACGGAGATCAGGTACGCCTGGTCGTGGGTGGCGGGAATGTGCAGGATGATGATCGTGTCGGCCCGGGTGTCCGACTCTGCCCAGCTGCCCCGGTGGTCGATGCCGAGCAGCAACATGTCGATCGGGCCCTCGAGGCTGTCACCGCCCTCGGCGTCGGTCTTGCCGGCGACGCCGAGCAGGTTCGACTGCTCGATCCCACTGGTCGCCTGGGCGATCAGCCACTTGCTGCCGACGATCGTGGTGCCGCTGAGCATCATCAGCAGTGCGCCCAGCACGACCATGGTGCGGGCCCAGATCGGGTCCTTGCGGCGGGGCCGCCGGCCAGAGCCGCTGCGGCCGGAGCCCGGACCCGACCGGCCGCTCGACCGACGCCCGGCCGAGCCACGGGCGGCGAGCGGGTTCCCCGACTCGGTCGACGTCGAACGTCGACGGGTCTGGACCGGCATGCCTGCTCCTGGGGGGCGTAGACAATAGGGCGAGCCCACTGTACGGAAACTTGGTCGATTTATCGACCCTGCTCGGGTTTCAAATTTGTGTCGTATTGGCCAGTCACCGGCTGACGACCAACGATGTCCACTCAGTCACCGACCCCGGGCCGTCAGTCGCTTGCACCCGGGCTTGGCGTGACATTGGCCTGCACCCAGGCGGTCATCCGATCGGCCGCCATCGCCTGGTACATCGACAATGCCTGCTCCCGGTCGGAGACGACCACCGATTCGCCGTTGATCGTCTCGCTGCCGTTGTGCGGGCTGGTCAGGAAGTGCAGGTTCTCCCCCCGTAGCTTGCGGAACTGCAGTGCCATGTCGACCAGGGAGAAGCCCTGGTCGACCGTTACCGCCTGGGTCGTCGCCTTGAGAAACGCATTCAGTTTGACCGGGTTCGACAGTGTGCCCGAACTCACAGCCTTGTCCATCAGTGCGCGCAGGAACTCCTGCTGGTGACGCATACGCGCAAAGTCACCGTCCGGAAACTGTTTGCGTTGGCGAATCCAGTCCAGCGCCTCGGCACCGTTCATGTGATTGACGCCCTCGCTGAACTGACGGTACGGCTTGTGGATCGACGTCGTGTCCTGCTCGACGGTCAGGTCGACCCCGCCGAGCGCGTCGGTGACCTCGACGAAACCGGCGAAGTCGATCGCCATCACATGATTGATCCGCACGTCGGTGAAGCACTCCACGGTCCGTACCGCCAGCGGCATGCCGCCCCAGGCGAACGCAGCGTTGATCTTGGCCCGCTCGCCGGTCTCGCAGGCCGCGGCGGCGTCCGACGGAATCGGCACGTACAGGTCACGCGGGATCGACACCAGATAGGCGCGGTCGTGTGACGACGGAATGTGCATCACGATGATCGTGTCCGCCCGCCACTTGCCGGCCTGGTCGACCGGGGCGTCCGGATCCCGTGAGTCGGTGCCGATCAGCAGGATGTTCAGCGCGCCGTCCACCGCAGCCGGCGGCCGCCCCTGCGTGATCTGCGAGAACGGATCGGTCCGCCCCAGGTCCTGGTCCAGCCCACGGGCGTACGCCCAGAGCCCGCCGCTGGCGAACAGGGCCAGCACCACCAACGCCACCCCGCCGACCAGGGCGATGCGCCCCCAACGGGGCCGCGACCGGCGCGGCGGGGCACCGTACTGGTTGCCGCCACGACCGCCGACCGGCACCTGCGCCCGGCCTGTCGAGGACCCGTAGGCGGTGCCGGCCGGACCGGTCGTCCGGCCGGGGACCGTCCGGCCACCGTGGCGGCTGCTGACTGACCGGTCACCGTGTTGGTTGCTGGCTGACATGCCTCCAGCGTACGTACCGGGCGCTCGCCCGCCGACGACTCGACTCCCGGACCGACGCCGCCGATCAGCCGAGTCGCTGGCGGAAGTAGGCGATGGTGCGGCGCAGCCCGTCCTGCGGGTCCACCGTCGGCTGGTAGCCGAGCCTGGTACGGGCCAGGGTCAGGTCAGGACGGCGCATCTCCGGGTCGTCCGAGGAGCGGGCGACCAGGTTGATCGTCGACGAGCTGCCCACCAGCTGGACGATCTGCTCGGCCAGCTCCCGCATGGTCAGCTCATGCTCGGTGCCGCAGTTGATCGGACCGGTCTCGGTGGAGTCGAGCAGCGCGACGATCCCGGTCACCAGGTCCGCCACGTAGCAGATCGACCTGGTCTGCGTGCCGGTACCGTGCACGGTGATCGGCTCGCCGCGCAACGCCTGGCTGATGAAGGTGGGGATGGCCCGGCCGTCGTCCGGCCGCATCCGGGGCCCGTACGTGTTGAAGATTCGCACGATGCCGGCGTCCAGGCCGCGGTACCGGTGGTACGCCATCGTCGACGATTCGGCGAACCGCTTGGCCTCGTCGTAGACGCTGCGCACCCCGATCGGGTTGACGTTGCCCCAGTAGGTCTCCGGTTGCGGGTGCACCAACGGGTCACCGTACGCCTCGGAGGTCGACGCCATGATGAACCGGGCCTGGTCGGCGACCGCCCGGTCCAGCAGATGCAACGTGGCGAGAGAGCCGACCCGGAGGATCTCGATCGGCAGGGTCGCGAAGTCCGTCGGGCTGGCCGGCGAGGCAAGGTGCATGATCGCGTCGAACCGCTGACGGACCGCTGGGTGATGATCCGGCAACCCATCCGAAATGTCCGCCTCGACGAGGGTGAACCGGGGTTCGTCGGTGAGGTGGGCGACGTTCTCCTTGGATCCGGTGACGAAGTTGTCCACCGCCACCACCGCACAACCACGCCCGACCAACCGGTCGACGAGGTGGCTTCCGACGAAACCGGCACCTCCGGTGACCAGCACTCGGTGGCCGTCGCCGAATCGGGGAACAGGCAGCATGCCCCCGAGCCTAGTGGTAGTGCCCCGGCCGGGCTGCGGTTGCCACCCGGGTCGGTCCGGACCGAGATACCCGGCTGCGCGACTCGGACCGGGCTACCGACCGCGCGGCTCGCCGAGCTCCCGGTACCGGCCGCGATAGTGGATCAGCGGCCCGGCGTTGCCTTCGTCGCTGACCGTGACCGTCTCGACGGTCGCCTCCACGAGCACCGCCCACCCGTACGGTCGGACGTCGTCGAGCCGACAGCCCGCCCACCCACTCGCCCCCGCGAGGACCGGGCCGTACCCGGTGGCCTGCCAGTCCGCTGCCTTGAACGGTCCGCCCGGTGCCGGCATCAGCCCGGCGAACCGGTCCGCGAGCTGTCGATGCGCCGGGCTCAGCGGAACCATCGCGAACCTGCCCGACTCGCGGAGCACCTCCCACAGCTGCGACTCCTCGTCGAGCAGCCCGAGCAGTCGAGGCGGGTCACCCTCGGCCAGCACCGTCGACGACACGGTCAGTCCGGCGAGCGGAGCCGACCCACCACCGGCCGTCCACAGCGTCACCGGTGCGGCCAGCCGGCCACGTAGCCGCCGCGCGGGCGAACGGTCCTCGTTCGCCGTGGCGAACGGGTCGCGATAGTGGATCTCGGCACCGGGCTCGGGATGATTCACGTGAAACATTGTGGCCCAATCGGGAGTCACCGGCGCGGCGTCACCGTGGCGAGTAGCTCCGGCATCCGTCGTTCCAGCAGGTCACCGGCGATGTACAGGCCAAGGGCCACCGCACCCAGGCCGTATCCGACGCCGACCGGCAGGGCAAACCAGTACCAGACCTCGCCGAGCAGCGCGGTGGCCAGCACGATCGGCACTGCGGCCGCCGCCGACGCGACCATCGCCACCAGCGCCAGCATGCTCTTCGCCACGCCGGCACCGCTGTTCAACGCGAACGGGTTCGACGTCTCCGGCAGCGAGTACGCACCGACCACCGAGACGATCAGATTGACCGCCAACCCGGCACCGTACGCGGCGAACAGCGTCCCGGCGGCGACCGGGATCCAGCCGGGTTCGCGCAGGAACAACCCGAGACCGGCCGAGATCACCACCAGCAGCGGCACGATGTACACGGAGAACCCGACCACCCGGGCACGCAGCTCCAGCCGCCCCGGCACGCCGGCGATCACGTTCGCCGCGTACGCGCTGCCGTCGAATCCGAACTGGTTGGCCAGGGTCACGGCGGCGAGCGCACCGACGAAGAGCATCGAGATGCTGACGCTGGTCGCCGACGCGGCCGGTCCGGCGCCCACTGAACCGTCCGGGTCGTAGGCGAAGGCGCTGAAACCGCCGACGTTGATCAACGCCGGGATGAACACCCCGACCACGGCGACGGTGATCAGGTTGGCCCGTCGCCGCATGTCCCGCCACCAGTAGCGCACCTCCCGGGCGACCAGTGCGCCGTACCGGTCGCGGGGGGTCCGGGCGAGCAGCCGGGGGAACAGCTGACTCACCGGGGTACCGGACGCAGCGGCCACCGCCCTGGCCGGGCCGCCGCTCGCGGTGCCGACCATCGCAGACTCCAGCGACCTCGACCACCACCGGTACAGGCCGGCCAGGGTGGCGGCGGTGACCGCCAGCTTGATCGGCACCGCCCAGAGCCGTCCGTCGACCACGTCGAACCCCATCGTGTACGGGGCGGCCAGCGGAGTCCAGCCGAGAATTCCCGCCACCTCAGCCAACTGGTCCCAGTCGGCGTTGCCCAGTCCACCGATGACCAGCAGTTGCAGCGGACCGAGCAACGCGGCCAGCACGGCGAGCAGCACCGCGGCCAGGTCACGCACCCGGCGCGACCGCAGCATGCCGGCGAACGCGCTGGTTATCGCCCGGCTGCCCAGGACGCAGAGCAGCAGACCGGCGGCGGCCCCGACCAATTGGACGGCGCCGGCCAACGGGCCGCCGAGCAGCGCCGCGCTGAGCACCAGCCCCAGGGTGGCCAGCCCGGTGGCGATCGACGGCACGCCGATCAGTCCGGTGACCAGCAGCCCGGTGACCATGGTCCGCCGACGCAGCGGAAGCAACGCGAACCGGGCCGGGTCGAGCGTCTCGTCCACCCCGAAGAAGGCCAGCGGCAGCAGCAGCCAGCCGAGCACCAGCAGGGTGCCGCCGAACCCGGCGGCCAGCAACATGCCCTGTTCGCTGTCGATGAACCCCGGCGCGGCGAGGATCAGGAAGCCGTTGCCGGCGAACCACAGCCCGGCGATGATCCCGCCGATGAACAACGCGATCCGCCAGCCCTGACCTCGCAGGTTGTTGCCCATCACCCGCAGCTTGAGGCGGACGAAGTGCCGGGCCCGCACCGGCCGCCGACCGACGGCGGGTGAGCCGGGAGTCGGTGTGTCGGCGGGCGGCCCGGTCACAGCCATGCCAGTTCCTCCCCGGTGGCCGTGCGACCACCGACGACGTCGACGAAGACCTCTTCCAGCGACCGCCCGGCCCGTACCTCGTCCAACGTGCCGACCTTCTTGATGACTCCGTCGGCGAGGATCGCCACGTGGCTGCAGAGCCGCTCGACCACAGCCATCACGTGGCTGGAGAAGATCACCGTGCCGCCGCCGACGACGTACCGCTGCAGGATGTCGCGGATCAGCGCGGCGGAGACCGGGTCGACCGCCTCGAACGGCTCGTCGAGCACCAGCAGCCGGGGTCCGTGCAGCAGCGCACAGGCCAGCCCGATCTTCTTTTTCATGCCCGCCGAATAGTCGACCACCAGGGTGCGTCCGGCGTCGTCGAGCGCCAGCACGTCGAGCAGTTCGCCGGCTCGCTGGTCGACCACCGCCGGGTCCATCCCGCGCAGCAGACCGTGGTACGCGAGCAGCTCGGCACCGGTGAGCCGGTCGAACAGCCGCACCCCGTCCGGCAGTACGCCGAGCAGTTGCTTCGCCCGCACCGGGTCGGCCCAGACATCGTGGCCGAGGACGTGGGCGTGACCGGCGTCCGGCCGTAGCAGCCCGACCGCCATCGACAGCGTGGTGGTCTTGCCGGCACCGTTCGGGCCGAGCAGTCCGTAGAAGGAGCCGACCGGGACCTCCAGCTCGACCCCGGCTACCGCGACCTTGTCGTCGAATCGTTTGGCCAGGCCACGCAGGACGAGCGCCTGCCCGCCGGGCTGGGCAGCATCTGTCATGGTCCGACGGTAACCAGCGGGACCTCGGATACGCTCCCGCTGAGGGACGATCCGGCTCTCATACCCGGGCACGACGGCGACACCGATCCCGACCGACCTCGCCGCGGGCACGTCACGGCAGCCGAAGGCATGTCACGGGCGCAGACTCTCCGGCGCGTGCAGTCGCAGCATGAGGGCGTTCACCTGACCTGGCAACCGCCGCCGGGTGACCACCGACACCAGCATCATCACCGCGAACGCCAGCGGCACCGTCCAGGCCGCCGGCTGCGCGACCAGGACCGCCGGCCAGCCGGTCAGTGGCGGACCCAGCACGGTCCACAGCACCGCGCCGACGGCGGTACCGCCACCGGCGACGATGCCGGCGGCGGCACCGGCGGCGGTCAGGCCACGCCACCAGATGCCCAGCACCAGCAGCGGGCAGAAGCTCGACGCGGCCACCGCGAACGCCAGCCCGACGACCTGGGAGACGTCCAGGCCCGAGACGTTCAACGCGAGGACCATCGGCACCGCCCCGGCGACCAGGGTCGCCAGCCGGAACCCGCGTACCGAGTTGCGCCGCAGCACGTCGGTCGAGACCGCCCCGGCGACGCTGGTCAGCAACCCGGACGAGGTGGACAGGAAGGCGGCGAACGCCCCGGCGGCTACCAGCGCGGCGAGCAGTTGACCGAGCAGTCCGCCGCCGAGCGCCGCCTCCGGCAGCAGCACCACGACCGCATCCGAGCGTCCGGTCATCAGCAGCTGCGGTGTGTACACCCGGCCGAGCACCCCGTACAGGGTGGGGAAGAGGTAGAACAGGCCGACCAGGGCGAGCACCACCAGCGTGGTGCGGCGGGCGGCGGCACCGTCGGGGTTGGTGTAGAACCGCACGAGTACGTGCGGCAGCCCCATCGTGCCGAGGAAGGTAGCCAGGATCAGCGAGTAGGTGGCGAACAGTCCCTGGTCGCCCCGGTCCGGGTCATTGGGCAGCAGCCAGGCGGCTCCCCGGTCGGCTTCGGCCCCGGACACCTCGGGGACCCGGTCCCCGGCGGCGAAGGTCAACTCGGTGCCCGGGATCACCTGCTCGGTCCGGCCGTCGGCGTAGTTGAGCGTCGCGGACCGCTCGACCACCACGGTGGTCGCCTGGGTGAAGGTCAGCCCGTCCGGTGGGCTGACCGGCGGCCGCCCGTCGGACTGCCACTGCATGGCCAGGAAGACCGCCGGTACGGCGAGCGCGGTCAACTTGAGCCAGTACTGGAACGCCTGCACGAAGGTGACCGCCCGCATACCGCCGAGCGCCACGTTGGCGGTGACCACCCCGCCGACCAGCAGCGCTCCCAGCGGATACGGCGCGCCGGTGACCGTAGCCAGGGTCAGCCCGGCGCCCTGCAGCTGGGGCAGTAGGTAGAACCAGCCGATGAAGATCACGAAGACGGTGGCGAGCCGGCGCAGCCGCCGGGAGCTGAGCCGGATCTCGCAGAAGTCCGGCAGGGTGAACGCCCCGGACCGGCGCAGCGGGGCCGCGACGAACAGCAGCAGGGCCAGGTAGCCGGCGGCGAAGCCGACCGGGTACCAGAGCACGTCGACGCCGTACTTGAGGATCAGGCCGGCGATGCCGAGGAACGATGCTGCAGACAGGTACTCGCCGCTGATCGCCGCCGCGTTCCAGGACGGGCTGACGGTACGCGAGGCGACCAGGAAGTCGGACGTGGTCCGGGCCAGCTTCAGCCCGTAGAAGCCGATCGCGACGGTCACCAGGGTGACCACGACCAGCGCAGGGATCACGTACGGGTTGGTCATCGGCGCCGCTCAGCGCTCCGGCCGGCGGACCAGCGCGACGAAGTCCTGTTCGTTACGTTCGGCGAGGTGGACGTAGGTCAGGCCGACCGCGACCAGGAACGGAAACGCGGCCACCCCGAGTAGCAGCCACGGCAGGTTGGCGCCGACGATCTTGATCTCCGCGACGCCCGGGGCGATCGCGAACAGCATCGGCAGCGACCCGAGGCCGACCACGACCACCACCGCCAGCCGCATTGCCAACGCCAACTGTGCCCGGACCAGGCCGCGTACCAGTGCCTCGCCGATCTGGGTCTGCTCGGCCAGGTCGGTACGCAGCCGGTCGGCGTCCCCACGCCGGCCGACCTCGCCCAGCACGACCCGCACCCGTCGGGGTGGCGGGTCGGCGGGCGCGGGCGCCGCAGCGGGCCCGGTGCCGTCGTGTTCGGCCATGCCGGCAGTCTCACGGCCCGTCGCGGAAAGTCAAGGGCAGTCCCCGGCGCAGACGGATCCACGGCGCGTCGTCCCACAGCGAAGCGCCCAACCGCAGGAGGCGATTGGGCGCTGCTGAAGCCCGGCGAGAGGCTTTGTGGCCAGGGGCGGGGTCGAACCGCCGACCTTCCGATTTTCAGTCGGACGCTCGTACCAACTGAGCTACCTGGCCGGGCACTGGGGTCATGATACCCATCCGGCGACCTCAGCAGCCGGACCGGTTGCCATGGGCCCCGGAACGCACAACGCCGCGCGTGGGAAACGCACGGCGATCGGCGTTGCGCGGTCCTGACGGGACTTGAACCCGCGACCTCCGCCTTGACAGGGCGGCGAGCACTCCGACTGCTCCACAGGACCTCGGTGTTGCTCCGGCCGGTCGGTCGGCCGGTGGTGCCCCCAACGGGATTCGAACCCGTGCTACCGCCTTGAAAGGGCGGCGTCCTGGGCCGCTAGACGATGAGGGCGGCCCCGTCATCATCGCACATCACGACTCCGACGGTAGTGCTCCCATCCGGCCCCGCCGGAAGCTTGCGAAAGCATACGTGACGAGTATGCCCCGGACCAAACCAGATCGGCGAACCGGACGGATCAGGGGGAAAGGCTAGCACCGAGCAGGGTGATGCCGTACCGCTGCCTCAGCTCCTGGACCACGACCGGCAGCGCGGCGACGGTGGCCGACCGGTCGCCACCACCGTCATGCAGCAGGATGATCGACCCGAGCCGGACCTCGGTGGTGACCTGCGCCACCAGCTCATCCTTGGTGGGCTTGCGCCAGTCCTGCGGGTCGACGTCCCAGTCCAGCGGGACCATTCCCAGCTCCTCGACCACGGTGACCACTTTCGGCGTCCACAGGCCGCCGGGGTGCCGGAAGTGCTCGATCGGCGCGCCGGGCACCACCTTGTGGATCTCCGTGTTGGTCCGCAGCAGGTTGGCCCGGATCTCGTCGGCCGACTGCGACCCGAGGTCGAGCTCGTGGCTCCAGGTGTGGTTGCACAGGGCGTGCCCCTCCCGGACCATCCTGACGACCAGCGCCGGGTACCGCCGCACCTGGGCACCGACGACGCAGAAGGTTGCCCGCGCCCCGGCCTTGCGCAGTTCGTCGAGGATCAGCGGCGTCCACTTCGGATGTGGCCCGTCGTCGAAGGTCAACGCCACCTGCCGACCACCGGTACGCCGACGTAGCAGGCTCTCGTCGACGGCGGGCCGGGCGGACGCCCCGGGTGAGCCACCGGTCACGGTGGCCGAGGGCCGCTGGTCGGCGGGGTCGTCCGTCGACGCCGGCACCGGGTCGCGGGGGCCGGGTGAGGGCACCGGTTCGGGGGTGGGAGCAGGGCGCTCCGGCGCGGCACCGAGAGCGGCGGTGGCCGGCACCTGCGCCGGTGTCTGCCGGGCACCACGCAGCGCGGCGATGCTTTCGCTGCCGACCAGCAGCGCGAACACCGCCAGGCCTGCCGCGACCATGGCACGTTTCGACACGGTGCGTTTCGACATGTCGACTCCGGGCGAGGGGGTGGACGGAGATCGAGCGAAGCACACGTTAGTCGATCAATCCGCACAACTCGACCCCGCACATCGGACACCAGCACTGCCGACCATCGGCGGTGACGGGCCGTACCGCCAACAGCTACGGCAAGTGCTGCCGGCCGACCGACCGGTCGGCGGACCGGCAGAGCGTGAATGCGTCTGTCAGGTCGGCGCAGTGCCGTACCCCGTCCGGCAGTTCGGGGACCGGCCAGCCCGGCCCGACCGCGAGGACCAGCACCGGACGGTGCCGTCCGGAGCGGGCCGCAGCCAACTGCCCGAGGTCCGCGGTCGCCGGGGTGTGCGACCAGAGCACCACGGCGGCCGGACCCGTCCGGTCGACGGCGGCGACCAGCGCGGTCACCGGTACCCGGGCACCGAGCAACCGGGCGACCACGCCGGCCTCGACGAGTGCGGCGGCCAGCGCCTCCAACGGCAGGGTGTGCTGCTCGTCGTCGGTGCAGGCCAGCAGCACACCGGAACCAGCGCCGACAAGCGGGCCCGAAGAATCACCCGGCAGGGCCGCCGGGACCGGCCCGGTCACCGACGCCGGACCGGTCACCGCCGCGAACGCGGCGGAGACGCACCGGGACAGCAGATGCTCCACCTCGATGAAGCCGGCGGTGGCCGCGTACCGGTCACCGACGCCGGCCAGCACCGGGCGGACCACCCGGTCCCAGGTGGCTATCACCCCGTCGGCACGCAGCCCACGCTCGATGATCTCCCGCATGGCCAGGTCGTCCAGGCGTACGGCGGCCCGGGCCAGACCACGGGCGGCCGGGCCGGCGGTGCCGACGGCGATGGTGTGCCCGCCGCCGGCCCGGCCCTGCCCGGGGCCGGGGCCGAGGCCGGCGGGGGCGGGTGGAGCCGCGTTGCCGCGTGCCCATCGCGCCGCCTCGGCCGGGGACACGCCTTCGGCGGTGAGCCGACGCATCACCTCCAGCCGGGCCAGATCCTCCCGGCTGTACCGGCGATGGTGCCCCTTGACGTGCCGGGTCGGGCCGAGCCCGTACCGCTGGTGCCAGGTGCGCAGCGTGGTGACCGCCACGCCGAGCCGGCGCGCCACGCTGCCCGCACTCAGCGCGTCATCGCTCACCTGGCCGCTCCGCAGCCGCGCCGTGCCGCTCCGCGTTCACGTCATGGTCCCGCCGGCCCGACGCGACAACTGGTCGACCACGCCGGCCAGCCACGGGGCGTAGGCGTGCGGGTCATCGGTCAGGCCGGCCCGCAGCTCATCCGGCGGCATCCAGCGCAGCTGCGCGATCTCCGCCGGATCGGGCCGCAGCGGGGTGGCCGGGTCGAGATCACCCAGCAGTACGTGGTCGTACTCGTACTCGGTCCGGCCGGTGACCGGGTCGGTGGCCTGGTAGGTGTGCACGCCGAGCTCGGTCAACGGCACCGGCGCGACGCCCACCTCCTCGCCGAGCCGGCGGTTGGCCGCCTCGGTCACCGATTCGCCGGGCAGCGGATGGCCGCAGCAGGTGTTGGCCCAGCGCAGCGGGAACCGGGTCTTCACCGCGGCCCGCTGTTGCAGCAGCAGCCGGCCGGCCCGGTCGACCAGGATCACCGAGAAGGCCCGGTGCAGCTGGCCCGGCGACTGGTGGGCGGCGGCGACGGTGGCCGATCCGACCGGTCGCCCGGCCGGGTCGACCAACTCGACCAGATGGCTTTCCCGCGACGTCCCGGTCATCGGGCACCCCCCGCACCGGTGATCCGACCGGCGGCCAACTTGCCGGAGATCAGCACCATCGGCACGCCGACCCCCGGCTGGGTGCCGGAGCCGACGAAGACCACGTTCTCCAGGGTGGGATGCAGGTTGCCGGGTCGGAACGGGCCGGTCTGGAACAGGGTGTGCGCGGCGGCGAACGGTGTCCCGGCGGCCATTCCGGCGTCGGCCCAGTCGGCTGGGGTGATCATTTCGCGGACCTCGATCCCGTCGGCCAGGCCCCGGTAGCCGCGCTCGGCCAGGGTGGCGATCAGCTCGTCGGCGTACCGCTGCGGCAGGTCGCCGCGCCAGTCCAGCCGCCCACTGTCCAGGTTGGGCACCGGAGCGAGGACGTAGTAGGTGTGCCCGCCGGGCGGGGCCACCGACGGGTCGGTCCGGCTCGGGTTGGTGACCAGCAGCGAGGGGTCGCTCATCAGCTCTCCCCGGCGGATGACCTCGTCGAAGGTGCCCTTCCACAGCCGACCGAAGTGGACGTTGTGGTGGGCGATCTGCTGGTAACCCTGCCGGGCGCCGAGGTGCAGCACCACGCAGGACGGCGAGTAGCGCAGCCGCCGGCGGCGGGCCGGTGGCAGCAGTTCGGCGTAGGCGACGGGTAGGTCGGGGTTGAGCACCACGACGTCGGCGGGAATCCGGTCACCGGCGGCGGTGAGCACCGCGCGCGCCCGACCACCGGCGGTCTCCACCCGGGTGACCGTGGTGTCGTAGCGGATCTGCACGCCGTGCTTCTCGGCGGCGCCGGCCAGCGCCCGGGGTACGGCGTGCATCCCGCCCCGGGGGAACGACACCCCGGCCACCGAGTCCAGGTAGGCGATGACGGTGTAGATGGCCAGCGCGTCGTGCGGGGCCAGGCCGGCGTACATCGCCTGGAACGAGAAGATCCGCTGGGTACGGGGGTCGGAGAAGAACTGTTCGATCTTGGTCTGCATCCGCCGGAACGCTCCGGCGGCCAGCAGCCGCAGCAGGTTGCCGGTGAGCAGGTCCGGCGGGCTGTCCAGGTTACGGTCAATGAAGTCAGCCCGCTCCAGCTGCCACAGCCGCCTCGCGTAGTCGACGAAGCGCAGGTAGCCGTCGGCTTCGCGAGGGCCGCAGACCCGGGCCACCTCGGCCGCCATTCGGGCGGTGTCGGTGACGACGTCTAGTGTGGACCCATCCGGATAGTACGCCCGGTAGGCCGGGTCGAGCGGGATCAGCTCCAACCAGTCGGAGAGCTCCTCGCCAACCGCGCCGAGCGCCTCGGCGATCAGTTCGGGCATGGTCAGCACGGTCGGCCCGGTGTCGAACTCGTAGCCGTCGAGTGCCAGCCGCCCGGCCCGTCCACCCGGCACCGACTCGCGTTCCAGCAGGGTGACCTGCCGGCCGGCACCGGCCAGGTGCAGGGCACAGGCCAGCCCGCCGAGCCCGGCACCGACCACGACGACGCGTTCGGTCGCCCCGGTCACGGTACGCATGCCGCGACCACCTCCTTCTGAACGATGCTCACATCATGCCTGCCGAGTGGTGGCGGTCACCGCCAGGCCGGTGAGCGCGCGACGGGCGGCCGGGTCGATCGGGGCGTCGGCCAGGGCGTCGACCGCCTCCCGTACCCGTTGCTCGATCAGCTGTTCCACCTGGCCGGCGGCGCCGGTCTCGACGACGATCTCGATCAGCCGCTGCACCCGTCGATCGGCATTCCGACCGGACTGCCGGTCGGTGGCGGGCGGCGGCCGGTTGAGTTCGGCGCGTTGCGCCTCGGTGGCCAGCTCGCGGGCGATCAGCAGCAGCACCGTCGGCTTGCCGGTCCGCAGGTCGTCGCCGGCCGGTTTGCCGGTGGTGGCCGGGTCACCCAAGACGCCGAGCAGGTCGTCGCGCAGTTGGAACGCCTCGCCGACGGCGGTGCCGTAGCGCCGGTAGGCCTCGTGGACCGCCGGGCCGGCGCCTGGTCCGGCCAGGGCCGCACCGAGGTGCAGCGGCCGCAGCACGGTGTAGCTGGCGGTCTTGTGCCGGGCCACCCGCAGCGCCCGGTCGACCGACCAGCTGTCGGCCTCGGTCTCGCCGAGGACGTCCAGGTACTGCCCGGCGATCGTCTCGACCCGCATCTGGTCGTAACGGCGCCGCACGTCGAGCAGGGTCCGGGGTGGCACGCCGGCCTGGCCGAGCAGCCGGTCGGCCCAGACCAGGCAGAGGTCACCGACCAGCACGGCGGCACCGTCGCCGAACCGGTCGGGGTCGCCGTCGCGGCCGGCCGACCGGTGCTGCCCGGCCAGCCGGCGGTGGGCGGTGGGGCGGCCGCGACGGGTCGCAGAGCCGTCCATCACATCGTCGTGCACCAGCGCGAACGCGTGCAGCAGCTCCAGCGCGGCCAGCGCCGGCAACACCGGGGCCAGCGGCGCGTCCGGGCCGACCACCCCGCGCCAGCCCCAGTGGGCGAAGACCGGCCGCAGCCGCTTGCCGCCAGCGAGCACGGTGTCCCGGGCGACCTGCGCGAACGGGCGCAGCGCCGGATCGATGCGGTCGAGCGCGTCGATCTCGACGGTGAGGAAGTCGATCAACGTGTCGTCGACAGCCGCGGTCAAGAGGTCACGGCGGCGGGGCGGGGGCGAGCCGGGGGTGGCCGACCCGGCCGGCTCGTCGACCGACGCGCTGCGGTCGGTGCCGGCAACTGTGTGATTGGCCACGCGAACGAGCGTACCCTAGGGTCTGAAGTTGCGTCGATTCTTGCGTCGATAGCCGAGGAGGCCCGGTGAACGTCGATCTGCCCGCTGCCTACGCGAACTGCCGTGACCTGCACCGACGACACGGGCGCACCTACTATCTCGCGACCCGGCTGCTACCGCAGTGGAAACGCCGGCATGTTCACGCTTTATACGGATTCACCCGGTACGCTGATGAAATCGTCGACCGCACCGACCAGCTGCCGCCCGCCGACCGGGCAGCCGCACTCGACCAGTGGGGGCAACGGTTCCTCGCCGGGCTGCACGGTGCCCCGGTCGACGATCCGCTGCTGCCCGCCGTACTGCACACCATCGCGGTGTTCGACCTGGACAAGGCGGACTTCACCGCGTTCCTGCGCAGCATGGCGATGGACCTGACCCTCACCTCGTACCCGCGCTACACCGACCTGCTCGACTACATGGAGGGCTCGGCGGCGGTGATCGGCACCATGATGCTGCCGATCCTGGGCAGCACCGACCGGGCCGCCGCCCGGGAGCCGGCCCGACAGCTCGGCTTCGCCTTCCAGCTCACCAACTTCATCCGGGACGTCGCCGAGGACCTGGACCGTGGCCGCACCTACCTGCCGGACGAGGACCTGGCGCGGTTCGGGGTGGACCGGGCAGACCTGGTCGACGCCGCCCGACGCCGCCAGGCGACCCCGCCGATCATCGAGCTGATCCGGCACGAGGTCGGCCGCGCCCGGGGCCACTACGCGGCGGCCGCCCCCGGCGTCACCCTGCTCGAACCCGCCTCGCAGGCCTGCATCCGCACCGCGTACGCGCTGTACGGCGGCATCCTCGACGAGATCGCCGCGCAGGGCTACGACGTGTTCCGTCGCCGGGCCACCGTTCCCAACCGTCGCCGGGCCGCTGTGGCGCTGCGGTCCCTGCTCACCCCGGCCGGCACCCCGGTCACCCTGCCCGGTCCGGTCGACGTCACCGCCCCCGTCGACGTCACCGGCCCGCCGACGCAGCCGACACCGACGCAGCCGCCGGCCACCCCCACGCCAGCACCGACCGCACCCGCACCGACCGCCTCCTCACCGACCGCGCCGTAGCGCCCGCCATGCGTACCGCTGTCGTCCTGTTCACCCGCGACCTGCGGGTGCACGACCAGCCGGCGCTGGCCACCGCCTGCGCCACCGCCGAACAGGTGGTGCCGCTGTTCGTCCTCGACCCACGGTTGGCGGGCCGGTCGGCCAACCGCGACCGGTTCCTGCACCAGAGCCTCGCCGACCTGCGGGCGACCCTGCGTGGGCTCGGCGGCGACCTGCTGATCCGCCGCGGCGACCCGGTCACCGAGACGATTCGGCTCGCGCGCGAGGTCGACGCCGACGGCGTCACCGTCTCCGCCGACGTCAGCCACTACGCCCGGGACCGGCAGCGGCGACTCCGCGACGAATGCGACCGGCACCGCGTCGCGTACCGCGCCTTCCCTGGGCTGACCGTCGTCGACCCGGGCGCGCTGACCCCGACCAACGGTGACCACTACAAGGTCTTCACGCCGTACTTCCGGGCCTGGGCCGGCGCCGACTGGCGTACCGGGTGCGCCGCTCCGGACCGGATCCGGCTGCCCGGCGGTCCCGCCGTCGGACGGCTGCCGGCCCTGCCGGACGGCGAGTCGCCACAGGCCGCCGCCGGGGGCGAGACCGCCGGGCGGCGCCGGCTGCACGACTGGCTGGCCGACCTCGACCGGTACGGCGACAGCCGCCTCGATCGGTACGGCGACAGCCACGACGACCTGGCCGGTGACGCCACCTCGCGGCTCAGCCCCTACCTGCGGTTCGGCTGTCTGTCGCCGCTGGAGGTCGCCACCGCCGCCGGGGACCGCGCCGGCCCGTTCGTCCGGCAACTGTGCTGGCGGGACTTCCACTACCAGGTCGCGAACGCCTTCCCCGACCTGGCGACCACCGCGTACCGGCGCGGGGCCGCCGAGCAGTGGCGCTACGACGCCGACGCCCTCGACGCCTGGCAGACCGGGCGCACCGGGGTGCCGATCGTCGACGCCGGCATGCGGCAACTGCGGGCGCAAGGCTGGATGCACAACCGCGCCCGGCTGATCACCGCCGGGTACCTCACCAAGGAGCTCGGCCTGGACTGGCGGGACGGCCTCAGCTGGTTCGGCCGCTGGCTGCTCGACGGCGACCTGCCGAACAACTCCGGCAACTGGCAGTGGGTCGCCGGCACCGGCAACGACACCCGCCCGCACCGGGGTTTCAACCCGCTGCGCCAGGCGCACCGCTTCGACCCGGCCGGCGAGTACGTCCGGCGGTGGGTGCCGGAGCTGGCCGGCGTCACCGGGGCGGCGGTGCACGAACCGTGGCGACTGCCGCTCGCCGTCCGCGCCGGCCTGGACTACCCGCCGCCACTGTCGGACCGCTGAGTCGGCGTCCGGTCAGCGGGCCGCCCGGTCGGCGGGTTGCCGGCGGTGGTGACATGCTGGCCGGATGAGTGAGCCGCAACAGGTGGACGTCGTCGTCGTCGGGTTGGGCGTGGCCGGTGAGGAGGTCGCCGGCCGGCTCAGCCAGGCCGGGCTGGACGTGGTCGGTGTGGAGCGCCGGTTGGTCGGCGGCGAGTGCCCGTACTGGGGCTGCGTACCGAGCAAGATGATGATCCGGGCGGCGAACGCGCTCGCTGAGGGCCGCCGGATCGACGGCCTGGCCGGCACCGCCGACATCCGTCCGGACTGGACGCCGGTGGCCCGACGGATCCGCGACGAGGCCACCGCCGACTGGTCGGACACGGCCGCCGTCGACCGGCTCACCGGCAAAGGGGTACGGGTGCTGCACGGTGCCGCCCGGCTCACCGGACCCCGGCGGGTCGACGTCGACGGGCAGGTGTTCACCGCCCGCCGAGGGGTGGTGCTCGCCACCGGCACCGTGCCGGTGGTGCCGCCGATCGACGGACTGTCCGGCACGCCGTACTGGACCAACAAGGAAGCGATCGAGGTCACCGAGCTGCCTGAGTCGCTGGTCGTGCTCGGCGGCGGCGCGATCGGGCTGGAGCTGGCCCAGGTCTTCGCCCGGTTCGGCGTACGGGTGACCATCGTCGAGCCCGGCGAGCGGCTGCTGTCCCGGGAGGAGCCGGAGTCGTCGGCGCTGGCCGCCCGCGCCCTCGGTGACGACGGGATCCGGCTGCGGCTCGGCAGCCGCGCCGAGTGGGTCGAGCACCGCGACGACACCTTCGCCGTACACCTGTCGCAGGGCGGCCCGGAGAGCGGGCAGCGGCTGCTGGTCGCCACCGGTCGGCGCAGCGACCTCGGTGGACTCGGCCTCGACACCGTCGGACTGGACCCGGCGGCCCGGCACCTGCCGGTCGACGAGCGGATGCGGGTCGCCGACGAACGGATGCCGGGCGCCGACGGGCTGTGGGCGGTCGGTGACGTCGCCGGCCACGGTGCCTTCACCCACCTGGCCATGTACCAGGCGGACGTGGCGGTGCGCGACATCCTCGACCAGGGCGGGCCGGCGGCCGAGTACCGGGCGGTCCCCCGGGTCACCTTCACCGACCCGGAGATCGGCGCGGTCGGCCTGACCGAACGCCAGGCCCGCGAGCAGGGCGTGAACGTCGCGGTGGCGGTGACCGACGTCGCCGAGTCGTCGCGTGGCTGGATCCATGGGCCGGGTAACGACGGTTTCATCAAGCTGGTCGCCGACGCCGACCGGGGGGTGCTGGTCGGGGCGACCTCGGCGGGACCGACCGGCGGCGAGGTGCTCGGCGCGCTCGCCGTGGCGGTGCACGGTGAAGTGCCGCTGACCAGCCTGCGACACATGATCTACGCGTACCCGACGGTGCACCGCGCCATCCAGTCCGCCGTACAGCAGCTCACCTGACTCCATGATCACTTGACTCCATGATCACTTGACGAAAGTTCGGGCGACACGCCGGTGGCATCCCAGTTCTTCGTCATGTGATCTTGAGCCGGCCACGGAATGATGTCCATCCATGAGATGCTTCCCGGACGGCTTCCTTTTCGGTGTCGCCACCTCCGGTCACCAGACCGAGGGTGACAACACCAGCAGCGACACCTGGTTCCTGGAGAACGTCGCGCCGACGGTCTTCGCCGAGCGGTCCGGCCGGGCCTGCAACAGCTGGCAGCTGTGGCGGACGGACCTCGACCTGGTGCAGGCGATGGGGCTGGGTGCCTTCCGGTTCTCCGTGGAGTGGGCCCGGGTCGAGCCAGAGGAGGGCAGCTTCTCCACCGAGACGTTGGACCACTACGCGGCGATCGTCGACAGCTGCTCGCGGCGGGGCCTGGCCGCGGTGGTGACGCTCAACCACATGACCTGCCCGCACTGGTTCGCCGCGCGCAGCGGCTGGCTGGACCCGGCCGCTCCCGAGCTGTTCGCCCGCTACTGCGACCAGGTGATGCGCCACTTCGGTGACCGGATCACCATGGCCGTCACCCTCAACGAGCCGAACCTGCCGCAGCTGCTCTCCTGGACCGACGTGCCCGAGTCGGACCGGAAACTGGAACGGGCCACCCTGGAGGCGGCCGGCGCGGCCGCCGGGGTGCCCCGCTACCGGGTCAGCAACATCATGCTTCCGGAGGAGTTCGACGCGATGCGCGACGGCATGACGGCCGGTCATCTCGCCGCCCGTACGGCGATCAAGGCCAGGCGGCCCGACCTGCCGGTGGGGCTGTCCATCGCCATCGTGGACGACCGGGTGGCCGGCGACGACGCGACGCTGCGCGACCGAAAGCGCGCCGAGGTGTACGACCACTGGCTGCGGCTGGCCCGCGACGACGACTTCATCGGCATCCAGAACTACGAGAGCGCGGTGTACGACGCAACCGGGCTGTTGCCGCCACCGCCGGACGCCACCCTGCACCAGCTGGGTTCGGCGATCGACCCGACGTCACTCGGCGGTGCCGTGCGGTACGCGTACCAGGTCAGCGGGGTGCCGGTCCTCGTGACCGAGCACGGTGTCGGTGTCGACGACGACGCCCTGCGGGCGGCCTTCATCGAGCCGTCGCTGGCCGGCCTGCTCGACGCGATCGACGACGGCGTCCCGGTGCTCGGCTACTGCCACTGGACGCTGCTGGACAACTTCGAGTGGGCAGCCGGCTACCGTTTCCACTTCGGCCTGCACATCGTCGACCGGGAGACGTTCGCGCGGACCCCGAAGCCGAGCACCGCCCGGTACGCCGCCGTCGCGACCAGCCGCGCCCTGCCCTGATCATCCAGCACCCTCCACTCATCATCCGGCGGGACCCCGCCGGTCAGCTCACCCGGTGCGGCGGCAGCCGGTAGCCGAGTTGCTGGCCGTAGGTCATCAGTGGACGCAGCGTCGGGACCAGGACGGTAGCCTCCGTCGACCAGTGGCGTCCCCGGTTTCCGTCGAGTCGACGGTGCCGGGCCGTCGTACGGCCGCGTTGGTGTTGTCCGTGCCGTTCGCGGCGCAGGTATTCGAGTCGCCTGGACGCCGTGGACCGGCCGGAGCGCCAGTCGAGCCAGCGCAGCCACCAGTCACGTACCATCTCGGTGATCATCTTTTCTCTCCTTGATCAATTGCTATGTCGACTGCCGTTTGGCCAGTCGGTAGAGTCCGTCGCGTTGCACGAATATCTCCCGCCGCTCGGCTGCGTACCCGCGTTCGTCTATGACGTAGCCGGTGAGCCAGACCCAGCCGTCGTAGGTCGGTTTCCGGTCCACCGAGATCACGCGAAATCGAATTCTCCGGTCGCCGGCGAACTGCATGCTCGCTTCCTGGCCGATCAACAGCACGTCCCCTGGTTTCGGCTCCGGCGTCCGCAGCAGCCGGCTACCCATCGGGCCTTCCATCGCCGCGTGGCCGTTGGACACCGTCGGCGCCCCGCTCCATCGGCCAGGTCGCACGCCCGCAGCTGGGGCACCATCTGGATTTCACTTTGAACGACCACAGCCCGGCGCAGAAGCCGAGCAGCGCCGCCCCGACGAGCGCCCCCACCTCCACCGTCGACCCCCTCACTCATCGAGTCGCTTTCCCGTCGTGATCCACCCTGGACTCCTGCCCGAACATAGGGCAATATGAAAGTCACAGAGGTAAAGATGAGCCCGAGTTATTGGAGGTTATAAACATGACTGAACTGCCTGTTGAGCTTCGGCGGCTCCGGCTTTCCCAGCGCATGAACCAGACCCAGCTGGCCAAAGCGGTAGGCGTGTCGAAGTCGCTCATCGCCAGCTTCGAGACCGGCCGGCTGGTGCCCAAGGAGGACACCGCGAAGGATCTCGACAAGTTACTGAACTCCGGTGACCAGCTTCAGCAGCTGTCGAGAGAGGGCAGAGAGGACCGCCAACCTTGGCTGCGCTCCTGGGTCGACCACGAGCGACGCGCGGTGCTGCTACGGGCCTGGGAGCCGACCCTGGTTCCTGGGCTGCTGCAGACCGAGGCGTACATGCGGCAGGTCTTCACGGGCGTGCCGTCCAACCGGGGCCGGCTCGAGGAGGTGATCGCGACCCGTCAGGAGCGGCAACGCGCGGTGCTGGACCGCGATCCCCCGGTGGACCTGGTGGTCCTGGTCGAGGAGACCGCGTTGCGTCGTGGTCCGCGCGAGGTGATGAAGGACCAGCTTGCCCACCTGGTCGACCTCGGGCACCGGCCAACCATCCGGATCCGTGCGGTCCCCGAGTCGGCCGGCCTCCACGCTGGCCTCAGCGGACCTCTGGCGCTGGCCACCATGAGCGACGGGAGGCGGGTCGGCTATCTGGACGATCTGCTGCGAGGACGCCTCGCCACCACCGCTGGTGACGTACTCGAACTGGAACTAATCTGGGAGGCAGTCAACGAGTTGGCGCTGTCCGCCGACCAGACCCGAGACCTGATGTTAAGGATGATCCAGTGATCAATGAACCAGCATGGCGGAAGTCGTCGCGGTCGAACGGTGCATCCGGCAACTGCGTCGAGGTGGCCGACAACCTGCCCGGCCGGGTGCTGGTCCGGGACACCAAGGACCGCGACGGCGGCACCCTGGCCTTCGGCCCGTCCGCCTGGCGCTCCTTCGTCGAGCTGGCCAAGCACCACCACTGACCAGCCGCGCCTACCACTCCTCCGCCGACAATATCGAGAAGCGCCTGCCCTGGTCTCAGGGGATGGAGCCGTCCCGTACGCCCGCCGGACCGCTGGCGTAGCGTGACCGCAAATCGCGCATCTCGGTCTATCGAGTCTCGGTCCCGAGTCTCGGTGCGCCGTCGAGTGGAGGGCTCAGGCACGTTATTCGCGCGAGTAACGTGCCTGAGCCCTCCACTCGAAGCAGCGTCGCCGATCGCGGGCGTCCGGATCTGAACCTGCCACCACGCGCTGCTCCGGCGGTCGACGGTGCCGGGGCGGTACAGCGAGATCCGCTCACGCCGCGAACCGATCGTCCCAACGGGTGATGGCGGTGCCAGCTGCCGGCTCCGGACGCGCCGAGATCAGCACAGCTGATCATCCCGATGTTCGTACAGGTGCCCCGCTGGCAATCGTTTGCGCGACCCGACCACAGCCCACGCCGATGGTGATGTCGTTTCTCGCTGCCGACCACCAAACCGCGATGCGCAACTCGGCGCGACGTCTTCGCGTTGAGGTTAGGTAAGCCGGTTCATGGCAGCCCGGATCTTCAGCCATGACGGGTCGCTGTCTGATGCGTCGGTGACCGTTTGCAGATCGCTGGGCTGCCAGATCCGGTTTCCATCGGTGAGGTCAAGTTGGTTCATGTCGATGACCGAAGCCTCAGAGGTGCCGGCAAGGAACTCGGTTACTGCGGCGGTTGATGCCTCGGCTGGGCCGGCCCGTCCCCCCGACAGCACCAGAAGCGTGCCGTCGCGGCCGGCAACGATCAACTCGCCTGTAGCGGCGGCCGCCAGGGCCGTCACCATCGACCCGGGCAGCGCATCAAACTCGGCCGCCCTTTTCCCGTCGATCTCGAACTCGATGACGGCACCCTCCGGCGTACCGATCCAGAGAACACCCGGAGCTGGCCCGAACGCGACGTTGTGGCGCGACCAGGCGCGCATATTGTCCACCCGCTCCTGCGGGTACGGGTACTCCGGACTTGGGTCCCCGAGTGTCAGGCCGAGAACGCGACGCAGCGAAGGAAACTCGAACACCTCCAGCGATTCTTCGTAGGCGTTGCCCCGCACTACGAAATACCGCCCATCCGGGCTGAAGATAGGTGTCTCGTATCCGTCGCAGTCGAGGACCAACACCCGCCGCAATGGCCGCAGCACCGGCTCATCCCGAGAGAAGAGCACCAGCGTGGCACCCTGCTCGCTTTGTAGAGTGGCTAAGAGGCCACCGCCCGGATACGCCGCGACTCCGGTGTCCCAGCGCGGGCCGACTGCGGTTGCGCCGGAGGCGAGGTCGAGCGCGATGGAGGACTCCCAGCCGTTCTCTCCGCCGCTGGGCGACAACCAGAGCGTCTGACCGTCCGGACCGAATGCCACTTCCCGTTGGTACTCAGTCGGCGGAACGCCATCGATTGTGGTGATGCCCAAAGGAGTCCAGCAGGTCGTACTGTTACCGTCCGCTACGATCAGCTGCGGCTCGTCCGGATGCCAGGCGGCGGAGGGTGTCCGCTTGCGCCGGGCATAGTCGGGGGCGTCGTAGACGGCCGAATCTGCACCGACACCGCCAACCTCGCGCAACTGCCCGACCGTGTACTCCCAGATCCGGATCGCCGGGCGTTCGGTCTCCCAACCGGCTATCAACGGCAGCCTGGGATGGCAGAGCAACCGTTCGAGCGTGGTTACGGACCGCATCTGCGCCAAGATTTCCACCGGCGCATCGTACCGGTGAGAATCGCTCATGGACGGGCTACCGGGCCAGCGGATATGACCTTGAACTCGCCGACCTGCCGCTGCTGTCTGGATCTGCTGCGGATCGGGCGTTCAGGGGATCCGAGGGGGTCCAGCTACACCGTTACCGGGAACTGTGGTAGACGACGCCATCGAGTTCGTCGTCGGCGTAGGCGGCCGAGTTGGTGAGGTGTCCATCGTACGGTCCCACCTTGGTCACTGTGACACCGTCGCGGAACACGATCTGCAGGCCGTGCTCAGGTTCCCAGGCACACTCGCCCCCGATCGAGACATAGACGCGGCGATCGTCGTAGGGGTCGCGCACGACGATCGGCTCGTTGCCAAGCTGGACATGGGCCAGGACCTCGTCGGGGCCGCTGATCTCAACGTGCCACTCGTCGTCGCCGGCGGCCAGGAGGTCATCCGCGACATCGCGGTAGTAGGCGTAGATCGATGGCGCAGCCACCGCCAACGCCGATCGGTCAAGCGCGAGGAAGTTGCGAATCGCGGCGTGGAAGTCCTCCTGCGCCGGGTCGTCGTCGTAGCCGTCGACCCGGATGCGGCAAGACCCACCGCCCAACACCGGCACCGGTATCGGCGCACTGCGATACCAGCCCGGCTCGGCGGTCTTCGTCACCGTACCGAGATGGGGAATCTGCACACCACCACCGTAGTCCTCGCGGTGAGGCAGCCTCTGATGAAGCATCCGCATCTGCCGCCGTCGGGCGTCACACCGAGTCACAGGCGGCAATCGAGGCACGACCTTGCCGATGGTGTCGAGTCGTCGCAGGACGACGACGGCCACCTCCGCGAACGGTTTGCGGACGTGCCCCTCCCCGCGGCCCCCTCCGCGGCCGACAAGGCGACCCTGGTCGATGAACTGGCCACCACCTTGCGAGGCAGGACGGCACGACCCGTGCTCCGGGTCAAGCTCGGGCGGCGGCCGATAGGTCCAGGCCGAGCTCAGGCGGGAGATTGTCGGTACGCGATGCTCTGCTCTTCTCGGCCTTCCGTCAGGGTACGGACTCATGCGGCAAGCCAAACTTGTCATTGACAAGATGTCCGCCCTGGACGATATCTTGTCAGTGACAAGTCATGGAGGTACACGATGGCTCCCCTGATCGCCCTCATCGGCGGCTGGCTGGTCCTGCGCATGGCTGGACTGCTCGGCATCGACGCGCTCGACGGCTGGCAGCCGGCGCTGCGTGGCGGACTGGCCCTCATGTTTGTGCTGACCGGTGTGGCCCACTTCAGTGCGAAGCGGCGCGACTCGCTCATCGCGATGGTGCCACCTCGGCTGCCCCGGGCACCGCTGCTGGTCACCATCACCGGGGTTCTGGAGATGGTCGGAGCCGTCGGCCTAGCGTTCCCGTCGACCGCACCGGTCGCGGCGATCTGTCTCGCGCTCCTCCTCCTGGCGATGTTCCCAGCCAACGTGTCGGCGGCGCGGCGTCAGCTGAAGATTGCCGATCGGCCGGTCACGCCCCTGGTTCCGCGCACGCTACTGCAGGTGCTCTTCGTCGCCTCCTGCGTCGCCGCCGCACTCTGACCAGCGGATGACCACTTTCGACGGGCTGCATGTCTGCTTGATCAGCGGGCGCGGCCCGGACACGACTCGCTACGCTGGCCTGGTGACCGCGGCCAATGAGATCGCCAGTAGCCGGTACGTCAGCCTGACCACCTACCGCAAGGACGGCGCCCCGGTGGCCACACCGGTCTGGCACGTACCGCACGGTGGCGAACTCTGGATCGTGACCGAAGCGGGCTCGGGCAAGGTCAAACGAATCCGGAACAACCCGCACGTTCGGGTGCAGCCGTGTTCCCTACGCGGGGCGGTGGCACCGGACGCGCCGAGTGTGACGGGAACGGCCCGGCTACTGGACGGCGACGGGACGGCGCTGGCCCGCAAGCTACTGGCCCGCCGGTACTTCATGGCACGGGCAGGGAACTGGTTCGCTCGCCTGCTCCGGGTACGCCGCCCCCCGATGGTCGGCATCATCGTGTCGTTCTGATCGACCCGACTTTCCGACCCGTGACCGAGCTAGACAGCTCCGGAGCTGTCGCCGCCCATGCAGGCCAGCCAACCGGGGGCCGTCAGGCTCCCTGGTTGGACCTCCCATACCGGCCGACGCCACACAGGCCGAGATCAGCGCGTCGTCGCCGTCAGAAAGTCACCGCGAGTAGTACGAGCGCCGTAGCTCAAGGCAGGCGTACCTGCAAGACATCGTCCACTTCCGAGGGAATCGAGACGAGCGGACCATGGTAAGGCTGGTGAAGACGACATAGCGTGATGCCGATCCGTACCCTACTTCAAGGAGCAATGCGTTGGAGAACGAGATTCAGCTGATCAGTGACGGCGATGGCCTGGCGGTCATCGGGCACCCGACGGCTGTCGATCGTTTCCTCACTGCGGAGCGGCTGCCGTCGAAAGACCTCGGGCTGAAACGGCTCAGCGGCGCCCTCGGTGCCGGATCCAAGATCGCCAAAGCCGGGGCTGAGATCTCCGAGCAGTCCGGCCGATGGGTCCAACTGTCTGCGGAGTCCGCCCAGGCGATGAAGAAGTACAACCTGATGAGCGGCTCGGAGAACGGTCTCAGCCGTGCCGTGCTGACCGACCACGGCAGGATCACCGGCCTGCTCGAGATCGTGCAGACACCGAGCGCGATGCTGACGAACCCGGCGATCCTGACCGGTGCCGCCGGCCTCATGGCACAGCTCGCGATGAAACAGAGCATGGACGAGATCACCGACTATCTCGCCGTGATCGACGCGAAAGTCGACGCCGTGCTCCGCGCTCAGACCGACGCGGTGGTGGCCGACATGGTCGGGGTAGAGCTCGTCATCGACGAGGCCCTGACGATCCGGGAGCAAGTGGGCAGGGTTTCCGAGGTCACCTGGTCAAAGGTGCAGGCAACGCCGGTGCCACTGGCTCGGACCCAGGCGTACGCGTTGCGGCAGCTCGATGCCATCGCCGAAAGACTCGAGACCGCAAACGTCGGTGACCTGGCCACGACGTCGAAGGAAGCCGAGATCAAGGTCCAGGAGTGGCTCGCTGTCCTGGCCCGCTGCTTCCAACTCCAAGACGCGGTCGCCGTGCTCGAACTCGATCGCGTGCTGGGCGCGTCCGCGTATGAGTTGGAAGAACATCGCTTCGCCATCCGGATCGCCCGGCAGAAGCGCCTCGAGCTCATCTTCCGTACCACCGAGCGCCTGATGGCCCGGATGGACGCGGCCGCCGGCACCGCCAACGCGAAGGTGCTACTCAACCCGACATCATCGCGCGCCGTGGTGCGGTCGACCAATCACGTCGCAACGATTGTCGTCGAGTTCAACAGCAGGCTCGGCGTTGAACGCGACGGCCGGTCTTGGGATGCCCGGCGATGGCTCGACGCGGCTGTGGAAGCGCGCGACAAGGTCCTTGAGACCGGGTCCGAGGTGGGCGCCAGGGTTCTCGATACCGGCGCTGAGGTGAAGGGCAAGGTTTTTGAAACTGGGGCGGAGGGTGTGGGTGCCGCTGGTCGTTTCGGTATGCAGGCTCTCGGCCGGGCAAGATCGATGATGGGTAGGGTGTCCGGGGAGGTCGCCGAGCGGTCCCAGCGGCAACTTGGAAGCAAAGAGAAACCTTGATCAGGAACACCCGTAGTAAGTGCATCCGGATCTGCCGCCGACCGGGCGCTACTCCGCAGCTACCTCGACGCGACGGACCGCGTTCCGTAGAGCTCCAGCTGGCTCGTCATACGCAAGACCGTCGAAGTTTGGTGGTGCGTCTGGCGGGAACGTCGGGACGATGCGGGCACTGTTGATGAAGATCGAGCAGGCGACCGGGCTGGACCGGATCGGCGACCGGCTGCAACAAGGCGTCCAGCGGCGGATCAGCAACGAACGGGTCCGCGACCTGCTGCACGGGGTGTGGCTGGGGCATCCACTGCACCCGGTGCTGATCCAGGTGCCGATGGGTGCCTGGCTGAGCGCCGCCGTACTCGACATGCTGCCCGGCCAGCGACGGGCCGCGACCACCCTGGTCGGCGTCGGCACCGCCGCCGCGATCCCGGCGGCGGTCACCGGGGCGAACGACTGGGCGAGCCTGTCCCGCGAGCAGCGCCGGATCGGTCTGGTGCACGCGATCGCCAACACCGTCGGCGTGGCCTGCTACACCGGATCGCTGGTCGCCCGGCTACGCGGCCGGCACCAGACCGGCCGTACGCTCGGATTCCTCGGCCTCGCCGCGGTCGGTGCCGGCGGCTTCCTCGGCGGTCATCTCGCCTACAAGCAGGCCGCCGGGGTCAACCACGCGGTGCCCGAGCTGCATCGGATCTCCGCCGGTTGGCACCCGATCGCCGAGTTCGCCAACCTGCCCGAAGCGGGAATGATCAGCCGGCAGGTGGACGACGTGCCGGTGCTGGTCTACCGGCACGGCGAGGACGTCACGGTGCTGCTGGCCCACTGCGCCCACCAGAACGGCCCCCTCGACCAGGGTGAGGTGATCAGCGCGGACGGCCACGCCTGTGTGGTCTGCCCGTGGCACGGCAGCGCGTTCCGGCTCACCGACGGCACCGTCGCCCACGGCCCGGCCGCCACTGATCAGCAGGTGCTGCGCAGCCGGGTGGTGGCCGGGGTCGTGCAGGCCCAGCTGCCCTGACCCGGCAGTGCCGCGGCAGCCGGCAACCGTACGGTGAACTTCGCACCGGCACCGGGGTGGCCGGCGGCCTCGATGGTGCCACGGTGCGCGGTCACCACCTCGCGCAGCAGCGCCAGGCCCAGGCCGATGTGCAGCCGGTCCGACCCGGCTCCGCGATGGAACCGGTCGAAGATGCGCTCGTCGGGGTCGAAGCCGTCGCCGGTGTCTGCGACGGTCAGTTTGATCGTGTCGCCGGCAGCGGCACGGCAGACGGCGACGTCGATCCGCCCGCCCGGTCGGGAATGCCGCAACGCGTTGGTCAGCAGGTCGGACACCACCCTGCGCAGCGCCGAGGAGACCCCGGCCACCGGCAGCGGACCGTCCGACCGGTCCAGGGCGATGACCACGCCGTACTCCTGTGCCCGGTCGCTCTCGGCGAGGACCGCGTTCTCGACGACGGTTGCCAGGTCGACCGGCACGTCCGACACCCGGTCGGCTCGGCCAGGCCAGCCGGCCCCGTACCGTCACCTTCATCGACGTGGTGCCGGTCGGGCCGAGCGGCAAGCCGGACAAGCGGCAGCTCCGGCCGGGCGGCGGCTGAGCAGCCGGAGACCGGCGCGGTCGCGGCGGTGCCGGCTCAGGTCAGCCCCGGTCGCGGCGGTGCCGACCCGGGTCAGCCCCGGTCGCGGCGGTGCCGGCCGGTCTCGCCGGACGTTCCGGCGGTACGCCGTTTCAACCCGAGCATGGTGCCGATCTGCGCGCCGACGATGCTCGCTGCGGTGATCACCGCAGTCACCGCGAGTGGACGGTTCAGGTTCTGCTCCGGGCCGGACCGGCCGGCGGAGACGCCGCCGCCGAGGTTGCCGGTGGCGTCGTTGTCCACCTGCCAGGCGGGGCGGTCGGCATCTGACGGTACATCGACCGGCGGCGGGGTCTGCGGAGCCGCCGGCTGCTCCGGCGTCGGCTGCGACGGCGTGGGCTGTTCCGTCGTGGACGTCACCGCCGGGGTGACGACCGTGCCGGTGGCGTGCGGCCGTACACCGGTGTCCGTCGCCTCGGCCGGCAACCGCAGCAGCTGGCCGGCCCGGATCCGGTCCGGGTCGTCGATTTCGTTGAGGTCGGCCAGCTCCCGGTAGTCACTGAACCCGCCGAGGTAGCGGTCGGCGATGTGGCCGAGGTAGTCGCCCTTGGCGACCCGGTACACGGCCGACTCCGCCGGCTGGTCCGGCTGATCCGTCGGCGCTGTGCCGTCGGCGCCCGGTCCGGTGGGGGCTGCGGCGAGCGTGTGCAACGCCGCTGGCGAGACCAGCGGGGCCGGCGAGCCGACTGCGGCCGGTGCCGGCGCGGCGGACCGCCCGCTGGCACCGACGAGCTGGTTCGGTGTCGCCTGCTGGCCGGCGGGCGCGGCAAGCTCAGGGGCGCTGCCGAACCCGGTGCCCACCACCGCCGCCGCCGAGGTCGCCTCGACCGGCCCCGGTGCGGCGAACGCCGCCGCCGGACCGGCGACCAGGATCAACGAGATCGATCCGACCAGTGCGGCGGCGACCCGCTGCTGCCGGCCCATGCCGGGCAGCTTCGGCGCCGGCCGGCGCAGCAGTCGGGCCGGCACCTCCACCAGCACCGACAGCAGGAACGTCGCCCAGCCCAACCAGCCGGCAACCGCCAACACCCGGATGAACAACTGTCCACCGTCGCGGCTGGTCAGCGCGGTGCCGATCTCGTCGATGCCGGGCAGGTGGTCGGGCAGCGGGTTGCCGGCGAACGCGATCAGCGCGACCGGTGCGCCGGCGAGCAGGATCAACAGGACGGTCAGCGCACCCAGGCCGGTGAGGACCTGCCCGAGCCGCCGGACGGGGGAAACGCGGGTCGCGCGCATTGTGCCGCTCCTCTCGAGGGGTCAGCTTCCCGTCACGGGTCGGTCCGGAGCACGGCGGTGGCCTGCCCGGTCACCGGGATCCCCGGCGGGAAACCGAAGAGGCTGAGCATGGTGGTCTCGTAGGTCATGTCGACGGTCACCGTCATCTGCTGCTGATCGGGGGCGACCTCGACCGTGTACCCGGTCACCCCGGGCAGGTCGTCGAAGTAGTGGTCGACTGCGGCGGTGGCCGCCGGGACGTCGATGAACTGGCCCTCCCCGCTGACCGCCAGACCGATGTCGATCTGCTGCCCGCCGGTGCGAGCCGCCTCAGCGGCCAGGTTGTCCGCCCGTTGCTTGGTGCGGTACTTGCCGGCGGCGTCCACGGTGATCCCGAGGACGGTGGCCACGGCGAGGAAGGCCACGGCGAGGAAGACACTCACCCGCCCCGCGTCGCGGTGATCGTACGCACCGCCGTCGACGCCCGGCTGCTGGCGGCTTCCGCCCGGCCGCTGGCGGCTCATCCCCGCCCCCGGTAGCGGTCCAGCGGGGAACGGAAGTCGGCGCTGAGCAGCCGGTCCTGCGCCACCCAGGGCAGCCCCAGGTCGCCGAACTGGACCGTGCAGCTCACCCGGACGTGGATCAGCGCGGTGGTGCTGCCGGGCGCGGTGGCGAACGCATTGGTCAGGGTGTCCACCCCGTTCGGGGCGAAGTCGGCGGCCGGTTCCCCGGTGCAGGCGATGCCCTCCCAGTCGAGGCGCTGCTGCGCGGCGTACTCGGCGTTGGTCTGCGCCTCGGCCACGGACCGGGAGATGGAGGCGGCGCGGGCGGCGTCGTGCGCCGCCGCGTCCAGGGCGTTGCGGGCCAGCACGGTCCGCCCGGTCACCCAGGCGACGACGACCAGCAGCAGGAACGCCGGGGTCAGGATGGCCACCTCCACCGAGACGGACCCCCGGTCGCGGCCCCGGCCGGAGCCCTGGCCGGAGCCCTGGCCGGAACCCGCATGGCGTCGCCGCACGATCAGCCTCCCGCGACCTGCTCGAACCGCTCGATCTCGCCGTTGGCGGTCTCGCTGACGGTGAACGTCACGCCCGGCACCAGCGACAGTGCCTTACCGCTGACGGTGTACGACACGTACCGCCCGTCCGGGCCGACCGACGGCGCCGGCAGCGGGTCCGGGGCGAGCCAGTCGCCGGCGTCGGCGAGGAACGCGGCAGCGCGTTGCGCACCCACCCCGGTGTCGGCGTTGCCGCTGCCCAACGCGTCGTAGCCGCGTTCGGCGGTGACCGCCTGCTGGGCGGCGCTCAACGCCACGGTACGGGCCAGGAACAGCGCGGCGACCTGGATCGAGGCGAACAGCAGCAGCAGGATCGCCGGCAACAGGATGGCCAACTCGACCGGCGCCGCGCCCCAATCCCGGGCAGGCTGGACCACCGGGGTGGGGGCGGGCCGGACCACCGGGGTGGGGATGGTCCGGCCCGCCCGGCCGGCGAAGTGACGGCACATGTCGCCGATCAATCGCCGCCGCCCGGGAAGTTGCCCGAGTCCGGCAGGTCGCTCGACGGGTCCGGGTTGGCGTTCATGAAGTCGAACGCGAGGTTCGACGCCCAGGCGAGGACGGCGATCGCGACGAGCGCCAGGCCGACGATGATCACTGCGGTGGGGACCGGGCTGTCGCCCCTGTCCCGTTCGTCGGCGCCGCGCAGCTCGCCGATCCGGTCGGCCACCGCGAGGTAGAGGCGGGTGAATATCTGCATGGTGGGTGTCCTAATGAGTTCTGGGAGTGAGCCATCCGGCAAACTCCTGGTGGGTAGGTAGCCGCCAGCCGGTGAGCACTCCGGGTTCCTGGACGTCGAGTCCTGACGAAAGATCGTGCCCCGGCTGGTCGGTGTGGAGAGTTGATCGCTGATGGGATGTCGTGCCCGCCCGGTCGCGGCGTGAGCACTGCTTCATTAGGTCGCTGATGGTTCTCCTCCTGGCTACCAGCGGTGATCGACTCAATAGGCGGGAGAGACGTTGCTGTTCATAGGAGATGACTGGGCGGAGGACCACCACGACGTCGAGCTCATGGACGCCTCCGGCCGCAGGCTGGCCAAGGCGAGGCTGCCCGAGGGCATCGCCGGCATCACCAGGCTCCACGTGATGATCGGCACGGCGCTCGGCGACGACATCGACGCCGACGCTGCTGCTGCTCAGGTGAAGATCGGTATCGAGACCGATCGGGGCCCGTGGGTGCAGGCGCTGGTCGCCGCCGGGTACACGGTGTACCCGGTCAACCCGTTGCAGGCGGCCCGCTACCGGGAACGTCTGGCGGTGTCCCGGGCCAAGAGCGACGCCGCCGACGCGCACATGCTGGCCGACATGGTGCGCACCGACTCGCACCAACTGAGCCCGATGGCCGGAGACTCGGCGGACGCCGAGGCGGTCAAGGTCGTCACCCGGATGCACAAGACGCTGATCTGGGAACGCACCCGTGCTGTGCAGCGGCTGCGGCACGCGCTGCGGGAGTACTTCCCTGCGGCGTTGGAGGCGTTCGAGGACCTCGACGCCGCTGACACCCTGCAACTCCTCGCGAAGGCCCCTGATCCGGCCAGCGCCGCCCGGCTGAGTATCAGCCAGATCAGCGCCGCTCTCAAACGGGCCCGGCGCCGTGACGTCGCGGCCAAGGCCGCGTCGATCCAGGCGGTGCTGCGTGCCGAGCACCTCGGCCAGCCGGCCGTGGTCACCACCGCCTACGCCGCGTCGGTGCGCGCCCTGGTCGCCCTGCTGGTCACTCTCAACGAGCAGGTCAAGGCCCTGCAAGGGCAGGTGGAGGACCATTTTGGCCGGCACCCGGACGCTGAGATCATCCTGTCCCAGCCCGGACTGGGTGCCGTCCTCGGCGCCCGGGTGCTCGCCGAGTTCGGTGACGACCACGACCGCTACGCCACCGCGAAGGCCCGGAAGAACTACGCCGCGACCAGCCCGATCACCCGCGCGTCCGGGAAGAAGAGGACCGTCGCGGCCCGGTTCGTCCACAACGACCGGCTCATCGACGCCCTGATGACCCAGGCGTTCTCCGCGTTGAAGGCCTCGCCGGGTGCCCGCGCCTACTACGACCGGCAACGTGCCCGCGGCGCCAGCTACAACGCCGCGCTGCGCCAACTCGCCAACCGGCTCGTCGGCATCCTGCACGGATGCCTGAAGACCGGCACCGTCTACGACGAGGCGACCGCGTGGTCGCATCACCTCAGCAAGGCTGCTGCTTGACATTCAAGCTCCTGGGATGTCTTTCGGGGGTCTGGCCGATGGCCGCCGGGCGGTCAGATCCGGGCCAGGAAGGGATAGAGGACGAATCCGATCAGGACGAAAACCAGGAATGCTCCCGGGATGTCGAGCCGGCCGGTGACCGCCTCCGCCCGAGCCAGGTTGTCGGTCCTGATCTGGTCGCGCAACGAGTCGGCGCGGCTCCGCAACGTCTCGTGCACCTGGGCACCTTCGGTGCCCGACGACTGCATGATCGATCCGACGTCACCGAGCTCCGGTACGCCGATCTGGTCGGACAGGTCCCGCAACTCGTCCCAGGGTGAATGCATCTGCAGCTGGGCCAGCCGCAGCGCCTCCCGGATCCGTTCGAAGACCCAGCCGTCGCACACCTTCGCCGCCCGCTCCAACGCCTGCACCGGCCCGTGCGCGGCGGACAGCTGCAACGCGACGAGGTCCAGATAGGTGCAGACCGCCCGGCTGAACTCCCGCCGGGCCTGCCGGGCCTTGCTGACCACGTCCTGGTGGGCGATCAGCGCGGCCGCCGCCGCCAGCACCAGGCCGGCGGCCACCGGTACGGCGACCGGCAGGTCGATGCCGACCACGCCGAGCGCCATGCCCAGCACCGGTGGCGCGACCAGCCCGATCAACGCCGACAGCAGCAGCGACAGGGCGTACTGCTCCGGGGTCCGGCCGAGCAGGGCGAGTTCCTTGTGCGGTGGCCGCAGCCACCGGACCACGCCGGTCAGCCAGGCCAGATCGCTGTCGGCGGCGACCACACCCGGCCGGCCCTGGGTGTGGTGCAGCCGGCGCAACGCCGGCGAGAGGGCCGGCGTGGCCGGGCTGGTCTCCCGCAGCAGCAGGAACAACCCGAGGCCGACCAGCGCTCCACTGACCACCGCGACGGTCAACTGCCAGTTGAGGATCATGACAGCACCTCGTCGGGGTCCGGGGCGGCGAGGAACCGGGCCGGTCGGGGCGGAATGCTCATCTGCCGCACCCAGACGAGCAGCGCGACGAACAGGCCGCCCAGCGCGACCATGACCAGTTGGCCGGTCGGCGTGCCGTACGGCGCCATGTAGTCCGGGTTGACCAGCCCGTACCCGAGGACCAGCAGGGTCATCACGGTCAGGAACCGCACCGCGAACCGGGGCTGGGTGCGTTTGGCCTCCACCTCGCGGCGAGTGGCGACCTCGGCGGCGGCCGCGTTCGCGATCGACCCCAGGACGTCACCGAGCCGCTCGCCCCGGTCGGTGAGGTGCAGGATCAACGCCGCCACGACCTGGTCGCAGACCGGGTCGCCGATCTCGTCGGCGAACGTCAGCAGCGCGGTCCGGCCCAGCCAGCCGGCCTGTAGCCGGGACGCCAGATCCCGTACCTCCGGGTTGATCTGCTCAGGAGCGGTGCTGACCGTGCCGATGATTGCCTGCTGCAGGCCCTGGCCGGTGCCGGAGACATCCTTGAGTCGGCGGGTCCACTCGCCGACGGCTTCGATCCGGGCGATCGCCCGCCGCTCCGCCTTGCCGACGCTGAACAGCCACGGCGCCCCCGGCACGGCGACCGCGACCAGGATGCCGGCCACCGGCAGGCCGGTGATCAGGAAGGCGAACGCGCCGACCAGCCCGGCGGCGACCAGCAGCGCCTGATGCTGGCGCTGCTCACGGCGGCTGGCGCCGGAGCCCAGCCAGAGCCGACGCACCAGCAGCCCGGCGCGCGACGGCGGCCCGGGTGGCCGGCTGGTGCCGATCAGCGCGACGACGGCGAGGACCAGGCCACCGATGCAGGCCGCGCCGGCGATGACCGCGATGATCTCGATGTTGGCGGGCAGGTTCACCGCTGCCCCCGCAGGACGGTGTGCCGTGGCCGACGCCAGGCACCGACGCCGGCCTCGATGTAGCGGGACAGCATCCGGGCGTCGTAGCCGACCCGCAGCAGCTGCTCCCGGATTCGTTCCGGCAGGTGCCGGGGGACCGCCCGGCCGTCCGCGCCGGGGCCGAAGACGGTGGTGGTGGCGATCCGACCGCCCTCGCCGACCCCGATCACCTCCTCGACGTGCGAGACGAACCGGTGTTTGCGTCCGCCGATGCCGGTCTCGTCCTCGACGGTGACGTAGACGATCAGGTCGAGGGCGTTGCCGGCCATCCGGCGGGCCTGGTCGACGGTCATCTCCCGGCCGTGCGACAGGGCCAGCTCGACGATCCGCTCGCCGACCCCCGACGGGGTACGGGCGTGGATGGTGCACATCGAGCCACGGCTGGTCGTCATCGCCTGCAGCATCGGCACGATCTCCCGGGACCGGACCTCACCGACGATGATCCGCAGTACCCCCATCCGCAGCGAGACCGGGATCAGGTCGGCGATGCTCACCTCACCGGCCGGACGGCCGTCGAAACCGCGTTCGCCGTGGCCCTCGCGGGCCTCGAAGCTCATCACCGCCCGGTGCCGATCGGTACGCCGGGCCGGCAGCAGTTCCCGGCTCTCCTCCAGCAGCACGTACGGCTCGTCGGGTGGGATCTCGTCCATCAGCGCCCGGATCACGGTGGTCTTGCCGGCCCCGGCCAGCCCGGCGACCATGATGTTCAGCCCGGCCCGCATCGACGCCCGCAGGAAGTCACGGACCAGCACGTCGATCATCTCGTCCAGGTCGGGCCGGCCGCCGGCCACGTCGTCGAGGCTGATGTCCAGAGTGTTGTGCTTGCGGATCACCGCGTACGGGCGGTGGCTGACCAGGTAGACGGCGGCCAGCCGGCTGCCGTCGGGCAGTTGCAGGTCCAGCGTCGGCTTCGAGGTGGACAGCGACCGTTCGGTGGCCCCGGCCCGCCGGGCGGCCGCCTGCAGGATCTCCACCAGTTCGTCGTCGCTGTCGGCGATCGGGGCGTGCCAGTCCACCTGCCCGTTGCGCCGGGTGATCCGCACCTGGTCACAGCCGAGGATGTGAACCTCTTCGATGGTGTCGTCGACCAGCAGGGTCTGCAGCCGGCCGAGCCCGACGAGTTCGGCGGTGACCTGGTCGAGCAGCACCCGTTCCTCGTACGCGGTCAGCGGGGTGCCGGCCCGGCGGACCTGGTCGGCGTACTCGGCGACGACCGCGACGGCGAGCCGGGCCCGCTCGACGTCCTCCTCGTCGATGGTGAACTCGCGACCCCGCTGCCAGCGGGTGAGCCGGGTGCTGAGCTCCCGGCGCAGCTCGCGGACCAGCGCGAAGTCGGTACGCGGCCGGGCCAGCGCACCGGTGCCGGTGGTGTCGGGGGTGGCCGGCGGCGTGGTGGGTGGAGCCAGCGCGGTCGGCGGCAGGGTGGCCGGGGCGGCACCGGGCTGGATGCCGGGCCGGGGTGCGCCCGTGGGCCGGGCGGTGGGCGGCGCGCTGACCGGGACGACCAGGGGCCAACTGTGCCGCGCGCTGTGGCCGTGCTGCGCGGGACGCAGCGGCACGCCGCTGTGCCGCGTCGCGGCGGGCGGTACGGCTTCGCCGGGGGCGGCTTCGCCCGGAATGCCGTTCGGACCGAGTGGCGGGGTGATCGAGGTGAGCGGGTCCGGCCGGTCCCGGGCCGGCCGCTGCGGCCGGCCGGCGGTGTCGTCGGACTCGTCGCGGGGATCGCTCAGAACTGGCTCAAATCGCATTCGGCACCCCTTCCGGCGTTGCCCACCGCAGCCGGGCCTGCCGTCGCTCGATCAGCGAACGGACCGGGACCTCCAACGCGCCGGCCGCCCGCAGCAGCGGCCGGTTGAGCTTGACCGTGCCGCCGTGGCTGAGCACCTCGGCGGTGCGGGGGTCGGCCGGCAACCGGGAGATCACCGGCAACTGCAGGGCCCTGCTGATCTCGGCGCGGCTGTGTCCGTCACCGACCAGCAGCAGCCGCAGTGAACCGGGCGGCACCCGGTGCTCGGCGAAGTCCCGCTCGATGGTGGTCACCGCCGCCCGGGCGCTGGACAGGTCGGGCAGGTGCGCGGCCGCCACCACCAGGACGACGGTCGCCGCCCGCAGGATCGGCCACGGTGGATTAGCGACGTAGAGTCGGCCACAGTCGACGATCACGTCGTACGGTGGACGGCCGCGTTCCAGGCCGACGAAGAAGTCGGCGAACCGTTGCCACAGCGGGGTGACGCTGCCGATCTGCGTCGGGTCGACCACGCCGGGCAGCAGCAGCCGCTCCCGGCGGGGGGCGTCCAGGTCGACCAACTGGCTCCAGAAGGCCTCCTCCAGGTTGCCGTCGCGCAACTCGCTGACCGCCAGTTCCCCGATCCCCCGCCGGCCCTCCAGGGCACCGCCGAGGTAGCCGGCCATCAACGTCCCGCCGGCCGGATCGCACTCGGCGAGCACCACCCGGTGGTGCCAGGCGAGCGTGCAGGCGAGCGCGCTGGTGGTGACGCCGGGGGAACCCTTGGCGGAGACGAGCGCGACGATGGCCATCCGTCAAGCCGCCGGGGCCAGCACGACCGCGATCCTGTCCTCGGCGGCGAGCACCACCACCGCCGGCACGTCCCGTGCGGCGAGTGCCAGGTAGGCGATGATCCCGCTGCGGTCGTCGGCGGCCACGTCGATCACGGTCGCGTCGAACCGGGTGACCGCGTTCTCGCTGGCGTTACGCGTCGGCGTGCCGACGAGGATCAGCTTGTCGCCAGGGTTCAGCTGCCGGGCCGGCACCTGGTCGGCCCGCAGCCCGATGGCGATCTGCTGCTGGTCCGGCCCGATCATCGGCTCGTTGGTCAGCTGCGCCGGGGTGAGCAGACTGCCGGGCACCAGGGCGACCGCGGCCCGCAGCCCGACGACCTGGTCGAGCTGGCTGGCCGGCACCGGCTTGATCGCCTGCCCACCGGCCACCTGCACGGTCACCAGGTCGTCGGCGGACAGCACCGCACCGACCGACACGTCCCGGGCGACGGCCAGGTAGGAGCCGGTGGCCCGGACCGAGGTGACCGCGAAGGCGGACCCGAGCCCGCCGAGGGCGATCAGCAGCACCGCCAGCCCGAGCAGGCCGGGCCGGACCCGCCGCTGCCGGACGATCTTCGGCGGGGTGACCGGCGCGTCGACGCCGCTCTGGCCGGTACGTGTCGTCGCCACGGTCATCGCCGTACCACCTGCAGTTCGTCGATCTCGATCTCGATGGGGTCGCTGATGACCGTCGGGCTGGCGAAAATGTCCTGTTCGACCCCGTTGATGAACCAGGTGACGTCCCAACTGACCGTTGCGGTGACCTGGTAGCCGCCCGGCGTCGGGTAGCCGTTGTCGTAACCGCAGCCGGGGTTCCAGGGGTTGTCGACCGCCGGGTCGTACGCGTCGAAGACCTCGTCCCGTTCGCAGCTGAAGCTGTCGCCGTTGCCCATGTTGAAGGTGATCTCGTCGACCTCGGCCAGCACCCGGACGCTGACGTCGCGGTCCGCCTCGTCCTCATCAAGCGGGCCCCAGACAATGTCGGACTCTTCGGACCACACCCAGACCGGCAGACCGACCAGGCCGGGCTTGTCCGGGTCGGGCGCGGTGTGGATGACCGGCTTCTCGAATTGGATCCGGGCGTACGCACGGCGACGCAGCTCGTACGGGTCCGGTGGCGCCTCGTAGCCCGACGGCGGGTCGTCCAGCCACCTGACGATTTCTGAGACCTGCCCGGCGACGCAACTCACGTTGTACGCGACCTGCCCCGGCTCGCCGCCCGGCGGCTGCGGCTCGGCCCGCATGTAGTAGCACTCGTCCTCGCGGTTGAACCAGCCGACGATGTCGTCGTAGCAGGGCAACTCGACGCCGTCGCGGTAGCACGGGCCGGCCCCGCCGTCGCCGCCGTTGTTGCCGCCGCCGTTGTTGCCGCCGCCGCCGTCGTGGCCGGGGCCGCCGGGCTGCTCGACCCAACCTTCGCATTCGGCCTGGGTGACGCCGCCGCAGCCGCCACCGGACGACTGTGCGGCAGCCGGCCCGGCGGCGGTCAGCCCAGCAGCGGCCAGCAGGGCGACTGCGGCCAGCCCGACGAAGGTACGGCGGCCGATGGCAGCGACGCCGGTCAGCATGGCTGGTCCCGGTGTGCGACACCCCGGCTGATCAGCCAGCGACCGTCGTCGTAGCGGGTCGCGGTGGCGGTGGCCAGGTAACGACCCACCTCGGTGCCGGGAACGACCGTGTCCGTGTCGTTGGCGTAGACCATCCGGTAATTCGTCGCGTCCAGGCAGTCCTGGATGTCAACCGTCATCGGCACCGAATCGAGATTGATGTCGGTTATCGTGGGATCGGAGGTTAGTGAGCCGATGCGCACGGCGCCGTGCTCCTTCGCGTCTCGAATGCTCAGCCTGACCCGGGTCAGGAGTGGGTCGCCGAGATACTTCTTCAACTCGGGGTGATGGGGGTCGGCCGCGTGTTCGGCCTTCTCGGCGGCGGCGAGGTAGCCGTTGTACGCGGCGAGCGCGGCTTCGGCTGCCTCGGCGGCGGCCGGGTCGTCGGTCGCCGCCGGTGCGCGCAGTGGCGGCAGGGTGGCGGACTGCTCGCTGGCGCAGCCGGCGAGCGCGGCAGTCGCGAGCACCGACGCGGCGAGCATCACTGCTGGCCAGGGGCGCTGACTTGGCCTCACGTCCGTCCTCCTCGGTGCCCGCCGGGCCGGCCAGGGTGGCGCAGGGCGACAAGCACTATTGCCAACATCGATGTGTTGGGGTGTTGCCGTACTGTCCGTTGGAATGATCCAGTGCTGCCTCCGGCTGGTCCGGCCAGGTGTCGACCGACGCATTTCCGCCGGTCGGTCGGATGTTTCCCGGCGGTAGTGCATCGCTCAAGGGGGGAGCATAGGCTGACGCCCGCGACAGCAACAGGGGCAATTCAGAACAATACTCAGGGTTACGATCTTCGAGTCCGGTCCCGGTGGAGGGTGGCGCGATGCCCGGTCATTCCGATCACCGCCCCAAGACGCATCCGAGTACGTCTGTCAAGTGGACAGTGGTGATCGAAAACCGACAGTCTCCATCGCGAATTGCCAGCCTGGGCCGGATTCTGTCCCATTTGGAAGTCGACGGTCGACCCGGCCATCGTCGACCAGCAGACCGACCACGGTGCGAGCCGGAGTCGGTCGACCGGGTCCCGCCAGCCCGATCGACACCAAGAGTAAGCGATCATGAAAACACGGACCGTGACCGGCGTCGTGGAGGCCGGGAGAGGGCGCAGGGATGATCACCGGTAACGAGCGCCCGATCGGGACCGAGCCGGCACCGGCCCCCGCCGGAGGACGGCCCGGCCAGGCCGGCAAGCTGCTCCGCATACTGCTGGTGCTCCGCGTACTGCTGGTGCTGCCCGTGCTGCGCCGGGCCGCCGCCGTCCACTCGGTGGCACCCGGCGAACCGTGGCGGACCGGCTGTCCACGGTGCGGCACGCCGTTCGGCGCGGCCGGCCGGCCGGGGTCGTTTTCCCCGCCGGCGTCGGTGTCCCCGCTGGCCAGATGCGGCGGCTGCGGTGCCCGGGTCGGCCCGCTGCCGTTCGCCGTCGAGGTGGTCGCCGTCGCGGCGCTGGCGGCGTTGATCTCCGCCGGCCTTCCCTGGCCGGTCCTCCTGGCACTGATGTGGTGGGCCGCCTGGATGGTCCCGCTGGTCTTCGTCGACCTCGCGGTGCACCGGCTGCCGGACCGGCTCACCTACCCGGCCGCCGCCGGGACCTGGGCGCTGCTCGGCGCGGCGGTACTGCTGGGTGAGCCGTCCGATGCCTGGCTGCGGGCCGTCATCGCCGGTACGGGCGTCGCGGTGCTGTTCGCCGCCACCACCCTGGCGTTCGGTGCCAGGGGGTTCGGGCTGGGCGATGCCAAACTGGCGCTCAGCGTCGGCGCGGTGCTCGGCTGGTTCGGTTGGCCGATGGTGCTGCTCGGGCTGCTGGTCGCCTTCGTCGGTTCGGGCGGCGTGGCGGTGGTCCTGCTGGTCGCCCGGCGGATCCGGTGGACCCAGCAGCTGCCGTTCGGGCCGTTCCTGGTGCTCGGAGCCGTCGTCGGGGTACTGCTGGCCGGTCGACTGCCGGCGGGCTGAGCACAACCTCACCCCGACTCACGCCGAAATGCAGATCCGCTCGACATGCTCGAAGATGTCCGCGTCGGTCTCCTGCTGCCAGGCTGGCAACGCGTCCCAGTCGGCCACGTACGACGGCTTCGGGTCGTCGAAGTGCTTGTGGATCTGGGCGATCCAGCACAACGCCACAAAACGCCCCTTCTGCTCCCGGCTCAGCTGCGCTGTGCAACCGGAACTGACCTGCACGAAGTCGTGAATCTGGCCGAACACGGCCGAAGCGGCCTGTCGCTCCCATGCGGGGGTGGCCTCCCACGGGGCGACGTAACCGGGCTTCGGCTCGCCCGGATAATGCCGGAGCACCCCGGCTGTCCACGCCTCACGGAAGTGGCGACCCCGCTCGTCGGTCATGATCGGCCCTGATTCCTCTCGTCTCGTCATCAGATCATTTCGCCGTCAGGCTGCAGCCGTCAGCAGGCCGGTTATCCGGTCGTTCAGCTGTGCGACCTGAGCATCAGCCAACAGGGCCGGCGTGAGTTGGCGCTGGAAGCCCTGCACCTTCCGGCCCAGGTAACCGACGGAGTGGGTCTGCTCGGCGATGCCGACAGCTTCGCTGCCGTACCGGAGCATCCGATCGATGTCGGTACGTTGAGCGCTCAGCAAAGCAAGATCGGCCAGGATGCCACCCCGACGACGCGGCGACATCGTGCCGTCGCTGGCCGCAAAGAGCGCACGCTCGGCCAGATCGACCTGCCCCAATGCAAGGTGACAGGCGCCTCGCTCCTCACATATCCGGCTTCCATCGAAACGCAGCCAGCCACCAGGACTGGCCGGGCCGTTGAGACCGTGCACCTGCTCAGCGGTATCCAAGGCGTGTTCGCAAGCTTCCCGGTCGCCCAGTCCTGCGAACGCCTGAGCCTGCACAGCTGCGACCCAATGGCGGGTGGACAGTTGACTATCGCCACGTTGGGCGATCCGTGCTGCGGCGTCGAGCACGGTCACGGCCCGGCTGTACTGCTGGTCGTACAGGTTGACGAACGCCTGCCGGGTCAAGGCGCAGGCCCAGCGGTCGTAGGAACGCGACTCACGACCCGCCGACGCCGCCAACGAGTAACAATGTGCGGCCTCGGCGTACTGGTCGGCGTCGAAAAAGATCTCGCCCGCCAGTTGGAACAGGTCGCATGCCAGCACGCACAGCCTGCGGTGCTCGGCCCCCGTAGGTGCCCGGTCGAGCCGGTCGACCAGCACGGCGGCCTGCTCCTGGACCAATGGGTAGACGAGGCGCTTGGGCCTGGTCAGCCCGAAGACCTGCCACAGGTGGGCGTTGAGTTCTGCGTATTGATCCAGGTCACCGGCCTCATGAGCCAGGGTCGCCGGAAGCAGAGCCGCCCCGTGGCTTCCAGTTGGTAGCGCCGTGAGGGCACCCGCGACGCTTATCAGGCGGAGAAGTTCGCGGCGATGCATGTCGTCGAGTACACCTGTCGGCTCTGACCGTACCGGAACCGGGCCGGCGGCGGTTGGTCGAGGTGTAGGAACAGGAGGAGACAGGTCCTCGTCCCCACCCATTAGCCAGTGGTCGAGCTGCTCTGCCGTTACCTCCAGGATCTTGCACAGCTTCAACCGCGTATACGGATAGGGGGTGGTGACGCCGTGTTCGAGTCGGGCGATCGTCGTACGGTCCACGCCGATCTTCTCGGCGAGAGTCTCCTGGCTGAAACCGAGCGCCTTCCGACGCTCGACGAACCGGCGGCGCTTGACTGCCACAGGCACCTCCGTCCTTTGGGACTCCCGTTCCAGCGTACGGGAGGCTGCGCTTGACTGAGCCGTCCGTCGCCCCCAGATGCGTCACAGATGCCTCGGAAGCACCCGGGCTCCGTGTCGTGCCGACGGGTTTCAGAGGCGGCGGATCACCAGCCCTGGCTTGACGTCCGAGGCAGCCGACAGGTGCGCGATGTCCTCCGGGTCGCTGGTGAAGACGATCGCGCCGCAGGCAAGCGCGATGGTGACCACGCTGGCGTCGACCACGTCACGCGTACCGGCCTTCCCGCACAACACCCCGGCCGATTTGGCCAGTTCCAGACCGACTGGAACGATTTCGCAGCTGCTCAGGAACCGTCCGAGCTGGACCTGCCGGCGGGCATCTCGCCAGGCCTGGCCGACCACGACGGAAGGGACGAGCAGACGTCGCCCTTCCTCGACGGCCAGATGGTGTATCGCCCAGATCCGTCGGTCATTGCTGTCGATCGCCAGCAGCACCCCTGTGTCGTAGACGTAAGGGATGGTCACGCGGCCGCCCGGCCGGGCGCGCTGAGCGCCTGGGCGTCGGCGGCAGCCATCTCCGCGCGTGCCGCAGCGATCTCTTCAACGGTGAACGCACCGTGCTCGGCCTGCCAGTCGGCGACCAGCCGCCGCCCGACCCGCCGCCGGAGCTCACTTTCCGCAGCGCTCGCCACCAGCCTCGACAAGGGGACGCCATCGTCGCGAGCAGCCTCGCCGAGCGCCTCGACCAGTTCTTCGGGGAGGGTCACAGTGATCTTCTTTGCCGCCATACGCACACCATACAGCGATATGGCAGCACCTAAGGCGAGTGCTGCCGCCCTCCCGGCCGGTTCGCCACCTGCGAACCGGGGCAGGATGGAGTGCATGGGCAGGGCGAACGAGCGGCGCACCGTACTGCGGATCGACGTCGGCGGTGGGTCGACCCGGCAGGTCCGTCGGATGGACACCATTTCCGGGGAGGAGCCGCTGGAGATCCGGGTCGGCCCGGCTGGTGCGGCACGGCGTCCCCCGCTGGCCGTCACCATGCGTACGCCGGGAAACGACATCGACCTCGCGATCGGCTTCCTGCTGACCGAGGGTGTGATCGGGGCCGCCGAGGACGTGGTGACCGCCCAGCTGTGCGCCGGCACCGACACACCGAACACGTACAACGTGGTCGACGTGACGCTCGCCGGGCACGTTCCGCCGCCGCAGACCGACCCGGCCCGCAACTTCTACACCACCAGCTCCTGCGGGGTCTGCGGCAAGGCGAGCATCGATGCCGTCCGCACCCGGTCCCGGTTCGACGTGGCCGCCGACCAGGCCACGTTCAGCCCGCAGGCCCTGGTCGGTCTGACGGACCAGCTGCGCGCCGCCCAGCAGGGCTTCGACCGCACCGGTGGGCTGCACGCCGCCGGCCTGTTCACCGCCGACGGGCAGCTCCGGGTGGTACGCGAGGACGTCGGCCGGCACAACGCCGTCGACAAACTGATCGGCTGGGCGGCCCGGGAGGACCTGCTGCCGCTGCGCGGTCATCTGCTGCTGGTCTCCGGGCGGGCCAGCTTCGAGCTCACCCAGAAGGCGTGGATGGCCGGCATCCCGGTGCTCGCGGCGATCTCCGCCCCGAGCAGTCTGGCGGTCGCCCTCGCCGAGGAAGCGGGGATGACCCTGGTCGGGTTCCTGCGCGGATCGACGATGAACGTCTACGCGGGCGCCGACCGCCTCACCGACTGAACCCGACGTGTCCGACGCCGCCGTTCGCCGGACGGCTTGCCGGGCTCCGCGTGCCCGATAAGTTCACGTCTGTCGCCGGTTCTCCTGGATCCAGCGCTCGACGTCCGACTTCAGCCCACACCGGACCCATTGCGAGGGCTGTGGTCGTTCAAGGTCAAATCCAGCTGGTGCCCGGAATGCGGGCGTACGACGTCAGCAACTCGGCTACCGGGTCATCCGGCACGGCTCACCCTGACCGGCGCACCCCGACACTCACGATGCCGGGATCACCATGATCAGTTGAAGGTGAGATACCTTTCCCGTCGGCTGAAAGGTATCTCACCTTCAACTCGCGGCGTCAGCGATCCGCGAAGCCGGGGAGCAGAGGATCTGTGTCGTCGGCTCCGTACACCTCACTTGCGGACGTACCCGGACGTGTACTGCGACCGCACGGCCAACGGCGCGCACTCGTGACGCGCGCCGCGTACCCCCGCAAGATCCCTGCCGTGTCTATGCTCGGCCCTGAACAGCGCAGACAGCCTCAGATCGGAGACGGGGACATGCAGGTCGCCGAAGTCCTGGAGGTGCTCGAAGCACTGTTCCAGACCAGCAGGCACCCGGAGATCACCGACGTCCGTCGGTACGGGCAGGACACCGAGCCCGGCGGCAATTCGCCAGCCGGGGTACGGGTCTACTACTCGACGGGATCGACCGGGATGCTGTGGGCGGCCGTCGGCAAGCCCGCACCGGCACCGGCGTCGTTGCCGGCCGAGATGCCCGCACCTCGCGAGCGGGCGCGTCGCACGCTCGCGTTCGCCGTCCAGCTGCTGGACTTCGCCCGACCCGAGGAGTTCACCTCGTGGGAGCCGTGCGCTTTCACCGGGGTGCACAGCTCCCCGTCCGGGGTGAAGATCACCTGCCGGGACGGCGGCGCCGTCTTCCTCCGGGCGACCGCCACCACCGGACCGGGCGGCATCGCAGGCGAACCGCAAGAAGACCCGTACCCGGACTATCAGATTCCGGAAGGAGTCCGTTCATGGCGCCAGGAGGTAGGTGCTCGGTCTGCGGTCAGCAGGTGACCACCGCCCCCGGCCAGCCCGCACCGCTGCACCAGGGCCCGGGGAAGCCGAACCAGATGTGCCGGATCGGGGCAGCCTACGTCCTGACACCGGCGCGACCGCGGAAGACCCCGGGGCGAGCCCGGGGTCTTCCGCATCATGCCCGCGCGGTGGCGGGTTCACGGGCGGCGTCGGCCGGCGGGGCGGGCCCGGTCGAGCCGCTCGCCGCCGGGTCGACGGCGTGGGCGGGTGTCGGACCGGCCCTTACGCCCGCTGCGGTCCGGCTTGGGCCATGGGCCAAGTGCCGCCGGCGGAATGCCACGAACCAGGACGTCGTCCATCAGTTTGGCCATCGAGTAGCCGGGTTCGACGTCGAGCGCCCGGTCGAGGGCAACCCGGGCCAGGGCTCCGTTGCCGGCCCGCCAGGCGGCGAAGGCCAGCAGGCTGGCCGGCCCGGCGGCAAGCTCCGGCTCGGCCCGGCGGGCGATGTCCTGCCAGAAGGTGACCTGCCACAGCTCGTCGGTGACCCGCTCCCAGGCGTAGTCGCGCACCTCCAGGTCGGTCAGCAGCAGACTGAGCCAGGCGATGTCCTCGTCGGTCGGGGCGATGCCCCGGCCCTGCCGTTCCAGCAGCATCCGTACCGTTTTCTCTCCGGCCCGGCGCAGCGTGCGGGCACCGAGCAGGTCGGCCGGCGGGGCGTGGTCGACCAGCGCGGAGCGGCGGGTCCGGGCGCGTTCGGTGGCGGCCCGCATCGCCGCCCGGGCCGGGCCGGTGACCGGTTCCACCTGGCGACGCAGCGCGGCCCGGTCGGGCAGGGCGACCTGCCCGGCGACGGTGGCCGCGACCGCGACCGGGTTGATCTCGGCGTCGAACCGGTGGCCCTCCGGCGGGCAGCAGGTCGGATCGTCGCAGAAGGAGGACCAGTAGCGACCGTCGGCCACCCGCAGCGCGTCAAGCAGCACGGTGCCCTGTCGGCGCAGCGCGTCGGTGGTGTCCCGCAGGACCGGGTCGACGGTGTCGGCCGGACCGTAGCCGAGCACGACGGCGGCGCTGACCTGCTGACGATCGACGATGGCGGTCAGCTGGGCGGTTGCCGCCGCGCGGACGTCGGCCGGGACCGTGGCGTCGGGCAGGTCGGCGCGGGCGGCGATGACGACCGTGTGGTCGCGCATCCCGACCACCACCACGCTGTCGGCGGGGTGGAAGCCGATCAGGTAGGGCACGGCGGCGATCAGGTCGGCGGGTTCGCGGACGGTGAGCGCGGCGCCCTGAGACGTCCCGGCGGCCGGGTCGGGAACGGAATCGGGGGCGGGTACCGGTTCGGTAGGTGTCATGCCGGAAACTGTCGCGCCGGACGGTGACCGGTTGTGGCCGTCCCGACCCGACCTGTGGACGACACGCCAGGTTATCCACAGGCACGCAGAGTAGTTTCCCTGGTGACGGCGTTTCTGCTCACCACTGGTTGCGCCACTGAGCTGGACGGCAGGCGGCGCGGGTTACCGTGCCGCCATGGATCTGGCGTACCTGCGGGCCCACCCGGAACACCTGCCGACCTTCCTCACCCATCAGCGGATCCGGGAGACGCCGGTCTCTGGCGGGTCGATCTGCGCGGCGAGCCGGCTCACCCTCGACGACGGCAACTCGGTGTTCGCCAAGTCCTGGCCGGAGCGGTCCGCCAGGCCGTTGCCGGACGGCCTGTTCGCCGCCGAGGCGGCCGGGTTGCGTTGGCTGGCCGCCGCCGGCGGGGCACCGGTGCCGGAGGTACTGGTGGCGCTGCCGCAACTGCTGGCCCTGGAGTGGGTCGAGCCGGGCGACGCGGACCCGGCCGCCGCCGAGCGGTTCGGCCGGGAGCTGGCGATCACCCATCGGGCCGGCGCGGCCGGGTTCGGGGCGGACTGGCCGGGGTTCGTCGGCGCGCTGCCGCAGGACAACGAACTGGTGACCGACCGACCCTGGTCGGCCTGGTTCGGGCAGCGCCGGCTGCTGCCGTACCTGCGGATGTCGGTCGACAACGGCGCGCTCACCGCCGCCGAGACCGGCCTGGTCGAGCAGGTGGTCGACAACATCGACGGGTACGGCGGCGACGAGCCGCCCGCTCGGATCCACGGCGACCTGTGGCCCGGCAACCTGCTCTGGGGTGCGGACGGGCGCTGCCGGCTGGTCGACCCGGCGGCGCACGGCGGGCACCGGGAGACCGACCTGGCGCAGTTGGCGCTGTTCGGCGGCGCCCCGCACCTGGATCGGATCCTCGACACCTACCAGGAGCAGTGGCCGCTGGCCGACGGGTGGGCGGCCCGGGTGCCGGTGCACCAGCTGCACCTGCTGCTGGTGCACACCGCCCTGTTCGGGGCGGCGTACCGCTCGGCCGTCGCGGACGCGGCCCGCGCCGCGCTGCGGTCCTGACGCACCGGCGCGCTACGGTCGGCGCATGGCATCGAGCGCACGGCCCGCCGACGGCCGGCTCACCGATCGGTACGGGCGGGTCGCCACCGACCTTCGGGTGTCCCTGACCGACCGGTGCAACCTGCGCTGCTCCTACTGCATGCCGCCGGAGGGTCTGCCCTGGCTGCCCAGCCCGGACATCCTGACCGACGACGAGGTGACCCGGCTGATCGGGGTCGCGGTGTGCCAGCTCGGGGTGACCGAGGTGCGGTTCACCGGCGGCGAGCCGCTGCTGCGCCCCGGGCTGACCCGGATCGTCGCCGCTGCTGCGGCGCTGCGGCCCCGACCGGTGCTGTCGTTGACCACCAACGGGATCGGTCTGGACCGCTTGGCGCCCGGCCTGCAGGCCGCCGGCCTGGACCGGGTGAACGTATCGTTGGACACCCTCGACCCGCAGCGGTTCGCCCAGTTGGCGTACCGCCGGCGGCTGCCCGACGTGCTCGCCGGGCTGGCCGGCGCGGCGGCGGCCGGGCTGACCCCGGTCAAGATCAACGCGGTGCTGCTGCGCGGGGTCAACGACGACGAGGCCCCGGCGCTGCTGCGGTACGCCCTGAACCGCGGCTACGAGCTGCGCTTCATCGAGCAGATGCCGCTGGACGCGCAGCAGTCCTGGGACCGCGACCGGATGGTCACCGCCGCCGAGATCCTCGACCGGCTGCGGTCCGAGTTCACCCTGCTGCCGGATCCCGCCGAACGGGGTGCCGCACCGGCCGAGACCTGGCTGGTGGCCGGCGCCGAGCGGTCGGACGGCAGCCCGGCCAAGGTCGGGGTGATCGGCACGGTGACCCGGCCGTTCTGCGGTGACTGTGACCGGACCCGGCTCACCGCCGACGGGCAGGTACGCGACTGCCTGTTCGCCCGGAAGGAGTCGGACCTGCGTGGCGCGTTGCGGTCCGGGGCCGACGACGAAGAGTTGGCCCGGCGGTGGCGGCGGGCGATGGCCGGGAAGCTGGCCGGGCACGGCATCGACGATCCGACGTTCCTGCAGCCGGCCCGGCCGATGTCGGCGATCGGCGGCTGACCGTGGACGACCCGACACGGGATGGAGCCGAGCAATCGGTGACGGTGCGTTACTTCGCCGGGGCGCGGTCGGCGGCCGGGCGGACCACCGAGTCCGTTCCGGCCGGGCTGGACCGGGCCGGGCTGGTGGCAGAGCTGACCGGTCGGCACGGCGACCGGTTGGGTCGGGTGCTGGCGGCGGCGAGTTTCCTGGTCGACGGCGTCGTCTGGCATGATCGTCACACACCGTTGCCGGCCGGTGCCACGGTCGACGTGCTGCCACCGTTCGCCGGCGGCTGAGGAGGACCGCGTCCGTGCTCGCCGTACTCGGGTTCGTCACAACGCTGACCCTGATCACCGGCCTGATCCACGGTTACCTGTGGTGGCGGCTGGTCCGGGACACCACCCGGCCGGGGCGGTGGCGACGGGCCGGCACGCTGCTGGCCGTCGGGTTGGCGGTCCTGGTGCCGGTGACGATGGTGAGCACCCGGTCCGCCGGGATGTCCTGGCTGGCCTGGCCCGGCTACGTCTGGCTGGCGGTGATGTTCTACCTGCTGGTCGTCCTGCTGGTGCTGGAGCCGCCGATGCTGGTGGCCCGGCTGGTCGGCCGGGCCCGCAGCCGCCAACTGAGCAGGGTGGGCACGGTGCCGGTGACCGTACCGGCCGAGACGTCCGCCCCGCCGCCGGCCGAGCTGCCCGGCGGCCGGCCGGCCGACGACTCGGTGCCCGACCCCGGCCGACGGCTGTTGCTCGCCCGCAGTGCCGCAATCTTCGCCGGGCTGACCGCGACCGGCGTCACCGGCTACGGCATCCGGACCGCTCTCGGCCCGCCCCGGCTGGACCGGGTGCAGGTGCCAATCGCCCGGCTGCCCCGGGCCATGGACGGCCTGCGCATCGCCACCGTCTCGGACATCCACATCGGCCCGCTGACCGGGCCGGCGCACACCGCCCGGATCGTCGAGCTGATCAACAGCCTGGACGCCGACCTGGTCGCGGTCGTCGGCGACCTGGTTGACGGCACCGTCTCCGAGCTCGGCGGCACCGCCGCCCCGCTGGCCGACCTGCGCGCCCGCTACGGCAGCTTCTTCGTCACCGGCAACCACGAGTACTACTCCGGCGTCGAGGAATGGGTCGCCGAGGTGGACCGGCTCGGCCTGCGGGTGCTGGTCAACGAACGCCGGGAGATCGTCACCCCGGGCGGGGTGCTCGACCTGGCCGGGGTGAACGATCCGACCGCGGAGACCGCGCGGCCGGCCGGGCCGACCGCCGCCGGGTCCGGGCCACTGGCCGGCCCGGACTACGACCGGGCGCTCGGCGACCGGGACCCGGACCGCCCGGTGGTGCTGCTCGCCCACCAGCCGGTGCAGGCCCACGAAGCCGCCCGCTACGGCGTCGACCTGCAACTGTCCGGGCACACCCACGGCGGTCAGATCGCCCCGTTCAACCTGGCGGTACGGCTGGTGCAACCGGTCGTCTCCGGCCTCGCCACGGTCGACGGCACCCAGGTCTACGTCACCAACGGCGCCGGGTTCTGGGGTCCGCCGGTGCGGGTCGGCGCGCCGCCACAGGTCTCCCTGGTCGAGCTGCGCAGCGAGTAGGAGCGCAACGGGTCAGCCGGCGGCGAGTGAGAGTCACGTCTCGCGGGTTTCCGCGCGTGGCGACACGCCGGGCGGCCCGGTCACATGACAGGATGCGGCGTGCCCCCGTACCGCGCCGTGCCCTCTCCCGGCTCCGCCACGGGACCCGGGCCCTTCATCGCCGACCTGCACATCCACTCCCGGTACTCGCGTGCCTGCAGCCGGGACCTGAACATGTCGAACCTGGCCTGGTGGGCCCGGCGCAAGGGCGTCAGCCTGCTCGGCACCGGTGACTTCACCCACCCGGCGTGGTTCGAGCATCTACGGGAGTCGCTGCGCCCGGCCGAGCCGGGCCTGTACCGGCTCAGCCCGGAGGCCGAGCGGGACGTCGCCCGCCGGCTGCCGTCCCGGCTGGCCAGCGAGGCCGAGACCAACCCGGTGCGGTACATGCTCAGCGTCGAGATCTCGACGATCTACAAGCGCGGGGACCGGACCCGCAAGGTGCACCACCTCATCTACCTTCCGGACCTGGACGCGGTGGCCCGGTTCAACACGGCGCTGGGCCGGATCGGCAACCTCGGCTCCGACGGCCGGCCGATCCTCGGGCTGGACTCCCGCGACCTGCTGGAGATCACCCTGGAGGCGAGCGCGGACGGCTACCTGGTGCCGGCGCACATCTGGACGCCGTGGTTCTCCGCGCTCGGCTCCAAGTCCGGCTTCGACGCGATCGCCGACTGCTACGCCGACCTGGCCGGGCACATCTTCGCCGTCGAGACCGGGCTGTCGTCGGATCCGGCGATGAACTGGCGGGTGTCCAGCCTCGACGGCTACCAACTGGTGTCGAACTCCGACGCGCATTCGCCGCCGGCGCTGGCCCGGGAGGCCACCGTGCTGGACAGCGCGCTCGACTACTACGCGGTACGTGAGGCGCTGCGCACCGGCGACGGGCTGGTCGGCACCATCGAGTTCTTCCCCGAGGAGGGCAAGTACCACGCCGACGGGCACCGCAACTGCGGCGTCAACTGGGCCCCGGAGCAGACCCGACAGGCCGCCGGTCGCTGCCCGCAGTGCGGCAAGCCGCTCACCGTCGGGGTGCTCAGCCGGGTCGAGGATCTCGCCGACCGGCCGCACGGGCACCGGCCGGCCAACGCCAAGCAGGTCACCCACCTGGTGGCGCTGCCGGAGATCGTCGGTGAGATCAACCGGGTCGGTGCCCGGTCGAAGACCGTCGAGGGCCAGGTGGTCAACCTGGTCGCCGCGCTCGGCCCCGAACTGGACATCCTGACCAAGGTGCCGGTGGACGACATCCGGCGGGTCGGCGGCGAACTGCTCGGTGAGGCGATCACCCGGCTGCGTCGCGGCGAGGTCCGCCGGGTGCCCGGCTACGACGGCGAGTACGGGGTGATCACCCTCTTCGCGCCCGGGGAACTGGCCGCCGGCGGTGGTGCCGGTCAGCCGGAGGCGCTGTTCGACGTACCCGTGCCGGCGCAGCGCCCGGCCGACGGGCCGATGGCCGCCGACGAACCGGCACCGGCCGGTGTCCGACGCGGCGGACAGTCCAGGGCCGGGACCGGACAGTCCAGGGCCGGGACCGGACAGTCCAGGGCCGGGGCCGGCCGGTCCGGTTCCGGTGGGCGGCCGACGCGGCCGGGCCGGTCCGGGCGGTCCGGGCAGGAGCCGGCGGCACCGCCGATCCCGCCGCCACCGACGCCGTCGCCGCACGAGCCGTTCGAGCCGATGCTGGCCGGCATGGAGGAGGTCGGCACCGGACTGCTGGACCGACTCGACGCGATGCAGCGGGTCGCCGCGTCCGCGCCGGGCGGGCCACTGCTGATCGTCGCCGGGCCGGGTACCGGCAAGACCCGGACGCTCACCCACCGGATCGCGTACCTGTGCGCCGAGCTGAACGTCTTTCCGGAGCGCTGCCTGGCGATCACCTTCACCCGCCGGGCCGCCGAGGAGCTTCGCCACCGGCTCGACGGACTGCTCGGCCCGGTGGCCGAGGACGTCACCGTGGCCACCTTCCACTCGCTGGGGTTGACGATCCTGCGGGAGAACCCGAAGGCGGCCGGGTTGCCGGCGACGTTGCGCATCGCCGACGACACCGAGCGGGAGCTGGCCCGCGCCGAGGCTGGCGAGGACGACGCCACGTACGCCAAGCTGCTGCGCGCGGCCGGCCTGGTCGACCTGGACGAGCTGGTCACCCTGCCGCTGCGGCTGCTGCGCGAGGACCAGAAGCTGGTGGCCCGCTACCGGGACCGCTGGCGGTGGATCTTCGTCGACGAGTACCAGGACGTCGATGCCGACCAGTACGAGCTGCTGCGGCTACTCAGCCCGGCGGACGGCAACCTGTGCGCGATCGGCGACCCGGACCAGGCAATCTACTCGTTCCGGGGGGCCGACGTTCGCTACTTCCTGCGCTTCTCGGAGGACTTCGTCGACGCCCGGCTGGTCCGGCTGGCCCGAAACTACCGGTCGGCGGCGCCGATCCTGGCCGCCGCCGTGCAGGCCATCACGCCCAGTTCGCTCGTCCGCGGCCGGCGGCTGGAGCCGGCCCGACTCGATCCGCAGGCACCGCTGATCGGGCTCTACCCGGCCGGCACGGCCGCCGACGAGGCGACGTTTGTGGTGCGTACGGTCGACGAACTGGTCGGCGGGATCTCGCACCGCTCGTTGGATTCCGGGCGGATCGACGGGCAGACGTCGTCGGTGTCGTTCTCCGACATCGCCGTGCTGTACCGCACTGACGCGCAGTCCGGCCCGATCGTGGACGCACTGACCCGGGCCGGTGTCCCGGTGCAGAAGCGGTCGCACAACCGGCTGCGGGACCGGCCGGGGGTGACGGCGATCGCCCGCGAGCTACGGCACGCCGGTGGCGGGCTGGACGGTTCGCTGGCCGCCCGGGTCCGGCTCGCCGGGCAGGTGCTGGCCGACCGGCTCACCACGCCGACGCTGGACCTGCCAGCCGGGCCGCAGCTGTCGCCGCCGGACATCTGGTCTGCCGTGGAGTTGCTCACCCCGCTGGCCCGCCGCTGCGGCGACGACCTGCCGATGCTGCTGTCCCAGCTGGAGACCGGCGCCGAGGTGGACGCGCTGGACCCACGGGCCGAGGCGGTGACCCTGCTCACCCTGCACGCGGCGAAGGGCCTGGAGTTTCCGGTGGTCTTCCTGGTCGGCTGTGAGGACGGCCTGCTACCGCTGCGCTTCCCCGGTGCTACGCCGACCGACGACGACGTCGCCGAGGAGCGGCGGCTGTTCTTCGTCGGCCTGACCCGGGCCCAGGACCGGCTCTACCTCTCGCACGCCCGCCGCCGGGTCCGGCATGGCAGCGAGCGGGAGACCCGGCCGACGCCGTTCCTGGACGCGATCGACGCGGGGCTGTTCGACCGGCTCGGCGACGAAGGGCCGCGCCGTCCCAAGGACCGCCAGCTGCGCCTGCTGTAGGGGCTGGTCAGACCGCCGCCGGCCCGGTCACTCGCGACCGCCGGACCTGGTGCAGCGTCGGACCATCATGCGGTTGGCCGACGGTTGGCGCGCTTCGGGGAGGTGAGCTGCTGGGGTGCTCACGCTACGGTGACGTCTGTCATCGCCGACCCGAGCGGACAGCCGGGGCCGGAACCGCCGCGCAGGAGGACAGGAAATGTCGCAATACGGACCGCCCGGCGGGCCGTACCCGGGTGAGCAGCCAGACCGGTGGCCCGAGCATCGGCAGCCGTCGGAGCCGTACCGGGAGCCGTCCGATCCTTGGGGCGGACCGCCTGGACCCTGGGGTGACGCGCCTACCGAGGCACCAGGCCAGCAGTGGCACGGCGGCGCACAGCCGGACTGGCCGACCGGGCAGCCTCCGCCCGCCGCTCCCGACTGGCAGGGGTACGGGCAGCACACGTCGGCCGGCGACCAGAGCTGGCATTCGCCGACCCAACCTGCCCAGCGCTGGGCCGGGGCCGACGACCAGACGTGGCAGCAGTCCGGCGGTGACCAGCCGTGGCAGCAGCCGGGCGGGGGTCAGCCGTGGCAGCAGCCGGGCGGGGGCCAGCAGCCGTACCCCGACGGCGGCCAGCAGCAGCCGGGCCCGGCACCAGCGTGGGAGCCGGCTGCAGAGCCACGCCGTTCCGGGCGTGGTGGGTTGAGCGGTGGACTGCTCGCCGTGTTGATGGGTCTGACGGTGCTGCTCTGCGGCGGCGGCGCGGCCGGCATCTACGTTCTGACCCGCGACGAGACGCCGGACACCGGGGTGGAGTTGACGGCACCGACCTCCGAGCCGGACGCCGCACCGTCCGCAGCCCCGTCGGAGCAACCCGAGCCGACGGCTGAGGCCGACCAGCCGAGCCCCACTCCGACACCGACCTCGTCGAACGACGCCCGGTTCGTCGACGTGGGGCAGTGTGTCCGCAACGATGCCGAGGCGGAGGAGGAGACGCCGGTGCTCACGATCACGGATTGTGACCCCGGCGCGTACGAGGTGCTCGCCCGCTTCGATGGCGTCACCGACGGCGAAGACGACGCGAAGACCAAGTGCGCGGACGTCGAGGGCTATACCAACTGGTACTTCTTCAACAGCCAGCTGGACGCCCTGGATTTCGTGCTCTGTCTCAGGCAGCGGTGAACTGACCGGTGAGGCTGCCGCCGGATGGCAGCCGTTGGTTACCGTTCCGGTAGCACAGTTGATCCGCTGGACCCCTGCCCGGCGGGTGAGATCCGTGCCAGGCGGGCAGCGCCCCGTCTGATCCAGCGACGACGCTAGGGAGATCATGTCCAGCTACGGTCCGCCGGGCTACCCCGGTCCGGGACAGCCCGACGACCCCGCCGGTCAGTCCGGTTACCCGCCCCCGGGTTCCGGATACCCGCCTCCGGGCTCCGGTGCCCCTGATCCGACCACGCCCTACTCCTCGCCGTACCAGCCCGGCGGTTACCCACCGCCGACTTCCGGTGGCGGCGCCTACCCACCACCGCCGACCTCGGGTGGCGGTGGCTACCCGCCACCGCCCGGATCGGGTGGTGGCTTCCCACCGCCACCGCTACCGGGTTGGGGTCCGCCGCCGCCCGGGATGCCCGGTGCCCCACCGCCCAAGAAGTCCCGCACCGGGCTCATCATCGGGCTGGTGATCGGCGCGGTGGTGTTGTTGCTGCTGCTCTGCGGCTGCGGTGTGATCGGGTTGTTCGCGCTGACCGACAGCAGCACCTCGACCGCCGGCGAGGAACTGCCGACGGTGGACGTTTCGACCGACACACCCGACGATCAGCAGGGCGAGGACGCCGATTCGGCGCCGCTGCCCGGCGGCAGCGACGACCTGATCGTGGTGGGCGACTGTGTGGTCAACGACGGTTCGGAAGAGGACGCCGTCCTGCGCAAGGTGGCCTGTGAGCCGGGCACCTTCGAGGTGCTGTCCCGCATTCCGCTCACCACCGACACGGAGCGCTGTGACGATCCGATCTTCGGCCACCCGGACACCGACACCACCTACACGCACGACACCGGTGAGCAGGTACTCAACTACGTGCTCTGCATGAAGGAGCTCTGACCGGAGACGTTCTCGACCAGTGACTAGGGCTCTCTAGCGTGACAGCTAGAGAGCCCTAGTCACTGGTCGACCGTCGGGCAGGGCCCGGCGGACGGGCCGTCCGCGGGGCCGGCAGGACGTCGGCCGACACGATCGGGACCTATACCCGGTTCTAGCGCAGACGCTAGACGGCCCGATACGGTGCCAGACATGGATCCGATCCGGAATCCGTACGCCCCCGGCGCCGGCCAACGTCCACCCGAACTCGCCGGTCGCGGCCGCGAGCTCGACGTCTTCGACGTGGTCCTGGAACGCGTCGCCCGAGGCCGGCCAGAGCGCAGCCTGATGCTCACCGGCCTACGCGGGGTGGGCAAGACCGTCCTGCTCAACGCGCTCCGTTCCCAGGCCATCGCCCGGCTCTGGGGCACCGGCAAGATCGAGGCCCGGCCTGACCAGTCGCTGCGCCGCCCGGTCGCCGCCGCCCTGCACATGGCGGTACGCGAGCTCGCACCCCGGCACCGGGCACCCGAGCGGATCGACAACTTTCTCGGCGTACTGAAGGCCTTCGCGCTACGCGCGAACCCGCCGGCCGCCGGCGGACGTGGCAACGCGCAGCCTCGGCTGCGCGACCGCTGGCAGCCGGGCATCGACGTGCCGGCGGCGACCGGGCGGGCCGACTCCGGCGACATCGAAATCGACCTGGTGGAGCTGTTCACCGACGCCGCCGCGGTGGCCACCGACGTCGGCACCGGGATCGCGCTGTTCATCGACGAGATGCAGGACGTCGACCCGACCGACGTCTCCGCGCTCTGTGCGGCCTGTCACGAGTTGTCGCAGCTCGGCGGGCCGCTGATCGTCGTCGGAGCCGGGCTGCCGCATCTGCCGGCGGTGCTCTCCGCCGCCAAGTCCTACTCCGAACGGCTGTTCCGCTACCAGCGAATCGACCGGCTGGACCGAATCGCCGCCGACCAGGCGCTCACCGCGCCGGCCGCCCGCGAGCAGGTCGAGTACGAGGCGAAGGCCCTTGACCTGCTCTACGACAAGTCCGGCGGATACCCGTACTTCGTGCAGGCCTATGGCAAGGCGACCTGGGACCATGCCCCGCGCTCGCCGATCACCGCCGCCGACGTGCGGGTCGCCGCGCCGGAGGCGGAAGCGGAGCTCGCGGTCGGGTTCTTCGGGTCCCGGTTCGAACGGGCTACCCCGGCGGAGCGCGAGTACATGCGGGCGATGGCCGTGCTCGCCTCCGCGGACCCGGGGGACGGCCCGGCACCGGCCGTCGAAGGTGCCGACGACGAGACGGGCGATGGACCGCCGGACCCGGCGGCGACGGCGGACATCGACCCGGCGGTGTCGACCGCCGAGATCGCCCGGTCCCTCGGCCGGAAACCGGCCAGCTTGTCGCCGGCCAGGGACGCCCTGATCAAGAAGGGGCTGATCTACTCGGGCGAGCGCGGCACGGTCGCGTTCACCGTGCCGCACTTCGGCCGCTACCTGCGCACCCAGCCCGGCTGACCACGCCCGGTGCGGCCCGGCACCCCGCCGCTACCCGACAGCTCACCGGTTTGCCGGGTAACAGACCGCCCAACCGGGTATGACAAGGAGCATGAGACCCGTACGCACCACTGCCCGCGCCCTGCTCAGCGGCATCTTCATCGTTAGCGGCGCCCGTGCGGTGACCAGCCCTGCACCGTACGCCGACCGGGCCAAGACGGTCACCGACCGGGTCGCTCCGATGATCGAACGGGCCGCGCCCCGGCTGCCGACCGATACCGAGAGTCTGGTCCGGCTGCACGGTGCCACCCAGCTCGCCGGTGGCCTGCTGCTGGCGACCGGCCGGCTGACCCGGCCGGCCGCGGCGGTACTGGCGGCCTCGCTGGTGCCCACCACGGTGACCGGCCATCCGTTCTGGTCGGCGACGGAACCGACCGAACGACAACTCCATCAGGTGCACTTTCTCAAGAATCTGGGCCTTCTGGGCGGGCTGCTGCTCGCTGCGGCCGATACTGAGGGTCGACCGGGCCTACGCTGGCGGACCAGCCGGGCCGTCCGGCAGAGCCGGCGGTCGATGCATCGGAGCCGGCAGTCGGTGCGCCGGGCGGTGCACTCGGCGCGTCGGGACGCCCGGATCGCGGTCCGGTCCGCCGTCACCGCCCGGCGACTGCCCGGGTGACCGATAGATCCGCCGAACGACGACCCCGATCGATGGCCGGTAAAATCGGACTTCAGCGCGTAGTTGGGCACCGAAAACCACGAAACAGATAGAACACAGCACACAGCGTTAACAAGGTGGAAATATCGCGAACTAGTGTGGGATCGGACACGGTAGGGTAACGCGCCCGCCTCCGGACGCCGATGCGTTCTAGGCTCGGACCGGCACTGGGGCAACTCTGCACTCAACGACCGGGGGTGGGTAGATCATGGTGGCGGACGTCCGTTCCCGGGTCCGTCGTCTCGCTCCGCTGGGTCGGCGTCGTCTCGCACCGCTGCGCCGTCTGGTACGTGACGTCGAGCGCGGCACGCTCGTGCGCATCGGCCTCGTCGCGCTGACCTGCTACGCCGCCTGGTATGCGATCGGCATGTTCGGCCGACCGTACAACTTCTTCGACATGCGCATCTACCACGGCGCGATCATGTGGTGGGCCAACGGCGGCGACCTGTACGCATTCATCGCGCCGGAAACCACCCTGGGCTTCACCTACCCGCCATTCGCCGGCCTCACCATGCTGCCGATGGCGGTTGTTCCGATGATCACCGCCGGCTGGCTCAACATCGCATTCGGTATCGCCGCCCTCACCATCGTGCTGGCGGTGCTGCTCAGCCCGATCGCGGACCGCTGCGGTTGGCCGCGCTGGTTCACCGTCGGTCTCGCGGTGCCCCTCGCGGTGGCCATCGAACCGTCCCGGGAAACCCTCGGCTACGGGCAGGTGAACCTGCTGCTGTTCGGCCTGATCATCGCCGACCTGGTCGCGTTGCGCTGGCGCGCCGCGCCCACGTCGCACCGGCTGGCCACCGGCGGCCCACTGCGCCGGATCTTCTTCAGCGGCATCTGGGCCGGCGCCGGCATCGGTCTGGCCAGCTCGATCAAGCTGACCCCCGCCCTGTTCATCGTCTACCTGCTGATCACCAGGCAGTGGCGGGCGGCCGCCACCGCGATCGGCACCGCCGCCGCGGTCACCGTCGGCGCGATGATCGTCGCCGCCGACGAGTCAGCCACCTACTTCACTTCGGTGCTGTGGGACACCGGCCGGGTCGGGGTGTCGGACATGACCCCGAACCAGTCGCTGGCCGGTCTGCTGGCCCGGCTCTACGACTCGATGGAGACCCCCGGCCTGCTCTGGATCTCTTTCGCCCTGCTGTTGCTGGCACTCGGGCTGTCCCGGGCCGCCCACGCCCACGCCGACGGCGACGAGTTGACCGCGTTCACCCTGATCGGCCTCACCGCCAACGTGATCAGCCCGATCAGCTGGTCGCACCACCTGGTCTTCGTGATCCCGGCGATCATCGTGCTGGCCGACGCGGCGCTGCGGCGACGCAGCGCCAGCAAGGGGCTGATCTCGCGGCGTACCTACCCGCCCACTGGCGCCGGTATCAGCGGCGTGGCCGGCCTGCGGACCCCGATCTGGTTCCCCGCTCTCACCGGGATGCGGCACGCCACCGCCGCGATCGCGCTCTACCTGCTCTTCCTGGTGTCACCGATCTGGCCGTACGAGCACCAGTTGCCACAGGTCTCGCACTACCACGACGGTCTGTTCGGCGTACTGATGGAAAACTCGCTCGCCCTGGCACTGATCACGCTCGTCGCGGCACTGCCGTGGCGGCCGGGAGCCGAACCGGCGTTCTACACCGACCCGCGACCGCAGATCCGGCACCGCCAGCCGGCCGGTCCGACCGGCACCGGGCTTGCCGATGCCCGGACCGGCACCAGGCAGTCCGATGCCCGGACCTCCGGTCAGGTCAGGGACAGTTGACCCATTCCTCGGTGCCGTCGGCGAAAATCTGCCGCTTCCAGATCGGCAGCCGGGCCTTCGCCTCGTCGACGAGCCGGGCGCAGGCGGCGAAGGCCGCCGCCCGGTGCGCGGTGCTGACCGCCGCCACCAGGGCCACGTCGCCGACGGCAAGCGGCCCCAGCCGGTGTGACACGGCGACGGCGTGCACCGCCGGATCGGCGGCCACCTCGTCGGCGACCTCCCGCAGCACGTCCTCGGCGCTGGGATGGCCCTCGTACTCCAGGCTGAGCACCGACCGGCCGTGGTCGTGGTCGCGGACCACGCCCTGAAAGGAGACCACCGCGCCGGCCCGTGAGTCGGCGACCGCCGCCGCGTGGGCGGCCAGGTCGAGCGGTTGCGAGGTCACTGACACCAGAACAAAAGGTCGGGTGGTTGGAACGGTCACGGCAGACGCTCCCCGGGCAGCAGTGGCAACGGTACGACGGGCACATCGTCGTCGGGGCGGCCGCTGCCGCCCGGCGGGATCACCGCGAAGCCGGCGGCGGCGGCCAGCCCGCGCAGCATCGCCGACCCGACGTGCCGCAACGGGTACGCGGTACCGGTCACCGGATCGACCCGTACCAGGGCAAGGTGGGTGAAGTCGCCACGGCCCGGTACCGCCGCCCCCAGCCGGTACCGGGTCAGCGTCGGCAGCGGCCTGCCCTGCAGTCCGGCGAGCAGCGGCGCGACCAGTGACGCCAGGGCGACGATCGCGGACTGCGGGTTGCCGGGCAGCCCAGCGACGAACCGGTCCCGCCCGTCGGCACCAGTCACCCGGGCGACCAGCATCGGGAACCCCGGTCGGACCGCGACCGTGTTGACCACGTACTCGGCACCGAGTTCGGCCAGCGCCGGATGCAGGTGGTCCACCGGGCCGTGCATGGTGCCGCCCGTGGTGCAGACCAGATCGGCGCCGGCCAGCGCCGACCGCAGCCCGTCGACGTGCGCGGCGAGGGTGTCGGCGACCGGCCCGGTCACCGCCTCGGCAGGCAGTTCGCAGCCGTACCTGCGCAGCCATCCGGGCACCGCCGGGCCGAGCGCGTCGCGCACCCGACCGGCGCCGGGCGGCCCGGTGGTCAGCAGTTCGTCGCCGAACACCAGCAGGCCGGCCCGGATTCGCTGATACACCGGCAGATCGTCGTAGCCGCAGGAGGCGGCGAGGCCGATCACCCCGGGGTCGACCGGCGTACCGGCCGGCAGCAGCTCCTCGGCGGCCGACGCCTCTTCGCCGGGCGAGCGCCACTCCGGCTGCGGCCGCGGCTCGCCGCGTACCAGTCCGGTGTCGTCGCGCGTCGACTCCTCGACCCGCAGCACGCTGGTGGCCCCGGCAGGGACCATCGCGCCGGTGGCGATCTGCACCGCGGTGCCGTCGTCGGACAGTTCCGGCGGCACTCCGCCGGCCAGCACCCGGCCCACCACCCGCCACGGGGCGCCGCCGCGTACCGCCCAGCCGTCGACGCTGGCAGTGCGGAAGGCCGGCAGGTCGGTCAGGGTGGTCAGCGGCCCGGCGAGGGTGGTCCCGTCGGCCTGCGGCAACGGCAGCCGGACCGGCGGGCGGCGGGCGGCCCGGCCGGCGGCGTGCACCAGGGCGCGGGCCTGCCCCCAGTCGACAGGTGGATGCCCGGCGGCCGGGGCGGCCGGGGCGGTCGTCGGTTCGGCGCTCACCGGCCGAGCCTATCCGCCGGCCGGCCACGGCCGGGGGTGCCGGTGGCGTCGACCGGGCCGGGGTGCGGTGGCGTCAACTGCGGGGGTGGTCGCCGCCGGCCAACTGGTCGAGTGCGTGGCGCAGGATCGGCCCGAGCACGGCCAGGCCGTCGCGGGCACCGCCGGTGGAGCCGGGCAGGTTGACGATCAACGTACGACCGGCAACCCCGGCGATGCCCCGGGACAGCGCTGCCGTCGGCACCGCCGACCGGCTGACCGCCCGGATCGCCTCGGCGATCCCCGGGATCTCGTAGTCGAGCACCGAGCGGGTCGCCTCCGGGGTGCGGTCGGTAGGGGTGATTCCGGTGCCGCCGCTGGTCACGACCAGATGGACCCCGTCGGCGACCGCCCGGCGCAGCGCCTGCGTCACCGGTTCGCCGTCGGCGACGACCAACGGTTCGTCGACCTGGCAGCCGAGGTCACGCAGGCCAGCGACCAGCAGCGGACCGCTGGTGTCGGAGTAGACGCCGGCGGCGGCGCGGTTGGAGGCGACCACCACCCGGGCATGCGGGCTCACGACCGGCCCGCCGGGCGGTGCCAGTCGCCGGTCTTGCCGCCCTCCTTGGAAAGCACCCGGACGTCGTCCAGCACGGCGGCCGGGTCGACTGCCTTGATCATGTCGATCAGGGTCAGCCCGGCGGTGGCGACCGAGGTGAGGGCCTCCATCTCGACCCCGGTCCGGTCGGCGGTCCGCACCGTCGCGGTGATCTCGATGGAGTCCGCGGTCAGCGCCAGGTCGACGACCACACCGTGCAGCGCGATCGGATGGCACAGCGGGATCAGGTCGGGGGTGCGCTTGGCACCCATGATGCCGGCGATCCGGGCGACGGCCAGCGCGTCGCCCTTGGGTAGGCCGTCGCGGCGCAGCAGTTCGATGACCTCGCCGGTGGTACGCAGTCGTCCCGCTGCCACGGCACGGCGGACGCTCGGCGGCTTGGCGGTGACGTCCACCATCCGCGCGGCGCCTGTCTCATCGACATGGGTCAGGTTCGGTACCTCGGTCACCTGAACGAGCCTATCGAGCAAACCAGTCGGCCCTGGCTCGACCGCCACGGTTGGCGGCAGAGTTGGCATCGGGCCGGTGGTACCGGCGACCTGCCGGCCCGGATGTCACCTCCCAACTTCTCCACCGAGCCGCACTTCCGGATTACCTTCGCGGATACCTACCACAGCTCTCAAATCGTGCATGCCTAAGGAATCCATAAGGTTATGAGCGAACCTGTTCGAGTGCATTCCGTCGGCGATCAATAACCAACGGTGACAAACTCCCGCCATCTTCACTAATCATGCGCATATGGACATTTATCCGTATGCAAGTGCCATATCGCAACTCTATGGTTCTCCTGTCAGCAAGAGCCGGCAGCAACAACTGCCCAATCGAGTGGAGGGGAAGACCATGCGCAGCAACGAATGGTACTGATACTGTCGTCTACCGATGACGAGCAGTAGTTCTGCGGGACACGCAGCGCAACAAGATCAGGAACGGGTGTGACCCGCATAGTTCGACGCGACAACGAGACCGATCGGCAGCTGGTGCTGCTCGTCGGTCTCGTCGCCGTTTGTGCGGTGGCCGTCGGCGCCTCGTCGCTCTACCTTGTCGCCGGGTCACTGGTCAGCACTCCCGACGAATTGGCGCTCGTCGCCGCCCTGATCTTCCTCGCCGCGGTCGGGGTCACCGTAAAATGGTTCGTCCGTATCCGGTCGACGGCCCACGCCATCGCCTGGAGCGAAGTCGCCATCCTGGTCGGACTCGCGGTGGCACCCGCCACCCTGGTGGTGCTCTGCACCGGCCTCGGTGTCGGCCTCGCGATGATCGTGCAACGGATAGCCCGGATCAAGGCGATCTTCGCCGTCGCGAAGAACATGCTCGTCGCCGCCGCCGCTGGTGCCGGCCTGCACACGCTGAACTGGGATCCGGAGCTGGCGATCTACAGCGCGGCGTTCTTCGGGCCACTCGTCACCGCATATGTAGTGGCGGTCGTGCTCGACGAGGTGCTCACCATCCCGGTCATCGCCCGCGCCACCGGAACCGGGCTCTGTGCCATCTTCCGGCACAACCTCGGACTCCGGGTCTCCAGCGCGGTGATCCGGTTCCCGTTGATCGTCGCCATCCTGCTGATCCTCAAGGCGGACCAGTGGCTGCTGGTGACGATCCCACCGGTCGTGCTCTGCATCCACCTTGCCTACGCCGGACATGCCAGGGCCCGCGACGACCAGCAGGCCTGGCAGCGGCTCGCCCGGGCCACCGATGCGCTCAACGTCGTCGACCTCGACGCGGTGCTGTCCATCGCTGTGGTGCAGGCCGCCGACCTGTTCTCCACCGACCGGGTCGAGGTCGAACTCAACGAACCTGCCCGGCTGGTCCAGGGCAACAGCGACGGTGTGCAGTACGACGGCCCCACCGGCAGCGCCCCCACCCCGCACATGCGGACCGTGATCGCCGTACCGCTCGCCGGTCCGGGCAGCACCCTCAGTGTCGGCACCCTGCGGCTCTGCCTGACCGGCCCGGTCAAGTTCTCCGACCGGGAGCACTACACGCTGCGTACCTTCGCGTCCGCGCTGTGCACGGCGGTCCGCAACGCCTCGCTCTACCAGCAGTTGAACCAGGTCGCCGAACGGCACGCCCGCGAGGCCGCACAGGACGAACTCACCGGGCTGGCGAACCGGCGCCGGTTGATGGAGCACGGCGTCGAACTGCTCGGCAGCCGGCGCACCAGCGGGATCACCGCGCTGCTCCTCGTCGACCTCAACCACTTCAAGGAGATCAACGACACGCTCGGCCACGGCGCCGGCGACAAGGTGCTGATCCAGGTCGCCCGGCGACTGTCCGCGAACGTGCAGCCCGGTGACCTGGTCGCCCGGCTCGGCGGCGACGAATTCGCCGTACTGCTGACCACACTGCCGGCTCCCGCGATCGCCGCGCACCGGGCGGACGCGCTACTCGCCGCGATCTGCGAACCGATGGAACTCGACGGCATGCGGATGAACGTCGAGGCCAGTGGCGGCATCGCCGTCGCACCGGGCAGCGGCGGAATGGCCGAACTGCTGCGCCGCGCCGACGTGGCGATGTACCAGGCGAAGCGGTCCGGCGGCCGGACCGCCGTCTACGCCCGCAGCCGGGACACCGCCGACGTCGGTCGGCTGGCGCTCGGCGGAGACCTGCGTCGGGTGGTCGCCCAGCACGAGTTCAACGTCGACTTCCAACCGATCGTCGACCTCGGCACCGGGGAGGTGATCGCCGCCGAGGCGCTCGCCCGCTGGCAGCACCCCGACCGGGGGCGTCTCGACCCGAAACGCTTCCTGGAGACCGTCGAACGCTCCGGTCTGCTCCCCGCCTTCGCCGACGCGGTCCTGGAGCAGTCCCTGATCGCCGCCGCCACCTGGCACGAAGCCGGCTTCGCGCTGCCGGTCGCGGTCAACCTGTCCCCGCGCAGCCTGCTCGACCGGCGGTTCCCCGGTGCCGTACTGGCCCGGTTGCAGGCCCACGACGTCCCGCCCGACCGGCTCATCCTGGAGCTCACCGAGACCCTCACCCTCAGCCAGCTCGAAGTGGTCGACCAGGTGCTCGGCCAACTCCGCGACGCCGGAGTACGGCTCGCCCTGGACGAGTTCGGCACCGGCTACTCGTCGCTGTCCATGCTGTCCCGGGTGCCGGTGCACGAGCTCAAGATCGCGCGTTCGTTCGTAATGAGCATGGAGACCTCCTCCGAGGCGGTCGCCGTCGTCCGGTCGACCGTCGACCTCGGCCGCAGCCTCGGCCTGGCCGTCGTCGCCGAGGGTGTGGAGAGCGAGCCACAGCGTCGCGCGCTGTGGACGATCGGCTGCACCGCCGGTCAGGGACATCTGTTCGCCCGACCGATGCCGGCCCACCGGCTGCTCACCGCGCTGCAGTGCGGTTCCGGCGGCCGCCCCGGCAACCTGGCCAGTCCACTGCACGACGAAGGCGCCGTGATCCGGATCGGCCAGACCCGCCGGGCCGGCCAACGGCACCGGAACGAGAAGGTACCGCACCTGCCAGCCTGACCGTTCTGTCAGACTTGCCGGCGTGACCGTCACGGCGGCCGGATCCGCAGCTCGCCAGCGCCGCCCGGCTGGCCCGGCCCGGCGGTGGCGGGCTGCCGCCGCCCGCCGCTGGCTGCAACTGGACCGGGGCGCCGGTGGCCTCGTCGGCGACCTGACGCTCTATCTGCTCTCCGCAGCCTTCGCGGCAGTCACGGCGGTCGCCTCCACTCTCGCCCCACACCGAGCCTGGGGGGCCGTCGCCGTTGTCGGATACGCGGCCGCCGCCCTCGTCGTGGTCGGCCAACTCGCCGTCCGACGCACGGCCCGCCAGCGGCTGACCGGCGGCGGCACCGGCGATTGGCAGCCCACCGGCAGGGCCACCCGGACGTGGCTGACCGGCGGCGCCGCCCGCGCGTGGCTGACCGGAGTCACCTGGGCGGCGGTGGTCGCGGTGCCCCTGGTCATGCAGGCCGAGCAGCGGGCCGATGGACGCACCGACCGGGCCCAGGAAGAGGTGGTTGTGGTCGACGACGGCGGCGCCTCCCGGCTACTCGCCGACGGCAGCCCGTACCTGTCCGAACAGCAGATCGCGGCGCTGCCGGCGGACGAACGGCTGCTCGGCTACCTGCCGTACCAGCCCGGGATGGCGATCTTCGGGCTGCCCCGGGCGCTGGCCGGCACCGGTTGGTGGACCGACGCCCGGATCTGGTTCGCCGTCGCCACCGTCGCCGCCCTGGCCGCGGCCCTCGCCCTGGCGCGCCGCCGTGCCGGCCCGGCCGGCGATCGGGTACTCGTGCGCGCCGCTCAGCTCAGCACCGTACTGCCGATCGCCGCGCTGGCCATGAGCACCGGCGGCGACGACCTGCCGGTGCTGGCCCTCGCCCTGCTCGCCCTGGTGCTCTGCACCGGCGGCCGGTACGCGGCGGCGGGGACGGCCATCGGCGCGGCGGCCGCGCTCAAGCTGTTCGCCTGGCCGATCCTGCTGGTGCTGCTCTGCCACGCCGCCACCCGCGATCGACGGGCCGTGGGGCGGGTCGCGGCTGGCGGGATCACCCTGCCGCTGCTCGCCCTGGTGCCGGTGGCGGTGGTCGACCACGCCGCGCTGATCCACAACGTGCTCGGCTTCCCACTCGGTGCCGGCATGGTCTCCAGTCCGGCTGCCTCGCCGCTGCCCGGCATGCTGATCTCCACCTGGATGCCCGGCGGGCGGATCGTCGCTGGCGGGTTGCTGCTGGCCGTCGGGCTGGCCATCGCGGTACGGCTGGTCCGCCGGCCGCCGCGAACCGCCGCTGCGGCGGCCCTGATCTGCGGCCTCGGCCTGCTGGCCGCGACGCTGCTGCTGCCGTCGACCCGGTTCGGCTACCTGCTCTACCCGGTCGCCCTGTTCAGCTGGGTCCCCGTGCTCCGGGTCGCCGAGGTGCAGGCGCAGGCATTCGCGCCGGACCGTGACGAGCCGTTGCCGCCGTACGGGCCAGGCCGGTGATGCCCCGGGGATCGACGGCACCGCTGGTCCTCGCCGCGGTAGCAGTCGGCGGCGCGGTCGGGGCGGCCGCCCGCTTCGGCATCGCCGCCGGCTGGCCGGGCCCGGTCGAAGCCGGACCGCCCTGGCCGACCCTGGTCACCAACCTCGTCGGATGCGCGTTGATCGGTGTCCTGATGCGGGTGGTCACCGCCGTGCCCCGGCCGCACCGGCTGCTCCGGCCGTTCCTCGGTGCCGGCGTACTCGGCGGCTTCACCACGTTCTCGGTCCAGACCCTGGAGGTCGCCGACCTGCTCGCCGCCGGACGGCCCTGGCTGGCCGGCGGCTACACGCTCGGCACCCTGGTGGGCGCGCTGGGCGCGGTCTGGCTCGGCGGCGCGGCGGCCCGGCCGCTCGCCGACCGGCTCGCGCGGCGGGTCCGGTGACCTGCCCCGACCGCTCGGAAGGTACGGGATGAGTCTGCTCCTGGTGATGTGCGGCGGGGCGGTCGGCGCGCTGGTTCGCTACCTCACCGACCGGGTCGTGGTGGGACTCGGCCGGCCCAGCTTCTGGGGCACCTTCCTGGTCAACCTGGCCGGGGCCGCGCTGATCGGCCTGCTCGCCGGAGCCGGACTGGCCGGGGGCGGCTGGCCGGCCCGGCTGCTCGCCACCGGCCTCTGCGGCGCGCTGACCACCTACTCGACCTTCGCCTACGAGGTGGTCCAGCTGGCCGGCGGCTCCGGCCGGGAGCGTTGGACGGCCGCCGGCTACGCCACCGGAACCCTGCTGGCCGGATTCGCCGCGCTACTGGTCGGCCGCCTGGCCGGCGACATCCTGGCCGGGTGACGGCGACCGTCGGTGTGGAAAGGGTGACGCCGACCGTCGGTGTGGAATCCGCCGACCGCGCGGCGGGCGGGCGGGAAACGGCGTACACCTTGAAGACATGGAGATGGAGTACCGGGACCGCCGCGACGCAGGGGAGCAGCTGACCGGGCAGCTGGCGCAGCTGCGGGGACGACCGGACGTTGTCGCCCTCGGGCTGTTGCGGGGCGGGGCACCGGTCGCGGCGGTGATCGCCGACCAGCTCGACGTGGCGTACGACGTGCTGGTCATCCGCAAACTCGGCCTGCCGTCGGCGGCCGAGGTCGCCTTCGGCGCGATCGGGCCGGGCGGGGTGCGGGTGCTGAACCCGGAGATCGCCGACCAGCTCGACCCGGGACAGATCGCCCGGATAACCGCCGAGGAGACCATTGAGTTGCGCCGCCGCGAGCAGCTGTTCCGGGGCGACCGGCCGCCGCTGGACCTACATGGCCGGACCGCCGTCCTGGTTGACGACGGGTTGGCCACCGGCGCGTCGGCCCGGGCGGCGGTCGCGGTGAGTCGAAGCCTCGGTACGGACCGGGTGGTGCTGGCGGTGCCGGTCGGCTCGGCCGAGGCGATCGCCACGCTCCAAGCCGTGGTCGACGAGGTCGTCTGCCCCCTGCGACCGACGGACTTTCGCGCCGTCGGTCGTTACTACCAGGATTTCCACCAGGTGTCCGACGACGAGATCGCCGCGTTGCCAGTCGGCAGGTGAGGATCGGAGCCGGTACCGTCGAGTCATGCAGATGAACTGTCCCAAGTGTCACGGCGCCATGCGGCAGTACGAGCGCAGTGGGATCACCGTCGACCAGTGCACCGAGTGTCGCGGCATCTTCCTGGACCGGGGCGAGCTGGAGCGACTGCTGGACGCGGAGGCAGCCTGGAACGGTGGTGCCGGCGGCCAGCAGCCGGGTCAGCCACCCCGCCCGGCACCGAGTCCGGCCGGCGGTTATCCGCCGCCTCCGCCGCCACCGCCGGTGCACCATCAGCCCGGCTACCCGCCGCCGGCCCCGGCCTACCCGCCGGCTCCCGCGTACGGGCACCACGGCTACCACGGACACTACCGGCACAAGCGGCAGAAGAGCTTTCTCAACCAGCTCTTTGACTGAGCCTGTTCCCCGGCGGTCCGGAACTGCGCTGGTCCGGGCCGCCGCACGGCCGGCAGCGCGGCGGCCGTCCCGGGCAAGGTGGCTCAGATCGCCATGTCGACGAACCGGGAGAGGTGCAGCTGGGCGGCGACAGTCACCGTGTCGGTCGGCCCGTTACGGTGCTTGGCGACAATGAAGTCCGCCTCGCCCGCCCGAGGCGACTCCTTGTCGTAGTAGTCATCTCGGTGCAACAGAATGACCACGTCCGCGTCCTGCTCGATCGACCCCGACTCACGCAAATCAGACAATTGCGGCCGCTTGTCGGTACGCTGCTCCGGGCCACGGTTCAACTGACTGACCGCGATCACCGGGCACTCGACCTCCTTGGCCAGCAGTTTGAGCCCACGGGACAGATCCGCGACCTCCTGCTGACGGCTCTCGGTGCGTTTCGGTGAGGTCATCAGCTGCAGGTAGTCGACGACGATCATTTTCAGGTCGTGCCGCTGCCGAAGCCGCCGCGCCTTGGCCCTGATCTCCATCAGGTTCATGTTGGGCGTGTCGTCGACGAAGAGCGGCGCCTCACTGATCTCGCCCATCCGACGAGCCAGCTTCGTCCAGTCGTCGTCGGAGAGCTGGCCGGAGCGCAGGACATGCAACGGCACCTTCGCCTCGGCGGAGAGCAGCCGCATGACGATCTCCACCTTGCTCATCTCCAGCGAGAAGATCGCGCTGGCGTGGCCGGCCCGGATCGCCGCGTTGCGGGCGAAGTCCATCGATGCGGTCGAGTTGTGCGTCGGGATCATCGTCCGGCCGGCGAGATAAAGATGGTCAGGGTTGTCCACGGTGACGCAGCGCACCGGCACGCTGCGGACCGGTCGGATCGAGGTGACCCGTCGCTGCTGGTCGTCATGAGTGTGGATGGTCACCGTGTAGACGCTGGACGGCGAGGTCATCCGGCCCTGGACGGTGCCTGCCGACACGGTGCAGTGCAGACCGAGGCTCGCCACCAACTCGCGTACCGTCTCAACCATCAGACGCGAAGTGGTCCGGTACTCGTCCAGCCCGCCGGGGTTGCGGGTGCCGGCGGTGTCCAACAGGCCGGTCAGCAGCGCCCGCCGCTGCCGCTCGGAACTGCGCAGGTACGCGTCGGGGATTCGCCGGTCGGCCTGGCGGTGGTCGGCAGCCGGGTCACCACCGGCAAGATCGACCCCCAACTGGTACGGCGGCACCGGCAGGTCGTCGCGGTCGGGCAGCGCCAAGGCGTGGCAGTTCGTGACGGTGACCTCGGGGCGCTCCGCTGGTGACCGGTCGAGCAGGTCCAGGATCTCTTCGGTGGTCAGTACCTGGGTGGACCGTGCAGGTGCGGACTGGGCCGGTCGTGGCCCGGACCGGCCGGCCGACGCCAGAGCGGCCGAGACCGGCACCGGGGTGACAGCAGCCAGCGCCGCGCCGGCCGCTACCGGTACCGGCACGGCGGGCCGATGCGTCACCTGCCAGAGGTGGTCACCGTCGGCGACGATCACCGAGCCGTCGGAGAACTCGACCTGGTAGGACCGCCCGCCGAGCAGGACGGCAGAGGTGCCGACGACCGTGGTGGGTCGACCGGTGGCGTCGAGTAGTCGGTCACCGACCACGACCTCACCCATGGTGGTCCAGCCGGTCGGGGTGGGCAGCGGGGTGTCCAGCGCCAACGCCTTGCCGAGGCCGGGTCGGCCGGCGACGATGATCAACTGTCCGGGGTGCAGCCCGTTGAGCAACCGGTCCAGGTCAGTGAACCCGGTGGGCACCCCGGTCATCATGCCGGCCTGGGCACCTACCGCCTCGATCTCGTCGAGGGTCGGCTGCAGCATGTCGGCCAGGACCGCGAAGTCCTCGCTGACCCGCCGTTCCGTGACGTCGTATACCGCCTGCTGAGCGAGATCGACGACGTCGTCGATGTCCCGGCCACCGCCGGCGGCCGAACCGTACCCGAGCTGCACGATCTTGGTGCCGGCCTCGACGATGCGGCGCAGCACCGCGCGCTCGGCCACGATCCTGGCGTAGTAGGAGGCGTTGGCCGCAGTCGGCACGCTTGCGATCAGGGTGTGCAGATACGGCGCACCACCGATCCGGCCGAGGTCACCCGAGTTGGCGAGCGCGGCGGAGACGGTGATCGCGTCCGCCGGCTCGCCTCGCCCGTACAGGTCCAGCACCGCGTCGAAGACCGTGGCGTGGATCGGGCGGTAGAAGTCATGCGGTTTGAGGATCTCCACGACGTCGGCGATGGCGTCCTTGGAGAGCAGCATTCCGCCGAGGACACACTGTTCGGCGGCGACATCCTGGGGCGGCGTGCGGTCGAAGGGCTCACCGCCGGTGGGCGGACCGGGTGGCTTAACCGGTGGGCCGGGCGGGCCGGTCGGGCGGGCCGGTGGCCGGGGCTCGGTCTGCAGGTCGTCCGTGATGGACATCCGGGCGCCCCCCTTCACTACATCACTGCCGCGAGTCAACTGCGCGGGTACGACATCGTCTGCTCGTGCGTCGTCGACGACCTGCGGTCGGCCCACCAGGGACCGGGCGACCGGGGGGCGTCGCATCGGCGTGGGAGGGCTCCGGGAAACGATACGGACTTGCGGCGGCATGCCCAAACACGGCGGTGGATGAACCTCTGGACAAGCTGTGGACAGGATGGCGCAGGCTGTGCACAACCTTGTGCACAGCCTGTGGAAAACTCGCCGCCAAGCCGGCGATAAGCCCTCTGAGCTGGGACTTCTCGATCCACAGCCGGTGGACAATAATCTGCACCGGGCTGCCCGCCGGGCTACCGGCTACTATCGGGCGGGAACTGATTCGCCGGCCCAGCCGATCACGGCTCGATAGCGAAGGGGCGAGGCTCCGGCGGTGGACTACCGGGAGTGGGAGTACGGCGACCGCCCTCCACGCGAGCGGCGGTCGGCTGCCCGGTGGCCCGACGACACCGATACCGACCCGGTCACACGCTCTCGTCGACCGCAGCGCTACGACCCGACCGAGGATGACGAGGCACCACGCGGCCGGCGCCGCTACGAGGACCGACGCGGCCGCTACGAGGACCGACGCGACAGTGCGCGGCACCAGGCCGACCGGGGCAGCCCGGCTACGGACCGGTGGGCGCTGCCCGCCGGCCCGACCCCGCCAACAGGTGAGCCGGTCCATCGGGATCCGCCGGCTGGCCACGCCGGGCGGCACCGCGACGAATCGTGGCAGATTCCTGAGCAGCCGGTACGGGGCCGTCGGTCCCGTGACCGTCCGGCGCTGCCAGCGGCCGGGCCCGAGATCGACGCCCACGACTGGGACCGGCCTCGGCGGGCACCGGGCCGGCGCCGCGCGGCCGAGGACCCGATCTCCGGCAGCCCGGTGTCCGGCGATTCGGCGGGCTGGCGGCGTGAGCCGCCCGATAGTCGTTCCGGTCCGGTGTCGGGCGCAGGTCCGCTCGACCCGGACGGTCCAGCCACCGCGCCGCCCGCGACCTGGTCGAGCGCGCCAGCTCGATGGTCGACGCCGCCGAGTGATCCAGGTGACCCTGGTGACCGGGAGGGTTACGGCGGCCGCAGTCGCCGATCGTCTCGTCGTAGCGGCCAGCCGTCCGACGCTGACCGGCCCGGTCGCCGACGGCGCGACCGCGACGACATCCGGCGTCGCCTCGACGACGACCACGCTGCGCAGTGGCTACGCGACGACGAGCCCGCCAGCAGATGGTCCAGCGCGACGGACCACACCAGCGAATGGTCCCGGGATGCCGACCACACCAGCGAATGGTCCCGGGGTGCCGACCACACCAGCGAATGGTCCCGGGATGCCGACCACACCAGCGAATGGTCCCGGGGTGCCGAGCGCACCGGCGGGTGGCCTCGAGGTGCCGAGCGCACCGGCGGGTGGCCGCGAGAGGCGGACCAGGCCGGGCGATGGGACCGGCCGGCCCGCCGCGAGATCGAACCGCCCCGGCGGGAGTTCACCGACGAGACCGGCACCTGGCCGCGGGCCGCGTCCTCGCCGCGGGCGATCGGCGCGGGCCCGGCGCAGCCGCCCACCCGTCGGGCCCGGGAGTTGGGCCGCGGGGCGTACCGCCCGGAACCGGTCGACAGCTGGCGCGAGATCGGCGACCAGACCGATCAGTGGCACCGGGGCGACGACCCGGAGAGCTGGCCGGCCGGTAGCCGCACCGGGGCGCGCAAGAGACGCGCGGCCGAGGTCGGCGACGTCGCCGACGTCGCCGACGTCCTTCCGCCGGTCGATCCGTGGCCGCAGGTCGAGCCGGGCCGGGAAGGCACCTTCTGGTCGGGGACCCGGCTGGCCGCAGACGACCCCAGGTGGGTGGAGACGCCGGCTTCGGCACCCCGGTCACCGATCGCCCTGCCGAGCGCGCCCCGCTCCCGGGTGCTGCCCGAGCAACGACCACGGCCGCGGTACGAGCCCCCGTCGCAGCGGCGGTTGACGTACCGGATCGACGACGAACTGATCGACGCCGACCAGGGCGGCTATCTGTCCTCGCTGCTGTACACGGCTGCCTGGTACGCCCTGCCGGTGGTGGCGTTTCTGATCTGGAGCCTCACCCTGGACGGCACCCCGGCGACCAACGACTGCGTTCTCGGGGTGGACGGCGACTGCCTCTCCGCTCGGGCACAGGCGATCAACTCGCTACTGGCCGCTGCTCCGGCCTTCGCGTACGCGTTGATGATCTCGCTGGTCCTGGCGGTGACGATCAGGTGGGTCAGCGGCACGTGGCGCGCCTCGAGTGTCGGCCTGGCGGCGGCGGTGATCGGCGGCGGCATGTCGACCGTACTCGCCAGCGCTATCACCGGCCAACCGATCGGCTGACGCCGGATCTACCGGGCGGGTCCCGGATCCCCGACTGTTCGCGCTGGTCGTCGCGGGTGCCGTGCTCCTAGGATCGACCGGTGTTCAGCCGCAGCCAGAGGATCAACCTGACCGTGACCGGGCCACTGCTCGCCGTACTGGCGACGGTGCTGGTGACCGGGTGCGGCGCGGCCGGCGACGACGCTGCGGTCGATGACGGCCCTACTGCCAGCGGGGCGCCGTCCGAGGCGTCGTCCGGTACCGCCGTGCCGGCCGCTACCCCGTCGGATGGCACGCCACCACCGTCCGGCGCGGCGGGGCTGGGTGCGGCACCGATGCCGTCGAAGGCTCCCGACCGGCCGCCGGTGGCCGGTCCGGCAGCCGGCAACCCCGACGGACGAGCTCAGGTGCCGGCGCGGGCCCGCGCGGTGGACACCAGCCGGCCGACCCGCACGATCGGCGACGGTACGTCGGCCAGCTGCACCTCCCAGGCGGTCGTCGAAGCGGTCGCGGCCGGCGGAATCATCACCTTCGCCTGCGGGCCTAAGCCGGTGGTGATCACGATGGACCGGACGGCGAAGGTCCGCAACGCGGCCAGTCGGCAGGTGGTGCTGGACGGCGGCGGGCTGGTCACCCTCAGCGGCGGCGGACAACGACGAATTCTGTACATGAACACCTGCGACGAGGCGCAGGGCTGGACGACCTCGCACTGCAACGATCAGGACCATCCCGAACTGGTCGTGCAGAACCTGACCTTCGCCGACGGCGATTCCACCGGTGAGCAGGTCGACGGTGGTGGCGGCGGCGCAATCTTCGTCCGGGGCGGCCAGTTCCGGGTGGTCAACTCCCGGTTCGTCGGTAACCGCTGCGACCCGACCGGACCGGACCTCGGGGGCGCGGCGATCCGGGTGCTGGACCAGTGGCAGGACCAGCCGGTGTACGTGGTGCAGAGCACCTTCGGCGGGGCGCCCGGCGACGGCGGGGTGTGTGCCAACGGCGGAGCGTTGAGCAGCATCGGTGTCTCGTGGACCGTGCTGAACAGTGTGCTGACGCACAACTCGGCGACCGGCAACGGTGCGAATCCAGCCAAGCCCGGCACCCCGGGCGGCGGTAGTGGCGGGGCGATCTACGCCGACGGCAACCGGTTCACCGTCTCCATCGCCGGCACCGTCATCGCCGACAACGAGGCGCGGGAAGGTGGCGGGGCCATCTTCTTTGTCAGCAACGACCGGTCCGGCACGCTCGAACTGACAGATTCAGTGCTGCGCCGCAACACCAGTCACGGTTTCGCCACCGCCGGCTACCCGGGCATCTTCTACCTCGGGTCTGGGGATCCGGTCGTCGTCTCCAGCACTTTGCGCTGAACATGGTTCAGGGGCCACACCGTCTGGTGTGACCCCTGAGCCGGATGTCTCGCGCGCTGTGCCTGCCGGAGCTACCGGGCCTGCAGCACGCTGAGGTCGAACTTGGCGGTGACGTCCGGGTGCAGCTTGACTTTCACCGGGTAGGTGCCGACCGACTTGATGTGGCCGGGCAGTTCCAGCCGCCGCCGGTCCAGGACCGGACCACCAGCGGTACGGACGGCGTCGACGACCTCGGCCGGGGTGACCGAGCCGAACAGTCGACCGCCTTCGCCGGCCCGGGCGGTCAGGGTGACCTTCAGGCTCTCCAGTTGACCTCTGACCTCGTTGGCGTGCCCGAGGTCGCGGATCTCCCGGGCGGAACGGGCCCGCTTGATCGAGGTGACCTGCTTCTCGGCACCCTTGGTCCAGGAGATCGCGAACCCTTGGGGGAGCAGGTAGTTACGGCCGTAGCCGTTCTTCACCTCGACGATGTCCCCGGGGGAGCCGAGCCCAGACACCTCCTGCGTGAGGATGATCTTCATATCGGTGCCTCCGCTCAGCGGGCCGTCGTGGTGTACGGCAGGAGCGCCATCTCGCGGGCGTTCTTGACCGCACGGGCGATCTGCCGCTGCTGCTGGGAGGTCACTCCGGTCACCCGCCGGGCACGGATCTTGCCCCGGTCGGAGATGAACTTGCGCAGCAGCGCGGTGTCCTTGTAGTCGATGTAGGTGATCCCGTCCTTGTCGAGCGGGTTCACCTTCTTCTTCGGCTTGCGAAGTGCCGCAGCCTTGGCCATTGCTCGTGCTCCTGGTTTGCGATCGCGGGCGTTGGAAGCCATATCAGAATGGAGGTTCCTCGTCGAAGTTCCCGCCGCCCGAACGGGCGGACGAGGCGGCCGGCGCGGCCGTGGCCCATGGGTCGTCGAAGCCGCCGCCCTGGTTGCCACCGCCGCCAGAGCCGCCAGAGCCGCCGAAGCCGCCACCGCCGGAGCGGGACATCTTCTGCACCTTCGCGGTGGCGTACCGCAGCGACGGGCCGATCTCGTCGACTTCCAACTCGATGACGGTCCGCTTCTCGCCCTCACGGGTCTCGTACGACCGCTGCCGCAGCCGACCCGAGACGATCACCCGGGCACCCCGCTGGAGCGACTCGGCGACGTGCTCCGCCGCCTGGCGCCACACCGTGCAGGAAAGGAAGAGCGGCTCGCCGTCCTTCCACTCGCCGGAGGCGCGATCCATGTACCGGGGGGTCGAGGCCACCCGGAACTTGGCGACCGCTGCTCCCGACGGAGTAAAGCGCAACTCAGGGTCATCGGTCAGGTTGCCGATGACCGTAATGGTGGTATCTCCTGCCATGACCATCTCCTCGCGCACTCGGTCGACGTCCTCGTCACCAGGCTGCCAGAGCCGTGTGACAGGACCGACGAAGGCTGTCGGGCGGACCGGTGGGACGCGGTCAGCGCGTCTCCGGCCGAATGACCTTGGTGCGCAGCACCGACTCGTTGAGTCGCAACTGGCGGTCGAGCTCGGCGACAGCATCCGGGGTGGCCTGCAGATCGATGACCGCGTAGATGCCTTCCGCCTTCTTGTTGATCTCAAAGGAGAGGCGACGGCGGCCCCAGACGTCGAGCTTCTCGACCGAGCCTCCGGCGGTGCGGATCACGTTGAGGTACGTGTCGAGCGAGGGCGCGACCGTACGCTCTTCAAGGCTGGAATCGAGGATGACCATGATCTCGTAATGACGCAAGACGTACTCACCTCCTGTGGGCTGACGGCCACGGTCCTTCCGTGGCAGGAGGTCCAGCGTCGTGACGCCGACGACCAGTCAGGCAACTGACGTCGACGTAACCGGACAAGAATAGCCGGCTGAGCGTACGAGCCGCGGGGCGCCCCCTGTCCGCATTCTTTGGGTGGGACCTGGGGAGGAACGACCACACCGACGAGGTTGGACGTGAGGCGCCCCGCGGAGCCTGTGCAGTTGTGCGCTGGTCAGGGCAGGTGCTTGAACCTCTGCCCGTGTTGCACAACTATAACCCTTATTGCCGCTACAGACACGCCTATCACGGCAATTAGCGCAAGGAGCGCCAATAGTCCGATTGGATGATCTTGTCCGGTCAGACCGGCGAGCCAGGAGGCCGCCACACCGTGCGCGAGCGACAGTTCTATCGGCACGTACTCTCCCAGCACGAACGTCGGTGCCGGTCCCAGCACGAAGACGTCGGTGCCGGCGCCGACCGGCGGAGACACCGGGCCGGTTCTCTACCCGGAGCAACGACCGCGGGTGGCGGCGGTGACGCGACCGGCTCGCCGGACGGGCCGGCCCCTGTCCACCGGTACGAACCGGTGGTCGGCGCGAGCCGCCGGTGCCCGGATCGTCAGGCTTGCCACGTAGGCTCGGCCCATGCGTATCGGAGCCCACGTCGACCCCAGCGACCCGCTCACCGCAGCCGCCGACCGCCGGGCAGACGCGGTCCAGTTCTTCCTCTCCGACCCGCAGGGCTGGAAGGCCCCGCAGCCGCGCACCGACGCGGATCAGCTGGCCAGCTCGGACGTGGACCGGTACGTGCATGCTCCGTACGTGATCAACGTCGCCACCTCGAACAACCGGATCCGGATTCCGAGTCGCAAGCTCCTGCTGAGCCATGCCACCGGTGCCCGCCAGGTGGGGGCGAAGGGTCTGATCGTGCACGGCGGCCACGTCAGCCGGGGCGACGACGCGGCGGTGGGTTTCGACAACTGGCGCAAGACGTTCGCCTATGCGCGGGACCAGGGCGGCTTTCCGGTTCCGGTACTGATCGAGAACACCGCAGGCGGCGAGAACGCCTGCGCCCGACGGTTCGACGCGCTGGCCCGACTGTGGGACACGATCGGCGAGTTCGGTCCGGGTTTCTGCCTGGACACCTGCCACGCCCACGCCGCAGGTGAGGATCTGCTCGGCATCGTCGACCGGATCAAGGCGATCACCGGCCGGATCGACCTGATCCACGCCAACGGGTCCAAGGACGCCTTCGACAGCAGCCGGGACCGCCATGAGAACCTCCAGGCCGGCATGATCGACCCGGAACTGATCGTCGCGGTGATCCGATCCGCCGACGCGCCGGTCATCGTCGAGACTCCGGGTGGCACCGACGGCCAGGCGGCGGACATCGCCTTCCTGCGTGATCGGCTGGGGCAGCAGGACACGACCCGATGACCGGCAAGCGAGCAGCCGCCGACGGCGACCAGGCCAGCACGGCCGACCCGGTCCGCCCCGACCCGGCATCGACCAACGGCACCGAACAACAGCTCGACGAAACGACAGCGGGCCGGCCGGAGGCCGAGCCGACCGACGACCCGCCGGAAACCAAGCCTGAGCCGACCGACGACCCGCCGGAAACCAAGCCTGAGCCGACCGACGACCCGCCGGAAACCAAGCCTGAGCCGCCTGCCGATCCGTTCACTGCGTTCGGTCCCGCGCCGCAACGCCCGCCGGGTCGGCTGGTGCGGGCCCGGCGGGCCGTCGTCCGGGTACTGATCCACGAATGGAGCCTGGCCACCGTCGCGGCGCTCGTCGTCGCGGTGGCGATGACCTGGCCCACGCTGCGCTACCCGCTCTACACGATCCCGCAGGACACCTGGGATCCGACCTTGCAGGCCTGGCAGATGGCCTGGTCCGGGCACATCCTGCTGACCGACCCCACCCAGCTGTGGCAGTCGAACACCTTCTACCCGCAGTCGTGGAGCTTCGCCTTCTCCGACACCCTGCTCGGCTACGCGCCCGCCGGCATGATCGGAGAAGGGCCGGTAGCGGCGGTCCTGCGCTACAACATCATCTTCGTGCTGGCCCACGCGCTGGCGGCGCTCGGCGCGTACGCGCTGATCCGCCAGCTCGGCACCGGGCGGACCGCGGCAGCCGTCGGTGCGGCCGGCTACGCGTACGCGCCGTGGCTGCTGTCCCAGGCCGGGCACCTGCACATCGTCTCCAACGGTGGCATCCCGTTGGCGCTGGCCATGCTGGCCCGGGGGCACGGCTGGTCACTGCGGTACGGCTACCGACCGCAGCGGCGCAGCGTCAGCTGGGCGCTGGCCGGCTGGCTCACCGCGGCCTGGCAGGTGAGCCTCGGATTCGGTATCGGACTGCCGTTCATCTACATCCTGGCGGTCATCTGCCTGGTCTCACTGGCCATGTACCTGGTCCGGCGTACCTGGTTCTGGCCGCAGCGGAAGCCGTTCGGAGCCGTACTGCTGCTCACCGACCTGGCCGGCGGCGCGCTGTTCACCGCCGTCGGGGTGCTGCTGGCGATCCCGTACTTCCGGGTCGCCGAGCTGCACCCGAACGCCGCCCGGACCATGGACGACCTGGCCGCGTACTCGCCGCCGGTGTCCGGGTTCTTCACCGCGCCGGCGGAGTCGCTGATCTGGGGCGACCGGCACGCCGACGCCCGCGCGGCACTGCCCTGGCATCCGGAGATGACCCTGCTGCCCGGCTTCGTGCTGTACGCGCTGGCGCTCGCCGGGCTGGTGCTGTCCATCTGGACGTGGCGGCAACGGTTGTTGCTGCTCGCCGGGGTGCTGCTCACCGGGATCCTGGCGATGGGCAGCAGCTTCTTCGACGGCACCTACAGCTACGGTCTGCTCTTCGAGTACGTACCCGGCTGGGACGGGATTCGCACACCGGGCCGGATGATGTTGTGGACCACGCTGCTGCTGGCGATCCTCGCTGCCGGCGCGGTGGCGGCGTTCGTCGGCCGAGTCGACGACATCGCCCGGCAACGGGTTACCGAACGGCCCGGCGCGCTGCTGCGGCTGGCTACCCTGCTGCCCCTGCTGCTGGTCCTGGTAGAGGGGCTGAACGTCACCCCGCACCCGGAGGTGCCCGAGCAGCCGCAGATCATGCGGGTCGACGACGGTCCGATCCTGGTGCTGCCCAGCAGCCAGAATCTCGACCAGCACGTGATGCTCTGGTCGACGACCCGGTTCCAGCCGGTGGTGAACGGCGGCAGCGGCTTCACTCCGGACCAGTTGGCCGAGGTACGGGAGGTCACCCGGACGTTCCCCGACCGGTCCAGCATCGGGTACCTGCGGGAGCTGGGCGTACGCACCGTGGTGCTCCGGCGTGACCAGGTGCTTGGCACGCCGTGGCAGACCACCGTCGACCTACCGGTTGACGGGCTCGGCATCGACCGGGTCGACATCGGCGACACCGTCGTCTACCGGCTGTGATTCTCCGGCTGCCGACCGGGGTTCGCGTTCGTCGTTGAACCAGCGGCGGACCCTGGGCACCCAGCCGGCGTCCGGCGCGCCGTCGAAGACGCCACCGTCCGGGTCGTCGGAGTAGTTGCGGCGCACGACGTCCTGCTCCGGCTGGAGGATGTCGCGGATCACGAACACGCACAGCGCCACCACCGTGCCGAGCCGCAGCGTGGCGGCCAGCACGAAGACCCCTTCCGGAATGACCTGGCTGCCGGTCGCGGTGCCGAGCAACTGCCCGTAGAAGGCGAGGAAGTAGCCGACCTCGGCGGCCTGCCAGGCGAGGAAGGCACCCCAGCGCGGCCGGGCCAGCACGATCAGCGGCAACAGCCACAAGGTGAACTGCTGTGACCAGACCTTGCTGAAGATGAGGAACGCCGCGACCACCAGGAAGGCCAACGCGGCCAGCCGGGGCCGGCGCGGCGCGAACACTCCCAACGCGCCGATGCCGAGGCAGGCCAGACCGAACAGGACGTACGACAGGGTGTTCAACGTCGGAATGTGGTCGCTGAGCCACTGGAACGGGCCCTGGTCGCCGGGCGTGCCACCGGCCCACTTGCCGTCCAGGTAACGTCCGATGTACCAGAGCGTTCCCCAGTCGATCGGCCGTTCGGAGTTGAGTTCGAAGAACCGCCGCCACCCGTCGTGGGCGAAGAGGTAGACCGGCAGGTTGACCGCGACCAGGGTGCCGACCGCCGCGACGATCGCGGTGGCGGTGGCCCGGATCCGGGCCGACCGCAGGCCGAGGACGAGGATCGGTCCGAGCAGGAACAGCGGCCACATCTTGGCGGCGCCGCCGATGCCGAGCAGTACGCCAGCGAGCAGTGGGCGTTGCCGCACCCAGGCGAACAGGCCGAACATCGCGAACCCGATCGGCAGCATGTCCCAGTTGACGGTGGCGGTCAGCACCAGCGCAGGGGCGAGGGCGAACATCGCGGCGTCCCACGGCCGGCGGCGGCGCAGGGCGAGGATCGCCGCCACGGCGGCCACCCCCAGCGCGCAGAGCACCAGGGCGTTGGCGTTGTAAAACCACATCGCCTGGTTGAGCTCGGGCCGGTCCGCGCCGAGCGCGTGCACCGGCAGCCCGAGTACGCCCATGAAGTAGCCGGTCACCACCGGGTACTCGACGGGGTGGTCGAAGTAGGGGATCTTGCCTTCGTTGAGCCCTTCGGCGTAGTAGAGGGCGAGCACGTCGGTGTAGCAGAACCGGGTGTACTGGACGTTGTCCTGCCAGGCACCGTCCATGCAGGGCGACTTCTGCACCCAGTGCGCGGCGAGACTGAGGCAGATCAGTGCGAGCACGATCCGGGCGGCGGTCCAGAACCGGCCGGGCCGACCGGCGGCACGGTCCTGCCCGGCGGCGTGCCGGCCCAGCGGACCACCGATCGCTTCAGAGAGGCCGCGGACGAACCGGTCAGCGCGCGACGGGTGGTCGACTGGCGGCCGCTCGACCGTCTCGCCCTCGGCTGCGGTGGCCGGTCCGGGTTGCTCGGCCCGCTCAACTCCATCGATACCGTTCGGCGAGTGCACGCTCATGAACAGGCATCCTGCCGTACTCGACCTGCTTTCGTCTGCCCAGGACCGGCATGTCGAGTTCAGCTAACTACCGCGCCGGCCGGTGACCAGGTCAGTTGACCTGGTCACCGGCCGGCGCGGTAGTTGCCTATCTACGTCCGTCGATCAGCGTGTCGGCGGTGGCAGCGTCGGCGGCACCGTGGTGCCGCCGGCACCACCGCCGAAGTCGAACCCGATGCCACCGTCGCCACCCTGGTCGTCACCGTCGTTGGGGTCGGCACCGTTACCGGGAGTACGGGTGGGGTCACCTTCGTCATCGTCCTGGTCGCCGTTGTTGTTTCCGCGGCCTGGGCAGAACAGGTCGCCCAGCGGGCCGTCACAGATCCCGCCCTGTCCCGGCTCTTCCGGGTCCGGCGGCGGCGGTGCCGGGGACTTGCCGTTGCCGGCGTCGACGCTGCCGATCTCCCGGGCAGCCGGGAACTGTTCGACGTCCATCCCCTTGTGCGCCTCGTTCATGAAGCGCTGCCAGATGATGGCGGGCAGTCCACTACCACCGATCTTGTTGTTGTTCTTGTCGCGGATCGCCTCGCGGTCCCCGACGTTGCCGACCCACACTGCTGTCGCGATCTGCGGCGTGTACCCGACCATCCAGGCGTCGCCGTTCTCGCCGCTGGACTCGTTGAGCTCCCAGGTGCCGGTCTTGCCGGCGACCGGACGCCCGCCGTTGAGGTCCCTGTTGATGTTGTTCGGGATCTGGGTCAGCACGTCGGTCAGGTCCGCCACCACCTCCTGCCGGATCCGCTGCTCCGGCTTGAGCTGCTCGCCACCGGCCGTCACCCATTCACCGCTGACCAGGTTCTTCTTCTCCACCGAGATCACAAAGTGGGCCTTGTTGTAGACCCCACGGTTGGCCAGCGTCGCCACCCCGTTGGCGTGGTCGAGCACGGTCACCGGGTACTGCCCGTACCCGACCACGTTGAAGAACGGCGACGGGGCGACCTCCTTCGGGTCGGCCGTGGTCAGGTCGTACGGCTTGTTGTCGGCGGTGTTCCACATGGTGCCGACGCCGGCCGCCTTGGCCATCCCGACCACCTTGTCGGCACCGATCTGCTCGGTGACGTGGTAGAAGGGCACGTTGTAGGACTGGACGGTGGAAAACTCCAGCGAGCACCACTCGCCACAGCTGGCGTTCCGGCCGGCGTTCTGCACCTGGATCTCGGTGCCCTCGACCTTGAACGGCTTGGCCGTCCAGTGCGAGTCGACCGAGATGTCGTTGTCCAGGGCGGCGGCCAATGTGTAGATCTTGAACGTCGAGCCGGGTGAGTGGCCGCCGGTCCACTGGCCGTTCTCGTAGTTGCGGCCGGCGTAGTCATGCCCGGTGCCGTTGTCGCCGCCGAAGTAGGCGAGCACCCGGCCGGTCTCCGGATCGATCGCGACCATCGCCGCCATCAGGTTCTCCGGCTGGCCCTCCATAGCCGACCCCTTGGCCTTACGCCAGATCGCCTTCTCCGCAGCGTCCTGCATCTTCGCGTCGATCGTCGTGACGACGCGGTAGCCGCCCTGCCGCAGCTCCTGCGAGCAGGTGTCCGGCGTGCAGATGCCCATCTGCACCATCTCGTCGCGGACGTAGTTGATGACGTTGCCCTCGGGGGTGTTGATCCCGCAGTCGATGATGCAGCTGTTCGGGTCGACCTGCCGGATCTCCGGGTACTCGGTCGGTCGCTCGGCCTCGGGCAGCCAACCCATCTCGACCATGCCACCGATCACGTACTCCCAGCGGACCTTGGCGTCGGCCTCGTTGACTGCCGGGTCGTAGCCCTGGTGCCCGGTGGTTGCGTCCGGCTCCGGCTGCTTGATGACCGCCGCGATCACCGCCCCCTCGGCGACCGACAGGTCGGCGACCGACTTGCCGAAGTACTGCTGTGCGGCGGCCTCGATGCCGTACGCGCCGCGGCCGAAGTAGATCGTGTTCAGGTAGAAGCCCATGATCTCGGACTTGTCGTACCGGTCGGTGAGCTTCGAGGCCAGCACCGCCTCGCGGACCTTTCGGGCGTAGGAGACCTCCTGCAGGTCCATCGCGTTCCGGGCGTACTGCTGGGTGATCGTCGAGGCACCTTGCCGGGTGCCGCCGGTGAAGTTGTTCCAGGCCGCTCGGGCGATACCGACGTAGTCGACGCCGGAGTGCTCGTAGAACTTGCGGTCCTCGGCGGAGGCCACCGCCCGCTGCACGTGCTCGGGGATCTGGTCGACGGTGACGAACACCCGGTTGAACTCGCCCAGCTTGGCGATCCGGGTGGTGCCGTCGCTGGCGTACATCGTGCTGGCCAGCGGAAGCGGCAGCTCCTCGGGCAGGGCCACTGTCGTGGAGTAGTAGGTGCCGCCGACGACGGCACCACCGGTGAGCATGATCAGGACCGCGAACGACGCGATCAGCAGGTTGATCCGCCGACGCTGCTTGGCCCGTTTCGCTGCGGCAGGGTCGCTGCCGCGACCGCCCCGGCCACGGCGTCCCGGACCGGACGGGCCGTCGGGTCCGCCGGGTCCGCCGGGACCGCCGGGACCTCCGCCGAACTCACCGGCCGGCGAGACCGGTCGTACGCTGGCCCGCCCGACGGTCGCCCGGCCGACTCCGGAACGGCCGGCGGCACCGCCGACCGAGGCGCTGCCACCGACCGGGGCGCCACCGCTGACCGGAGCCCGGCCACCGACCGAGGCCCGACCGGCTGGACCGCCGCCGACCGACGCTCGTCCGGCGGAGGCCCGTCCGGCGGAGGCGCCGCTGACCGGAGCCCGGCCACCGACCGAGGCCCGACCGGCGCCGGGGTTGGCCGGTCCACGGGAAGCATCTCCGCCGTACCGACCCGCGTCGGAGTCGCCCCGCGCGGAGGGGCCGCGGGCCGGCCCGGCGTCGTCCGTCCCGGCCCAGTGGTAGTCATCCGGCTCGGATCCGTATCCGCCACCGCTGCCTGGACTGTAGGCACGCCCGTGGGCGGAGTTGGGGTCGCCGTACGAGTTCATGTGTCACACCCTGCCGGTTGCGGTGGTGCGCTCCAGCGCCACCACCGGTCTGCCGTGAGTTGGCCCACTACCGGTGCCGGAGCGACACCAGCAGCCGAAAGCCACTTCATCAGAAATATCGTGACTTGTCCGGTCAACCAGTAACCTTGCCCTGCCTACTCTCTGGTGCCTACGCAGCGACCGGGCAATCAGGTTCACCGTTGGGCCTCTCGCCTTCGTTTGGTCATCGATGGACGGCCGCCGCCGGACACGGCGATCGCGCCGTCAGCCTCGCCGTCACCGCCGGCGGCACCTAGACCGTCCCGGCCGAGAAGATACTGCTCCACCAGGTGGTTCCAGTTACAGACGCGACACACCTCGACGACGTACACCTGGAACTCACGCAGCGTCATCGCCAGCAGCGACAACTCGGCCCGGTTTCGGGCCTGTCCGGCGGACTGCTTCAGCTCATCGCCATAGATGTAGTGCACGTGGGTCAGGTTCTCGCGGTGACAGATCGGGCAGCTCTCGTCGGTCGACTCGCCGTGGTACCGGGCAGCACTCTTCAGGTATGGCGAGGCATCGCAAACCTCATGGCTGCTCACCCGGCCGGCGAACACCTCGCGCAGCACTGCTCGCCGCTGAAGCGAGTAGTCGACGACCTGACGCTGCGAACGCATGGCCACGAGCGTACGCGGTCCCCGCTGACCTTGGCGACTACGGTCACGATCAGTAGCCGACCGTACGCAAGGAACCATTTGCCCGGTGTCTGGTTTCCGTCTACCGTGTCGATGTATCGGCTCGATACATCGGATCGACGAAGCCGGGCAGACCACGAGGTAGGAGGGGCAGCGTGCTCGAACTCGCCATCCTCGGCCTGCTTCAGGAGTCCCCTATGCACGGTTACGAGCTCCGTAAGGAACTCGCCGCCAAGCTCGGGGCGATCCGTGCCGCGATCAGCTACGGCTCGCTGTATCCCACCCTGCGCAGGCTGCAGGCCAACGGCCTGATCGCCGAAGCCGACGACCCCACGACCACCGACGCGGAGATCCCGGCACTGACCAGCCGCCGCGGCCGGGTCGTCTACACCATCACCGCCGAAGGCAAGGAACGGTTCGCCGACCTGATCGCCCAGACCGGTCCGGAGACCTACGAGGACACCGGGTTCGGCGTGCACTTCGCCTTCTTCTCCCGGACCGACCGGGCCACCCGGCTGCGAATCCTGGAGGGGCGGCGGCGCAAGATCGAGGAGCGCCGGGAAGGGCTCCGCGAGGTGCTCGGTCGAGCCGCGGAACGGCTCGACGCGTACACCCTCGAACTCCAGCGGCACGGACTCGACGCCTGCGAACGCGAGGTCCGGTGGCTGGAGGAGCTGATCGCCAGCGAGCGGTCCGGCCGGGCCCCACGCACCGGCCACCCCGATCCCATGAAGTTCGAACCCGCAGAGAACGATCCGCCCCCGCCTGGACAGACCAGGGAGGCTCCGCCGGGACAGCCCGGAGACGAGCCGGAGCGGCCGTGAAGAACAAGAAGGAGGCAAACGCGATGGGCTCCGTCCGCGTCGCCATCGTCGGTGTCGGAAACTGCGCCTCGTCCCTGGTCCAGGGCGTGGAGTACTACCGCAACGCCGACCCCAACGACCGCGTTCCGGGTCTCATGCACGTCACCTTCGGCGACTACCACGTATCGGACGTGGAGTTCGTCGCGGCGTTCGACGTGGACGCCAAGAAGGTCGGCATGGACCTCGCCGAGGCGATCAACGCCAGCGAGAACAACACCATCACCTTCTGCGACGTACCGCCCACCGGGGTGCTGGTGCAGCGTGGCCCCACCCTCGACGGGGTAGGCGAGTACTACCAGGAGGTCATCCAGGAATCCGACCAGCAGCCGGTCGACATCGCCCAGGCGCTGCGCGACGCGCGCGCCGAGGTGGTCGTCTGCTACCTGCCGGTCGGCTCCGAGCAGGCCGCCCGGCACTACGCGCAGGCCGCCATCGACGCCGGTTGCGCCTTCGTCAACGCCCTGCCGGTGTTCATCGCCTCGGACCCGGTCTGGGCGCAGAAGTTCACCGACGCCGGGCTGCCGATCGTCGGCGACGACATCAAGAGCCAGGTCGGCGCAACCATCGTGCACCGGGCCCTGGCCAAGCTGTTCGAGGACCGGGGCGTCGAGCTGCTGCGCACGTACCAGCTGAACTTCGGCGGCAACATGGACTTCATGAACATGCTGGAGCGCACCCGGCTGGTCTCCAAGAAGATCTCGAAGACCCAGTCGGTGACCTCCCAGGTGCCGCACGAAATGGCCAAGAGCGACGTGCACATCGGCCCGTCCGACCACGTGCCGTGGCTCGACGACCGCAAGTGGGCGTACATCCGGCTGGAGGGCCGCTCGTTCGGTGACACCCCGCTGAACGCCGAACTCAAGCTTGAGGTCTGGGACTCACCCAACTCCGCCGGCGTGATCATCGACGCGCTGCGCGCGGCGAAGATCGCCCTCGACCGGGGCGTCGGCGGCCCGGTCCTGTCGGCCTCGTCCTACTTCATGAAGTCGCCGCCGGAGCAGTACGCCGACCACGACGCCCGCCAGGCGGTCGAGGACTTCATCGTCAACAAGATCGAGCGCTGATCCCGGCCGTTCGCCGGCCGATCGGCACCTCGCGTCGCCGGGCGGTCCCGCTGCTGTAGCGGGGCCGCCCGCGCCGCGTTCAGGTCCATGCCTGCCGCAGCGCCACCGCCGCCTCCAGCTCCAGCAGGTGCCGTTTGCGGGGCAGCCCGCCGCCGAAGCCGACCAGCTTGCCGCCGGCCCCGACGATCCGGTGGCAGGGCACGATCACCGGGATCGGGTTGCGGTTGCAGGCCACTCCGACCGCCCGCGCCGCCTGCGGGTCGCCCACCGCCGCAGCGACCGCACCGTAGGTTTCGGTCTGTCCGTACGGGATGTCGGTCATCCGCCGCCACACGGCCCGCTCGAACTCCGTGCCCCGCCGCACCGACAGCGGCACCGTGAAACCGGTGGACGCACCGGCGAAGTAGCCGCGCAGTTGGTCGAGCGCCGCGCACAGCACCGGGTCCGTCGGCGCGGTGTCGACCACCTCGTCGGTACGCCCGAACAGCACCCGGCACACGCCGACGTCGTCAACCGCCACCGACAGCTCACCGATCGGTGAGTCCAGCACCGCCCATCGCATCCGCCGATTGTCCGCCGGTCGGCTGACTGGCCGGGTCACCGGGTGCGGGCGGCACCGCGGCCGACATGAACAGGGCCACCTCGTCGGCGTACGGCGGCGGGTAGCGGGTGGTGTCGATACCGCTCAGGGTGAAGCCGAGCCGGCGGTACGCGCGTACCGCCGCGACGTTGACGTTCTGGGTCTCCAACCAGATCTCCCGGGCGGCGTTCTCCCGGGCGGTGACCCGGGCGATGCCGATCAGCTCCCGGGCCACCCCGCGCCGACGGTACGCCGGGGCCACGTGCAGCTCATTGACCACCTGCCGCCCGTTCCACCGCTGGTAGGTGGTCGCCATGAAGCCGACCGGCTGGTCGCCGTCGATCGCGAGCGCGTACAGGTCCCACGGCCGACCGCCCTCGGTGACTCCTTCGGTCAGGTCGTACCGTTTGCGCACCGGCGGCGACACCGGCACCTCCCGCAGCGTGAAACCGTCGGTACCGGCCACGACGTGGTACATCGAGGTGGCGACGAACGATGTGTCGAGCTGCCGAATCGCGGCCAGGTCGGCGGGGGTCGGCACCGAGCGGACGAGCACCTGCACCCGCCGATTGTCCCATCGGACCGGCAGCTGGACGACAGCTCGAGGCCCGACCGATCCCCGCCGGCGTCACCTGGGACGCAGCGCGACCGGCCTGGCAGACCTGGGCTCGGCTGGATCTCGTCAGCCGATGAACCGTAACCGCTCGCGGGTGCCGTCCGGGTAGGTAACGTGCAGGGCACCGCCCTCACGTTCGACCGCATCGAGGATCGCGTCGTAGAGCAGCACGGACCGGTTGAGGATGTCGGTCTTGGAATCGCCGGTCTCACCGGCGATCTTCTCCAAGGCCGAGATCGCCCTCGGAGTGAAGTTCGCCGTCACGCGGGTCAGCGCTCCGACAGCCGCAGTCCCGGCTGTGGAGGACTCCTCGCGGCGGCCCCCGGTACCGGTGTGTTCGGTCGAACCGTTCGAGGGCCGACCCGATGCGGCCGATCGCACTCCGTCAGGAGCATTTGGTAGTGGACTCATGACTGCCTGTCTCCTTTGCGTGACGAGCTGGTCACGGACGTCGTCCCGACAATCAGGACCATTGGCCCCACGCACGCCGCCACTCAGGGTAACCGAACGGGCGTACGTTGTAGATGATGCCACATCTGCATCGAATATGTGCCCCTCTTGCGTATGAGTGATGTACCTCAGACATACGATCTGACATCCACCAACCTGCTAGATCTTGGTCCGGTCAAGCTAGCGCTTCCTGAGTTGCGAATCAATCTCAAGTTTCACATCCCACAGCCCTCGACCACGACAGGTGTGCCCTCGGCTTCACCCGAAGCGGATGAATGCGCTCCGCGACCGGTCATCAGGGATCGATTCGACGGCCAACCCAGAGTCCAATCACATTGAGTGACACATCAGTCACCCCTAGATCCGACGAGTTATGGCAGCCAGATACGTGCTTCATGCGTGTATCGTCAGCGTGTCTCACACACTATGAGGCACTCTCAGTTGCATAGACTGCTACACGAAGACCGATCACGTTCAGTTCACTCTGCTACGAGGATGCGAGAAGTACGGATGGCAGACGGAGCCCAGCGGGACACCCGGGAGATCGACCTCGCACACGAGGAGCCCAGCGCCAAGGCTGAACAGGTCCCGATACAGCCCGACAAGATGACGGTCAGCGTCCGCAACCGCTTGCTGACCCTGCGCGGCGCCGTCGAGGTCAAGGGACAACTCCACCAAACGATCAACCTGGCGATTGTCTGCGCGTCGACTCTGCTCACCACGGTCGTGGTGGCTGCGGTCTGCCGTGCGGCGTCCGTGCCGTACTGGTGGCTGACCCTGGCAGCGACGGCTCTGGCCGGTGTCTGCGTCTTCTTCGTCGGGCTGCGTCTCCTGACACCGACGCCGCATCCCCGCACTCGATCCGGCCGGCGCCCCGGCTGACCAGGCTGGCCGCCCTCGACGCCCGCCATCTGACGACGGCATCACCAATCTTACGAGAAAGGAACACTAATGTCCCAGACCAGGACGCTTGACCTTAAATTGGGCCGACGGTGGCGGCTCCAGGTCACCTGGGGCCCACGACGGCTCCTCCGCGAGGACTACGTCGAGAGCATCATCGTGGACAGCGACCACGAGCTGCGGTCACAGCTGATGTCGCTCGCTTCCGACCCGTGGGTTCAGGACATCCACTGCGAGCGCTACTACGGGACCCGGCCGGCGCGGCGGTACCGGACGGCGAACTGCTGAGTGGACTTGTCACCTGACTCTCAGCGCTTGGACATCTCTGCGGTGTGGAGCGTCGTGCGCTGTGTCATGGTGTCGCCGTCGCACTGGTAGCTGGCCGGGTCGAACTCGACGATCAGGGCCTGGCTCTCCGAGTCGACACCCGGGGCGCTCAACGTGACCGTGCCGTCCGCGTCGACGTCGCTGAAGGAGACCGTGCCCTCCAGGGCACGGAAGCGGTAGGTGACCCGTCCGCTGATGGTGAGGGTGACGACGGTCCCGGCTACGAATCCTTCGAAGGTGGTGCCGTCGCCGTAGTCGGTGGTGCCCGATCCGTCCTCGCGCAGCTCGACCCGGGCACCGGGGCCGACGCCGGTGAACGTGGTCCTGCCGAACGGCTCGTCCAGCGCGATGTCCTCCTCGTACGAGTCCACCTGCCAGCTGCCGACCACGCATGGGTCCACCAGCGGCGGCGAGGCTTCCCTCGGGGTCGGAAGGTCGCTGGGGGTCGGAGAGGCACTCGGATCGGCCGTGACCCGGTTGCCGTCGTCAGTACCGCGGACCGCGATCAGCACGCCGATCGCCGCCACCAGTACGACGAACGTCGCGCCGAGGGCCACCAGCGGGACCAGGTAGGACCGGCCGCGGTCGGGCGGCTGCGGCGCCATCGGGTAGCCCGGATAGCTCGGCGCGCCGCTGCCCGGGTAGACCGGTGCCGGTGGCTGCTGCGGCGGGTGTCCGGGGTAGCCGGCCTGGCTGGACGGAACACCGCGGTACGTACCGCACTGGAGGCAGTAGCCGGCCTGGTTGACGGACGCACCGCCGCAGACCGCACACGGCTGCATCTGGGCCCTCCCGGTTGATCAGCTGTCGGTGGCGCGCGACCGCCAGCAAGATCGCCGCACCCGTCCGTCCTGCGACGGTAGTCGAGCGGCACAACGCCCGGTAACCACCGGTCCGGGCGTGACGGGTGGCTAACCGGCGTCGGGCAGGATCCCTTCGGCCCGTGCCCACCGCAGCAGCTCCGCCTCGGCCTCGTCGCGGTCCAGCGGCCCGCGCTCCAGCCGGGTCTCCTTGAGGTGCCGCCAGGCCCGACCGACGACCGGTCCCGGCGGTACGCCGAGCAGCTCCATGATCGCGTTGCCGTCCAGGTCGGGGCGGACCCGGGCCAGATCCTCCTCGGCCTGGATCCGGGCGATCCGCTCCTCCAGCGCGTCGTAGTCGGCGGCCAGCGCGGCGGCCTTGCGCCGGTTGCGGGTGGTGCAGTCGGACCGGGTCAGTTTGTGCAGTCGGGGCAGCAGATCCTCGGCGTCGGTGACGTAGCGGCGGACCGCCGAGTCGGTCCACTCGCCCCGGCCGTACCCGTAGAACCGCAGGTGCAGGCCGACCAGCTTGGCCACCTGGGTGGTGACCTCCTTGGGGTAGCGCAGCGCCTTCATCCGGTGCCGGGTCATCCGGGCACCGACCACCTCGTGGTGGTGGAAGCTGACCCGGCCGTCCGACCCGACCGCCTTGGTCGCCGGCTTGCCGACGTCGTGCATCAGCGCCGCCATCCGCAGCACGAAGTCGCAGCCGTCGCTCTCCAGCCGGACGGCGTTGCTCACCACGGTCAGCGTGTGTTCGTACACGTCCTTGTGCTGGGCGTGCTCGTCGATCTCCAGCCGCAGCCCGGACAGCTCCGGCAGGAACCGGTCGGCCAGCCCGGAGTCGACCAGCAGCCGCAACCCGGCGACCGGGTCGGCGCCGCACAGCAGCTTGCTGAACTCGTCCCGGATCCGCTCGGCGGTGATCCGGTCCAGGTCGGCCGCCATGGCGGCCATCGCCGCGCGGACGTCCGGATGCACGGCGAACCTCAGCTGCGCGGCGAACCGGGCGGCCCGTAGCATCCGCAGCGGGTCGTCGCCGAACGAGTCCTGCGGCGTCCCCGGGGTACGGATGATCTTCGCGGCCAGATCGCTGACCCCGCCGTACGGGTCGGTGAACCGGTGCTCGGGCAGGCTGACCGCCATCGCGTTGATGGTGAAGTCGCGCCGCCGCAGGTCGTCGGCGAGACTGGTGCCGTAGGCGACCACCGGGTTGCGGGTCACCCCGTCGTAGGCCTCCGCCCGGTAGGTGGTGATCTCCAGGGTCATCCCACCCCGCCGGGCACCGATGGTGCCGAACTCACGGCCGGTCTCCCAGATCGCCTCCGCCCAGCCCTTGAGCACCCCCAGGGTCTGGTCCGGGTGCGCGTCGGTGCAGAAGTCCAGGTCGCTGCCGAGTCGGCCGAGCAGCGCGTCGCGGACCGAGCCGCCGACCAGGTGCAGCTCGTGGCCGGCGGCGGCGAACCGGTTGCCGAGTTCGTCGGCGACCGGGGAGACCCGGAGCAGTTCGGTGACGGCGTTGCGTTGCACGGCGGTCAGATCGCCCGGGGTCGCCGCGGTGCGGTCGGACCCGACGGTGGCACGAGCGTCAGGGGCCCGACGATCGGTGGCGCGGGCATCGGTGGCGCGAGGCGCGGAGGTTTCGGACATGGGATCGCCAGAGTAGCCGCTGTGGCCGTCGCCGCCCCCGCCGGGCAGGATGAGTCACCGTGCCGATTCCCGAACCGTTGGCCAGCCTGACCACCGATCCGACCTTCTGGGCGGCGTACCTGCCGCCGGTGGCCGGACCCGCACCGGCCCACCACGCGCAGACCCGGGTGGTGCTGCCGGTCGCCGACGGCTACGGCCTGGTGCTGGAGATCGATCTCGGGTACGGCGAATGCCTGCTCGGCCTGCGCCAACCGGGGGCGTCCGAACCGCTGCCGCTGGCCCGGCTGGATCCGGGCCGGCCGTACGCGGCGGTGCTGCGCTGGGCGGAGCTGGACCTGATCGGCCGGTTGCTCGCCCTGGACGATCCGGCGTGGCCGCATCCCGGTCTGCTGGTGGCGCTGCTGCACCGGTACGCACCACCGGCCGGTGACCCGCCGGCGGCGGACCGGGCAGCCACCATGCTGGCCACCGCGCTGCGCGCACTGCGCCGCGACGAGCCGTCGGGAACCGAAGACCCGGCAACACCTGATGGCCCGGCGACCTCTGGCGACGGCCCGGCGGGCGAGCCGGGCGTCGCCGACGCGTCGGCGACGACGGCGGGTCCGGTGCAGCCGCCGCTGGAGCTGTTCGCCGACCCGTCCTGGTGGCCGGCACCGGCCACGGTCGACCCTCGGATCCTCGACGACGAGTCGGTGGCCCGGCAGGTACGTGACCATCTCGACCACGGCGCCCGGACACACTGGCGGTACGCCGTCGGCTGGGGGTGGGTGGCCGCCGGGCAGCCGGACGGCCCTGGCGCACCGGCCCGCGTCCTCGGTGCGGAGTCCTTCCCGTTCGACGAGATCACCGAGTTGGTACGCCGCGCGGCGGCCCGGCACCGCCGGCTGCTCGACACGCCGTGGCGGCGTACGCCGGCCGTGGCCGAACTGGCCCGGCGGGCCCGCGACACCGGCGACCTGGCGGTGGTGCCGGTACTCGGTCGGACGCTGGCCGAGGCCGGCTGCGACCATCCGACGCTGCTGGACGCGCTGACCGAGCCGGTGGTGCCGGCCGAGGCCGCCTGGGTGGTTGACGCACTGTCGGGCATCGTCCCGGCCGACGACGACGGCCGATAGGCTCGAGCCTGCGTCCGGCGCGGCGGTTCCGGCGTACCGGCGGGGTGGAGGTCCGATGAGTAGCGGGTTGTACCGGAGCACGAACGCCGACCCCGGTCGGGGCGGCCCGGAGCCGGACGGCGCCACGCTGATCTCCGTTGGACCGGGCGGCCAGCCGGTAGTGGAGTCGACCGCGCCACCGTCCGAGCCGCCGGCGGCCATGCCGGACCCGGCGGTGCAGGAGCCGCAGGAGGGCGGCAGCGCCGCCACCAACAGCGCGGTCATGGCGCTGGGCAGCCTGGTCAGCCGGGGCACCGGCTTTCTGCGGACGCTGGTGCTGGCGGCGGCGCTCGGCGGATCGCTGGTCGGTAACGCCTACACCACGGCGCAGATCTTCCCCGGCATGGTCTACGAGTTCCTGCTCGGCGGAATCCTGACCAGCGTCCTGGTGCCGGTGCTGGTGCGGCGACGCAAGTCGGACCCGGACCGGGGTCAGGCGTACGCGCAGCGGCTGCTGTCGCTGGCGGTGCTGGCGCTGGCCGTCGCCACCCTGGTCGCGATGGCGGCGGCACCGCTGCTGACGCTGCTCTACTCCAGTGACCGCACCACGGAGGAGTTCCGTGACCTGGTCACTCTGCTGTCGTACCTGATGCTGCCGATGATCTTCTTCACCGGGTTGTCGGCGCTGGTCAGTGCGTTGTTGAACACCCGGGGGCACTTCGCGGCGCCGATGTGGGCACCGATCCTCAACAACCTGGTGGTGATCGCCACCCTGGGCACGTACATCGCGATCTTCGGTGCCCGGATCATCGAACCGGACGAGATGACCCCCGGCCGGATCGTGCTGCTCGGCGGCGGCACCCTGCTCGGCGTGGTGGTGCAGGCCGCCGGCCTGGTCCCGGCGCTGCGCAAGGTCGGTTTCCGGTGGCGCTGGCGGTTCGACTTCCGCCAATTGGGCCTCGCCGAACTGGGTCGGCTCGGGGTCTGGATGTTTTGCTACGTGGCGGTCAGCCAGCTCGGCCTGGTGGTGGTGTTCAACCTGCTGAACCGGGCGGGCGACGAGGACGAAGCCGGCCCGCTGATCTACAACAACGTGTTCCTGCTGCTGATGATGGCGCACGGCATCGTCGCCGTCTCGGTGATCACCGCGCTGATGCCGCGGATGAGCTCGGCCGCTGCCGACGGCCGCTACGCGGACATGGCCGTCGACCTGGCGCGCGGCACCCGGACGGTGACGGCGGTACTCGCGCCGATCGCCGTCTGCTACGCGGTGCTGGCCACCCCGGTTTCCTTCTCCTTGTTCCGGTACGGCGCGTTCGACACCGAAGCCGCCGACGCCACCGCCGTGGTGCTGCTGGCGGCGGCGGTCGCTCTGGTGCCGTTCGCGGTCAGTCAGTTGTTCACCTTCGGCTTCTACGCCCTGCCGGACACCCGCACCCCGGCGTTGATCAACATCCCGGTGGTGGCGCTGCGGATTCTCGTCCAGATCGGGCTGTTCGTCGCCCTGTCGGTGCAGTTCGCGGCGGCCGGCCTGATGATCGGCAACGGGGTCTCGTACCTGGCGGCGGCGGTGCTGTCGGCCTGGTTGCTGCGTCGCCGGGTCGGTCGGATCGGGTTCGGCGGAATCATGGTCACCTTCGGCAAGGTGGCGCTGGCGGCCAGCGGTGCCGCCCTGGCCGGGTGGCTTGTCGTCACGCTGCTGCCGGGTGGTGACACGCCGAGCCAGCCGTTGGCGATCCTGCAACTCGTCGGCGGCGGTGCCGCCGTCGGGCTGGTCTACCTCGGGTTGGCGGTGGTCCTGCGGATCCGCGAGATCGTCGACGTGCTGGCGATGGTGCGCCGTCGCCTCGGCCGCTGACCGTCGAGATCAGCCTGTGGACCAACCTGTGGATAACCGGGTTGGACACGCTCGACACCAGGTCAGCGCCTGTGGATAACTCAGAACCAGGATCCTCGTTACGGGCGGTGTCGGAGTGTCGGTGGCCCGGTCGCGGTGGGGCGGTCGGGTGGGCTGTCGCGGCGGGCTGGGAGCGGCACCCGGGCGGTACAACGTATATTTGCGATGGAGGTTATGCGTCCGGCCGTACGGGCAGGGTGGCGTTGACCGGGTCCGGTCGGCGCGGGTCCGCCAGACGGCAGGTCGACCCCCGGTCGGCATTGCAAGAGCTGCGGGAAGCTGAGATGTTGGTGTTGCCGCAACGCAGGTAAGGTCGTTCTGGACGGATACGTGCGACACCGGGTCGTGACCGGTGACGTTCCACCGCTGCGGGGCCGGCCGGTGCCGGAAGCACGACGACCAGCACGGCAGGTGCGACCAGCAGGACAATCGGACAACCGGCAGATAACACCGGACGACCAGCACCAGGGTTCGACCGAGACGATCCACAGGGAGGACGGGTGACCCAGGTCGGCGAAGGCCAGGAGGCGGACGAGGCCAGTCCGCCGATGATGGCCTTCGATGCGCCCTCCGCCGGCGAGATCCTCGCCGAGCGATACCAGCTGGCTCAGCACGTCAACAACGACAGTGCGGGTCGGCAGGTCTGGCGTGGGGTCGACGTGGTGCTGCGCCGTCCGGTCGCGGTGGTGCTGCGCTACCCCGGTGGCGATTCCGCCATGGAGATGCTGCAGGCCGCGGTCCGGGCCAGTCGGGTCATCCACTCCAACCTGGTCGGCGTCTACGATGCCATCGACGAGGGGCAGCGGGCCTACGTGGTCCGCGAGTGGGTGGAGGGCGATTCCCTGCGCGAGGTGATCGCCGCCGCCGGTCCGTTGGACGCGGCCCGGGCCACCATGATCGCCCACTCGGTCGCCTCCGCCATCGCGGCGGTGCACGCCACCGGCATGGTGCACGGCAACATCCACCCCGGCACGGTGATGATCGGCCACGACGGCCGGGTGGTGCTGGCCGACGCCAGGGCCGACAGCTCCGACACCTACGAAACCGACATCCGGGCGATCGGCGGAGTGCTCTACTTCGCGATGACCGGCCACTGGCCGCAGCACGAGGCAGGCAGCACCGCGCTGCCGGACGCGGTCCGGGACGCGACCGGGGCAGTCGCCGCTCCCCGCCAGGTGCGCTCCGGTGTGCCGGCGTACCTCGACGACCTGACCATGGACCTGCTCGACCCACGGCTCGCGCTGCCCACCTCCGAGGTACTCGCCGCCGAGCTGGGTCGGCTCGACGCCAGCACCGAGGAGCACTACCTCGACAGCGTCGGGCCGCTACGGTTCTCGGCGGCCGACGACGACGAACCGACCGGCACCCCACTGGCGGCCCGCCGCAAGATCGCCGCCGGTGTCGCCGGCCTGCTGGTCATCGCGGTGACCGGGCTGTATTTCGGGATCAGTGCGCTCGGCAACGACGGTGACGGCGAGGACGGTCAGTCGACACTGCCGCAGACCCAGGTGACCTCGACCCCGGGCCCCACCGAGACCAGTGCCCCGGCCCAGCCACAGCCGATCGCCCTCGCCGGCGACCAGGTCCGTATCGTCGACGCCGACGGTGCCCGTGACGAGCTCGACGGGGCGCAGGCCGCCGTCGACGGCGACACCAGCACCGGCTGGGAGACCGACGCCTACGAGCGCAACCCCAACTTCGGCAACCTGAAGCGGGGCATGGGGGTGCTGATCGACCTGCAGGAGCCACGGGCGGTGACCAGCGTGAAGGTCGAGCTGTCCGCATCCGGTGCCACCGCCGAGCTGCTGGCCGGTCCGAACGATCCGGGAGCGACCCGGGAAGGCGACGACGAGATCCTCGAGACGTTCACCGACCGGATCGGTGCCCGATTCGAGAACGCCGACGGCGCAACCCTCACCTTCAGCGGATTCTCGCCCGACGAGACCTACCAGTACCTCCTGGTATGGATCACCAAACTGCCTCCGATCGGCAACGACAAGTACCAGATCGGCGTTCAGGAGATCACGGTCGAGGGGCCATGACCGGACGCCGGGCCGACCTCGGCGACGAGGAACTGCTCCGGGCACACGTCGACGGCGACCCGGAGGCGTTCGCCGAGTTGGTACGGCGGCACCAGGACCGGCTCTGGGCGGTTGCCCTGCGTACGCTCAGCGACCGGGAGGAGGCCGCCGACGCGCTGCAGGACGCGCTGCTGTCGGCGCACCGCGCGGCTGCCCGGTTCCGGGGCGACGCGGCGGTCACCACCTGGCTGCACCGCATCGTGGTCAACGCGTGCCTGGACCGCGTGCGCCGCCGCAAGTCCCACCCCACCGTGCCGCTACCCGACGGTGGCCGGGACGACGACGGCGTACGCGGCACCGAGCCGGCGGCACCCCCGGTCGATCACGACACCGCGCTGGTCGTCCGCCAGGCACTGGCCGAGCTGCCGGCGGAACAGCGGGCCGCGCTGATCCTGGTCGACGTGCAGGGCTACCCGGTCGCCGACGCGGCGGTGATGCTCGGCGTCGCCGAGGGCACGGTGAAGAGCCGCTGCGCCCGGGGACGGGCCCGGCTGGCCGGTCTTCTCGGGCATCTGCGACCACAGCGGGCGAATGCGCAGGTGGCACCACCACGCGCCCAGGTGTCGTCGCTCACCCCACGGAACCCGCAGCGGCTCGACGACGTCCCATCAGGGTCCGCACGTGGCGACGGTGGCAAGGAGGAACGGTGACTGCCGACCGGTTCCAGGAGGTCGATCGAGAGCTGCTCGCCGACTATGTCGGTGGGGCGCTCGACGGCACCCCGGACGAGGTCGCCGTGGCCCGACTGATCGCGGAGCGGCCGTCCTGGCGGGCGGCCCACGACGAGCTGGTCGAGGCCACCCAGCTGGTGCAGACGATGCTCGCCGAGTGGGGCAGCGTCGTCGAGCCGATCCCACCCGACGTCGCCGACCGGGTGCACGCCGCCCTGGCCGCCGAGCCGCTACCGCAGCCGGCCCCGGAGCCGGCGATCAGCCCGGAGCCGGCCACCGTCGCGGCATCGGTGCCGCTTGCGGCGGCCCGGGCGCGGCGGGATCGTCGCCGCCGCTGGCAGCGGTACGCCGCTCCGATCACCGTCGCGGCGGCAGCCGTGGCGTTCGCCGGCCTCGGGGTCGGCCAACTGCTCGGTGCCGGGTCCGCCGACGACGCGAGCACCGCGGCGGGCAGCCCGTCGGACGATGCCGGCAGCGCCGAAAGCCAGAGCGCCGAGACCCGGCAGGAGGGCCAGCCGGGCACGATGATGGACGCCTCCGCACCACGGCTACTGGCCAGCGGCACCGACTACCAGCGGGCGACCATCGTGCCGATGTTCGAGGCCGTGGGACGGACGGGCGGCGACGGGGGGCAACCGGGAACCGGCGAGGACACCGTACTGCAGGAGTCGCCTTCCTCGACGGCGCTGGCCAGACTGGCCGGCCCGGCCGCGTTGGCCGACTGCGTGGCCGCGGTGACCGCCGAGCACGGCAACGGCGTCCTCGGCGTCGACCTGGTGGACTTCGCGGCGTTCGAGGGTGAACCGGCGCTGGTCCTCTCGTTCAGTGACAGCTTCGGTGCCAGCTGGATCTGGGTGAGCGGCACCGGCTGCGGTACGCCTGCGGCCGGCGCGGACACCAGGTACTCGGCACAGGTAGGGTGACCCTGCCGGCCGCGTGACGTGGGACACGCGGTAGCGGAGCGGGATTACCCCCCGGCTCCGTGGCGTTGTCGTCAACGGTCACCGTTGCGCAGAAATCAGACTTTGGGAGTCGGCAGTGGACGAGGTCCGCAACCTGATCATCATCGGCTCGGGACCGGCCGGTTACACCGCTGCGGTGTACGCCGCACGCGCCAACCTGCGCCCACTCGTCATCGAGGGGGTGCAGTCCGGCGGGGCGCTGATGACCACTACCGAGGTGGAGAACTTCCCGGGATTCCCCGACGGCATCATGGGTCCGGAGCTGATGGACTCGATCCGTAAGCAGGCCGAGCGCTTCGGTGCCGAGTTCGTCACCGACGACGTGACGCGGGTCGAGTTGGTCGACACGGGCACCCCGGGCACCACCGAGGCCAGCACGGTGTACGTGGGCGAAACCGGCTACCGGGCCAAGGCGGTCATCCTGGCCACCGGCTCCGCGTGGCGTCCCTTGAACGTCCCCGGTGAGCAGGAGTTCCTCGGCCATGGGGTGTCCTCCTGCGCGACCTGTGACGGCTTCTTCTTCCGGGGGCAGCACGTCGTGGTGGTCGGCGGTGGCGACTCGGCGATGGAGGAGGCCACCTTCCTCACCCGGTTCGCCGAATCGGTGACCATCGTGCACCGCCGCGACGAGTTCCGGGCCAGCCAGATCATGGCGGCCCGCGCGCTCGGCAACGACAAGATCCGGGTCGAGTGGAACAGTGTCGTCGAGGAGATTCTCGGCGCCGACGGTAAGGTCTCCGGAATCCGGCTGCGCAACACGCACACCGGCGAGTCCCGGACCCTCGACGTCACCGGGGTCTTCGTCGCGATCGGTCACGACCCGCGGAGCGAAATGTTCCGCAGCCAGGTGGAGCTCGACGAGAACGGCTACGTGCTGGTCGACTCGCCGAGCACCCGGACCAGCGTGCCGGGCGTGTTCGCCGCCGGTGACCTGGTCGACCACACCTACCAGCAGGCGATCACCGCTGCCGGCAGCGGTTGCGCGGCGGCGCTCGACGCCGAGCGTTACCTCGCCACACTCGAAGAGGTCTGACCGCCGGCGCACCGGCGGTCGAGGAGGAGGATTTCCCGTGGGAGCTACCCGAGCGGTCACCGAGGCCAGCTTCGCCACCGACGTACTCATGTCCGACAAGCCGGTACTGGTGGACTTCTGGGCCGAGTGGTGCCAGCCGTGCCGCAAGGTCGCACCGCTGCTCGAGGAGATCGCCACCGAGATGGGGGACAAGGTGTCGATCGTCAAACTGAACATCGACGAGAACCCGGAGATCGCCCGCCGGTACCGGGTGATGTCGGTTCCCACGCTCACCGTGTTCAAGGCCGGTGAGCCGGTGCAGTCGGTGGCCGGCGCCCGGCCCAAGGGCGACCTGGTCAAGCTGATCGAGTCGGCCTTCTGAACCTCAGCGGGGCTGCCCCGTGCGGCACGGCGGACCGGCCGGCCCACCCGACAAGGTGGGACCGGCCGGTCCGTTTTCAGGCTGCTGGCGGCACCGTTACAGGGCTGCTGGATGGTCGGTTCCCTGGCTGATCGTCCGGACACCGGGCGCTCCCCGTACGGTCCGCTTCGCCGCAACCCGGGTACGGGCACCTGCCGGCCGGGTTACGCTCCGGATCGTCCGCGCCTGCAGGGGGGAGGTCCACGTCCCGTGCGCCCGATCCGCCGTGACGATCAGGGTCCCGCCGTGGCCGAGATCCGCTCCATCCTGGTCAACCTGGAGCTGCTCGAGCCAACCCCGGGGGCCGACGTTTTCGACGCCCGCACCGAGCACGCCGTACGAGCCTTCCAGCAACTCCGCGGCCTGAGCATCGACGGCCGAGTGGGTGCGGAGACCTGGCGGGCGCTGGACGCCGCCCGCTGGCGACTCGGTGACCGGGCGCTCTACCACTCGATACCTCAGCCGCTGGTCGGCGAGGACGTCCGGGCGCTGCAGGAACGACTGCTGGAGATGGGCTACGACGTGGGCCGCGCCGACGGCGTGTACGGCGGGCGCACCGCCCGCTCGGTCACCCAGTTCCAGCGGGAGGTGGGACTGACCGCCGACGGCAGCTGCGGGCCGTACACCATGCATGCGATGCGTCGGCTGGGCCGCAAGGTGGTCGGCGGGCGCCCGCAGTGGCTGCGGGAAGCGGATGCGTTCCGCGAGTCCGGCCCCAACCTGGTGGGCAAGACGATCGTCATCGACCCTGGGCACGGGGGGCCCGATCCCGGCGTGGTGGTCACCGACAGCGGCCGGCGCTGGTCCGAGGCGGAGCTGGCGTACGACCTCGCCGCCCGGTTGGAGGGGCGGCTGGCGGCAGCCGGGATGCGGGTGCATCTCACCCGTGGTCCGGCCACCGCCACGGTGCTCAACGACCCGGCACGCACCCAGCTGGCCAACGACATCGGCGCGGACCTGTTCATCTCCCTGCACGTCGACGGGCACGCCAACCCGGCCGCCGACGGGGTGGCCACCTACCACTACGGCACCGGCAACGGGGTCACCTCGACGGTCGGCGAGCGGCTGGCCGGGCTGGTGCAGCGGGAGATCGCGGTGCGTACCGGCCTGCGCGACTGCCGCATCCACGCGAAGAGCTGGGAATTGCTACGGCTGACCAGGATGCCGGCGGTACGGGTGGACGTCGGTTATCTGACCTGCTCGGCCGACCGGGCCCGGCTGATCCGGCCCGGGTTCCGTGACCAGGTGGCCGAGGCGCTGGTCGCCGCCGTGCAGCGGATGTACTACCCGGTGGAGCTGGACGTGCCGACCGGGTCGATCGACGTGCACACGCTGCGGGCGGTGGTCGACGCGACGGCGGAGGCCTGAACCTCGTCAGTCAGTTCGTCACCGCGCGGGTGGCCGGGCGCAGCAGGCTCTCCGGAGTCATCGAGCCGAGCAGCTTCTCCAGGGCGTACTCGACGTCCGACTTCCACGACAACGCGGTCCGCAACTCCAGCCGTAGCCGGGGGAACCGGGGGTGCTGCCGGACCGTCTTGAAGCCGACCGACAGGTAGAAGTCGGCTGGGGCGAGACAGCCCCGACCGGCCGTCTCCTCCGGATCGGCGGCGGCGTCGCCGAACGCCTCGATCGCCTTGATGCCCCGCTTGGTGAGATCCCGGGCCACGCCCTGCACCAGCATTCGCCCGAGGCCACCGCCGGCGAACGGCTGCACCACGTGCGCCGTGGTCAGCAGTACCGCATCGGCGGAGACCGGGGACGTCGGGAACGCCATCGACCTCGGTAGGTAGGCCGGCGGCGCGTACATCACGAAACCGGCCGGCATGCCGTCGACGTAGGCGAGCTTGCCGCAGGAACCCCACTCCAGGAGAGTCTGGGAGACCCACGCCTCCTTTTCCAGCGCCGGGTCGCCGGAGGTCCGGGCGCGGTCGGCCGCCACCGGATCGAGCTCCCAGAAGACACACCGCCGGCAGGATCTGGGCAGCTCCTCCAGCGTGTCCAGCGTCAGACTGACCAGACGTCGCGACATTGGCGATCCCCCACCACCGAACCGGTCAAGCGTTGAAACCCGCCGAGCTTCACCACGCGCCGTCTCCTGTCCCCAACGAGCGATCGTACGCCGCAACCTCGCGTCAGGGGAGAGGTCGGGCACCCGCCGCAGGTGTTCCCAGGCCAATCCGGGTTCGCTGGTCCGACATGTGGTCGGTGTGGTAATGCCCACGCCGGGCGGCGACACGCCGGACTACCATCAGACGATCAGTGCGTGTCGCGGCCCGACCCGGCACCACCGGTGCGACGCGTTTCGAGGGTGAGGTCTTGACTTCCTCCCCGCACTAAGGGACGGGGATTCCCTGGGTCGCCCCAGGGGGTTCCTGTTTCACCGACGACCGCCCCGTCCGAGAGGAGGACTCCCGGTGAGGTCTTACACCGCCTCCACAGGCAATCACGGAGAGCCCCTCCGCGAGGATGTTGCGGGCCGCGTTGACATCCCGGTCATGGGCCTGCCCGCACCGGCAGGTCCACGACCGGACCGCCAACGGCATCCGCTCGGCCAGTACGCCACACGCGGAGCACAGTCGGGTCGACGGGAACCAGCGGTCCACGACCACCAGGTCCCGGCCGTACCAGTCCGTTTTGTACCCCAGCATGCTGCGGAACTGCCGCCAGCCCGCGTCCGAGACGGCGCGGGCCAGACGGTGGTTGGCCGTCATGTTGCGGACGGCCAGGTCCTCGATCACGATCGTCTGGGTTTCACGAACGAGCCGAGTGGTCAACTTGTGCAGGTGGTCGCGGCGGCGGTCGGCGACCCGGGCATGAATCCGGGCCACCGCCAGCCGGGCCTTGACCCGGTTCGCGGAGCCTCTGGCCTTGCGTGCGAGGTTCCGCTGGGCCCGGGCCAGCCGCCGCCGGTCACGGCGTTCATGTCCCGGGTCGGGGATCTTCTCCCCGGTGGACAGGGTGAACAGGCTGTCGAGGCCGGCGTCGACCCCCACCACGGCAGCGGTGGTGGCCGGGGCCGGTTCGATCCGGTCGTCGCAGAGCAGGGAGACGAACCAGCGGCCCGCCGGGTCCTGCGACACGGTCACCGTCGACGGCGCCGCGCCCTGCGGGAGCGGTCGGGACCAGACGATGTCCAACGGTGCGGACATCCTGGCGAGGGTGAGGCGGCCGTCGCGCCACCGGAACGCGCTGGCGGTGTACTCCGCCGACCGCCGCGACCGCTTCCTCGACTTGAACGTCGGGTACCGGGCCCGTTTCGCCCAGAAGTTGGCGAACGCGGTCTGCAGGTGCCGCAGCGCCTGCTGCAGAGGGACGCAGGAGACGTCGTTGAGGAACGCCAGGTCGTCGGTCTTCTTCCACCCGGTGAGCATCGCCGACGTGGCGTTGTAGGTGACCCGTTCCCGACGCAGGGTCCACGCCTCGCTGCGGGCGGCCAGCGCCATGTTGTACACCAGCCGGACACAGCCGAACGTCCGGGCGAGCTCGGCGGCCTGCCCGGGGGTGGGGTGGAAGCGGTACCTGAACGCCCGCTTCACGGTCCTGGACACAGTCCACAGTCTAGCGATTCGGTCGTGAGCCATGGGGTCGCGTGTGCGGTGGACGCCGATCCGCCTCGGCGGCGAACCGGCTTTCCCTGTCCTGCTCCGCAGGAGTTCCAATTCCTCCCCGGCCGCAACACCGGAGTATCCAAGGAAGGACTCTGATGACCGGCACGACGCTCGACGACTACACCGACCGCTATGCCCGCCGGGTCCGGGGGATGACCGCCTCGGAGATCCGGGCGCTGTTCGCCGTCGCCAGTCGGCCGGAGGTGGTGTCGCTTGCCGGCGGAGCCCCGTACGTCGCCGCGCTGCCGCTGGACGCGGTCGGCGAGATGCTCGGTCGCCTCGCCGCCGAGACCGGCACCTCGACCCTGCAGTACGGCATCGGCCAGGGCACCCTCGACCTGCGGGAACGGATCTGCGAAGTGATGTCGCTGTCCGGGATCGACGTCTCGTCCGGGGCTTCCCCTGAGGACGTGGTGGTGACCGTCGGCGGGCAGCAGGCCCTCGATCTGGTCGCCCGGCTCTTCCTGGACCCGGGCGACGTGGTCCTCGCCGAGGGCCCCACCTACGTCGGCGCCCTCGGCGTGTTCCAGGCGGCGCAGGCCCAGGTGGTGCACGTGCCGATGGACGCCGACGGGCTGATCCCCGAGGCGCTGGAACAGGCGATCACCGACGTGGCCCGGTCCGGCCGACGGGCGAAGTTCCTCTACACCATTCCGACGTTCCAGAACCCGGCCGGCGTGACGCTGACCGACGAGCGCCGCGACCGGGTACTCGACATCTGCGAACGCGCCGGCCTGCTGGTCGTCGAGGACGACCCGTACGGCCAGCTGAGCTTTGATGGCGAAGCGCCGGCGCCGCTGCGGGCCCGACGCCGGCACGGCGTCTTCTACCTGAGCACCTTCTCCAAGACCTTCGCGCCGGGGCTGCGGGTCGGTTGGATTCTCGCTCCGCACGCGGTACGCGAGAAGCTGGTCATCGCCAGTGAGGCGCAGATCCTCTGCCCCAGTGCCTACGCCCAGGCCGCGGTCGCCACCTACCTGGCCACCATGCCGTGGCGGGAGCAGCTCAAGACGTACCGGGAGGTCTACCGGGAGCGGCGGGACGCGCTGCTGTCCGCGCTGACCGACCTGATGCCGGCCGGGACGACCTGGACCCGACCGAGCGGCGGCCTGTTCGTCTGGGCGTCGCTGCCGGACGGGTTGGACGCCAAAGCCATGGTGCCCCGGGCCATCGCCGCCCGGGTGGCCTACGTTCCCGGCACCGGCTTCTACGCTGACGGCTCCGGGGCCGGCAACATGCGGCTCAACTTTTCCTACCCCCCACCGGAGCGAATCAGGGAAGGCGTCCGGCGGCTGGCCGGCGTGATGGAGCGGGAGTCGGCGATGCGTGAGGTCTTCGGACCGGTCGCCGGCGGATCCGGCCGACGCCAGCGCCCCGGCGCGGATGCGCCCGGACCTGACTTGGCATGATTCGGGCATGAGCCCAGCGCTGGACCCCACCGCAACCGCATCCTCGTCGTCGTCCGCCGCCCCGGATCTGCGCGTGCTCGTGCTCGCCGGCGGGTTGTCGTACGAGCGGGACGTCTCGCTGAAGTCCGGTCGCCGGGTGCTGGACGCGCTCCGCTCGGTCGGCGTCGAGGCTGAGATGCGCGACGCCGACGTCTCGCTGATTCCAGCGCTGCGCTCCGACCCGCCGGACGCGGTGGTCATCGCGCTGCACGGGGCGACCGGTGAGGACGGCTCGCTGCGCGGCGTACTGGATCTCTGCGGCGTGCCGTACATCGGCTGCGACGCCCGCGCCGCCCGCCTGGCCTGGGACAAGCCGTCGGCCAAGGCGGTGCTGCGCGAGGCAGGCATCCCGACCCCGGACTGGGTCGCGCTGCCCCACGACCGGTTCTCAGAGCTGGGTGCGGTCGCCGTGCTGGAGCGGATCGTCGAACGGCTCGGCCTGCCGCTGATGGTCAAGCCGGCGCAGGGCGGCTCCGGGCTGGGCGCGGCAGTGGTACGCGAGGTGGCAGAGCTCTCCGCGGCGATGGTCGGCTGCTTCGCGTACGACTCGACGGCACTGGTGGAGCGCTACGTCACCGGGATGGACGTCGCCGTGTCGGTCGTCGACCGGGGCGACAGCCCGGAGGCGCTACCGGCAGTCGAGATCGTGCCGCGCAACGGTGTCTACGACTACGCTGCCCGCTACACCGCCGGACTGACGACCTGGCACGCGCCGGCCCGGTTGGCCGAGCCGGCCGCCGAGCGGGTGGCGGCGACTGCCGTCGCCGCTCACCGGGCACTTGGGCTCCGGGACCTCTCCCGCGTCGACATGATCGTCGACGCCGATGGCCGGCCGCACGTCCTGGAGGTCAACGTCTCACCCGGAATGACCGAGACCTCGCTGTTGCCACTGGCAGTCCAGGCCGGCGGGCTGGACCTCGGCGAACTGCTCGCCACCCTGGTGGTCCGGGCTGCGGCGAGACCGTACGACCCGGCGAACTGATCACCGGGTGCCGCCGGTCGGCGCCGCCGCCGAATCGCCCGCAGCCGGGACTTCAGGACCGCCCTGATCAGGATCGCCCTTCGGGTTTGGGTCGTCGTCATTCTTCACCTCGGTACCGGCATCCGTGTCGGCGCGGGCGGCGGCATCGACGGTTCCGGTCGGATCGGCCGGGTCGGCATCTTCCTGCTGGGTCGTAGCGACGTCGCTGGCGAGCTCACCGAGATCAGCAGCTGGCTCGATACTCTCCATCGGCACCACGAGCTCGGCTACCGCCGGCTCTGCACCGTCGACCTCGCCGAAGTCGTCGACGCTGACCGGATGGCTCGCCTGCTCGCTGAGATTCGACGGTGCCCGCCACTGAATCCGCGGCGGCTCAGCGAGCTGGCGACCGCCGAACTCCGCCAGCCACGCAGCGACCAGGGCCAAATTCTCCCGCCAGCGTGACTCCGAGATCGGCGGCAGGATGCTGTCCCACAGTGAGAGGAACGTGCCACGGAGCTGCAGCTGCCCGTACGGCCGGGCCAGGAACCACAGGTGCAGGTGCGCCGAGCCGTCCCCCCACCGGTTCACGTGGACCCGGGCCACCCCGTCGAGCGACCGGATCGCCCGCTCGAGACGGACGGTCATCACGCCGAGTTCGGCCGCGAGCAGGTTCGGCAGGTCGCCGAGGTCGAAGTGGGACCGGGACTCCAGGATGAGGACCATCGGTAGTCCGGTCGGGCGGTCCATCGCGCGCACCCGCCAGCGTTCGCTGACCCAGATGTACGCGTCGTCCGGGGCGGAGCAGGACGAGCACTCCGCCGTGCCCTCACCCTTGCGAGGCGGCTCGACGGCAACCGGATCGTCGAGCCGCTTGACCCGCAGGTCGCCCTCGAAGGGAAAGGATGGCCATCGCGCGAAGTCGGGAACCGAGGCAGGGGTGTCTGGCACGACGCTGACCCTAACCGAGTCTGCGCCGCCTGTCGTTCCCCGTTTCGGCCGGCCCGGAACACTCATCCGGAGGGACGACCTGTCTCTGGTCAGCGGCCGGCCACCGCCCGCCGTCCCCAGTTGTCCACAGGAGTTATCCACAGGGCGGCAGCCCGGTCTACCCGCTGTTTCACGTGAAACGAGGCGTCCTGTGGAAAACGCCTGTGGACAACGCGCGAACCCGTACCGGATCGATCACCGGGACACCCGGAACCCGTACGGTCCGGCGGCGAATGCGTCTTGGCGCCTCCGGTGGCCCGGTCTTCTCAACGATCCAACGACCATGCGGTAACCGGGCTCGGCGAGCCGTGCGGTGGCGGCCGGAATGGCTGTGGGTCGCCTCGGCCGCAGAGTCGGGCTCGTGTTCTGGTTTCACGTGGAACATCGCCATCGGCCCACTCCCGGGCCCCACCGGATTCACGTGAAACGACCTCCGCGGTCGCCTCCGCCCGGCCGGCCCGCGAGACGCAGCACTCCTGGTGGGTGGCCGCCGAGGTTGATCGCCGGCAACGGCCGAGGGCCGGGGCGTCGAGCGACGCGGCTAGGAAGCACCGGCAAGAAGGGCTGGTGTTTCACGTGAAACACCAGCCCTTGGACAAGCGCCTGCCGGTCGACCGGCAGGGAGTCAGTCGACGGCGCCTGCGGCGTCGTCCCCGTTCCCCACACCGATGATCCCGACGATCCGCTCCAGGTCGTCGACCGTGGCGAACTCGATCGTGATCTTGCCCTTGCTTCGCCCGATGTCGACCTTGACCCGGGTGTCGAATCGGTCAGACAGACGATCGGCGAGATCGGTGAGGGCCGGGGCGTGGGCCTTCGGGCGTCGCTGCGGACTGGCCGTACGCTTCGCCGGGTCCTCGCTCCCGGCGAGCGCCACCAGTTCCTCGGTGGCCCGGACCGAGAGCCCTTCGGCGACGATGCGCAGCGCCAGGGCGTCCTGGGCGTCGGAATCGTCGAGGCTCAGCAGCGCCCGGGCGTGACCGGCCGACAGCACGCCGGCGGCCACCCTGCGCTGCACCTGAGCCGGCAGATTCAACAGCCGGATCGTGTTGGAGATCTGCGGCCGGCTCCGGCCGATGCGCTTGGCGAGTTCTTCATGGGTCGCCCCGAACTCGTCGAGCAACTGCTGGTACGCGGCCGCCTCCTCAAGCGGGTTGAGGTTGGCCCGGTGGATGTTCTCCAGCAGCGCGTCCCGGAGCATCGCGTCGTTCCTGGTGTCCCGAACGATCGCGGGGATGGACTCCCGGCCGATCGCCTGCGCGGCACGCCAGCGGCGTTCCCCCATCACCAGCTCGTACTGCTCGCCGTCGTCCAGCTGGCGTACGACGATCGGCTGCAGGAACCCGACCTGCTCGATCGAGACCTTCAGCTCCTCGAGCGCCTCGTCGTCAAAGACCTGGCGGGGCTGCTTCGGGTTCGGAACGATCGCGGCGACCGGCAGCTCGGCGAACCGGGCACCGGGCACCGGCGACAGGTCGGCGGGCGGCGCCAGAGCCGGTTCGGTCGCGACGGCGGCAGCGGTTCCGACACTGCCGGAGACGGCCGCGGTGGCCGGGGACGGAGTCACCGGGTCCGGGGCCGTCTCCGGCAGTGTGACACCGGACTGAACCGGAGCGGTGGTGGGGATGAGGGCACCGAGCCCGCGCCCGAGCCCGCCCTTCGGACGGTTCTTCATGCCCTGCCTCCCGCTCCAACCACCGTGTCAGACATTGCGACTGAGCCGAGCGACACCGCGCTCGGCGATTTCCTGGGCCGCCTCGAAGTAGCTTGTCGCACCCCGCGATCCGGGATCGTAGGTCATCACCGACTGGCCGTAGCTCGGTGCCTCCGAAACCCGGACGTTGCGGGGGATGACCGACTGGAGCACCTTGTCCCCGAAGTGGTTCCGCACGTCCTGCTCGACGGCGTCGGCCAGCCGGGTCCGGCGGTCGTACATGGTGAGCAGGATGGTGGAGACGTCCAGGGTCGGGTTGAGATGCTGCCGGACCAGGTTGATGTTGTTGATCAACTGGTTGAGTCCTTCCAGCGCGTAGTACTCGCACTGGATCGGGATCAGCACCTCCTGTGCGGCGACCAGCGCGTTGACCGTCAGCAGACCCAACGACGGTGGGCAGTCAATGAACACGTAGTCCAGCTCGACCGGGTACGCCGTGATGGCCCGCGACAGCCGCGATTCCCGGGCCACGACGGAGACCAGCTCGATCTCGGCCCCGGCCAGATCGATCGTCGCGGGAACGCACCAGAGGTCGGGTATCCCCTCGACCGGCTGCGCCACCTCGGTCAGCGGCACGTTGTCGATCAGGCAGTCGTAGACGTCCGGTACGCCTGCGTGGTGCGGGACGTTGAGTCCCGTCGAGGCGTTCCCCTGGGGGTCAAGGTCGACGACCATCACCCGGTTCCCGTGCAGCGCCAGCGCTACCGCGAGGTTCACCGTGGTGGTCGTCTTACCGACGCCCCCCTTCTGGTTGGCCACGCACATTACCCGGGTCCGGTCCGGCCGGGGCATGGTCACCTCGCCGCTTGGGTTCAGAATCTGCACGGCGCGCAAAGCCTCCATTGCCAAGGGGGGATCATCCTCTTCCCGATTCGGTGTTTCACGTGAAACGTACGGCTCGTCGACGGCCGGGGCGGTCGGTTTGGGCGCCGGCTGCTCCGGCGACGGGGGTGCGGTACCCACCGACGTGTCCACGACGAGCGGCACGCCGGACCGGGCCGGGGCACCCGTCGTGGGCGGCTGGGGCACCCCACTGACCGGCGCCGTCCCTCCCTCCGGCCAACCCGGGTGGTACGCCGTTTCACGTGAAACCATCGTGGGGTCGCCGACATCGTGGCGCTCGCCGGTCGACCGCGGATCCTCGAAACTACCGTTGTCATGCACCGTGTCATCCCTGCCCGCGTTGGATGGATCGGCACCGCCAGCGCTCACGACCGCGCTTCGGGCGTGGCGTGCGGACCGGCACGGGGCGGCAGGAGTCGTGCAACTACGCGTTGCCGCCCGGTCCAGACTATCGACGCGCGGTCAGCCTACGGGGATCAGGGCCGGTGTGGCCACGGCCGACTGTCCGACGTGCGCAGCCTGCACGTCGCTGCACCCCGCCGTCAGGGCGGGTTCGGCGGTCATCCCCGGGTTCGCCGCGTCGACCGCAACCGTCCCCGGTCGACGCGCTCCGAGCGGCGTCGGCCACCCGCCCCGGGCACCGGACCGGTCCGCTCAATCTCCACCACGGTGGTCGGCGGGTCCAGCCATCGTTCGCCGCAGCGACGCAGCACCGGATCACCGCCACCAGACCTGATCACCGCCGCCCGGTGTTCGGTGATCTCCGCCCCGGCCGAGTCGCCCTTCATGGCGAGCAGCCGCCCACCGGGCTCGACCAGTGGTAGACACCAGCCGGCCAACCGGTCGAGTGGGGCCACCGCTCGAGCGGTGACCACCGGCGCCGCCCCGTCGGGAAAATCCCGGCGGAGTTCCTCGGCCCGGCCACGCAGCACCTCGACCCGGTCGGTGAGACCAAGGAGCGATACCGCCTCGGCGAGAAAGGCGGTGCGCCGGGCCAGCGGCTCGACCAGGATGACGGTGAGGTCCGGCCGCGCGACGGCCAGGACCAGCCCGGGTAGACCGGCCCCGGAGCCGACGTCCAGCACCGTCGCTCCGTCCGGGACGAGTTCACCGACGACGGCGCAGTTCAGCAGGTGCCGCTCCCAGAGCCGGGGCACTTCGCGCGGCCCGATGAGTCCACGGAGCAGTCCTTCCGAGGCCAGCAGGCCGGCGTACCGGACCGCGAGCCGCAGCTGCTCGGCACCGAAGACCTCGCGGGCGGAATCGGGGGGTGACCCCGGCGTGGCCGCTCCCGACGGAACCGGCCCGGACGGGTTCCCGTCCGGGCCGGTGGCCGCCCGATCAGTCTGCTCGGGCAGATCAGTCATGGCGCTCAGTCGGCCGGACGGACGACGATGCGCCGGGTCGGCTCGACACCCTCGGATTCGCTCAGCACGCCGTCGAGCGCGTTCACCACGTCGTGTACGCACTTGCGCTCGAAGGCGGACATCGGTTCCAGCCGCACCGGCTCGCCGTACTCCTTGACCTTCTCCACCGCGTTCTTCGCCACAGCGGCCAACTCCTTGCGCCGGTTGTTCCGGTAGCCACCGACGTCCAACAGCAGCCGGCTCGGCGATCCGGTCTGCCGGAAGACCGCGAGTCTGGTCAGCTCCTGGAGCGCCTCCAGGGTCGCACCCCGCTGCCCGACCAGGGCACTCAGCTGCCCGCCGACCACCTCCACCACGGGACGGCCGCCGGAGACCAGCTCGTCGATGTCGCCGTCGTAGTCGAGGATGTCCAGCAGTCCCTCGACGTAGTCGGCGGCGATCTCGCTCTGCTGGAACAGGTCGTTGTCGGTGGCGGCGGAAGCGGGCGCTGACGCGTCCTTGCCGGCCGCGTCCTCGTCAGCCTCGTCGGTGCCCGCGTCGTCGGCGTCACCGGTACGGTCGTCGGCGCTGTCGGCGGCCCGGGCTGGGACAACCTCCTCGTCGACAGACGGGTCGGCACTGGGCAGGCTGGTATCGGTCACGGTGTCATCTCCGTACTCGCTCGGCGGAACCGGTCGGTCCGCTGGTTACCGAGGACCGGCGGACGGGCGCCGTGCCCTCGGGGAGGTCTACGTTGCGGCTGTGCGGGACGTCCGCCAGCGCCCGGGACGCCCGCCAGCAGCAGCCGTCCGTCGGGACGCCTGCCCGGTCAACCCGGACGCTTCGCCGGCCGCCGCTTCTTCGGGTTGACCGGCTTGGCACCAGGCTTGGGCTTGAGACCCTCGCGGACCGGGGCCGGCTCCGTGGCGGCGGCCTCGGCACCGTTGCCGCGTCGGGCGAACACACCGGCCGACTTGGGCTTGGCGTCGGTCGTGCCGGGCTTGCGTGGCTGGCCGGCACCGGACTTCGCCGCCGGCCGTCCGGTCGATTTCGACGTCGAGGTCGAGGTCGACTTCGTAGCGGGCTTCCCCTTGCCGGCCGGCATCGGCGGCGGCGGGAACTTGCGCAGCACCCACTGCTGCTGGCCGAGGGTGACCAGGTTGTTCACCACCCAGTAGATGATGACGCCGATCGGGAAGATCGCGCCGGAGATGAGCAGCGAGGCCGGGATGCCGTAGAGCATCAGCCGCTGGATCATCTTCTGCTGCGGGTCCTCCGCCCAGCCGGTCTTGAGGATCATCTGTCGGCTGGTCAGGTAGGTCGTCACGATCATGACGATCACCAAGATCCCGGCGATCACCTTGACCGTGGTGCCGCTGGCGCCCATCGCCGCCAGCTCGTCGGCCGTCGAACCGAACCGCCCGGCGATCGGCGCGGTGAACAGACTGGCCCGAGAGGCCTCGTAGAACTGGTCCGCGGTCCAGCCGTACAGGTCGACGTTGCGGGTCTGCTCCGGGTTGAGCCGGCGCAGGATGTGGAACAGGCCGAGGAAGACCGGGATCTGCAGGAACATCGGAAGGCAACCCATCAGCGGGTTGGCCTTCTCCTTCCGGTACAGCTCCATCATTTCCTTCTGGAGCGTCTCCCGGTCACCCTTGTGCTTCTCCTGCAGCTCCTTGACCTTCGGCTGCAGCGCCTGCATGGCCCGCTGTGACTTGATCTGCTTGACGAAGACCGGGAAGAGGATCACCCGGACCGTGACCACCAGGAAGATGATGGCCAGGATCCACGACCAGTTGGTACCGAGCACCTCGGTCGACGGAACACCGATCCGGTCCCAGGCCGAGTGCCAGAACAGCAGGATCCACGAGATGGCCCAGTAGATCCAGTCGAGACTCAATTCGGGGCTCCAGTCGCATCGGCACGGCGGCCGCCCGGCATCGGTACCGGGTCATATCCACCGGGGTGGAAGGGATGACAGCGCAGCAGGCGCCAACCCGCCAACAGCACCCCCCGAGGTGCTCCGCGCCGGGCGATCGCCTCCTGGGCGTACGCGCTGCACGACGGGTGGAACCGACAGCGGGCCGGCAGAGCCGGGCTTATCCAACGACGGTACGCGACGATCGCACCTGTCAGCAGGCGGCCACCCGGTGTCGCGGGGGGAGGTAGGTCGTCGGGAGCGGTCATCGGGCGTCCCCCGCTCTGGCCCGGGTCCGGGGTCCGGTGCGCGGCGCGCCGGACGGGCGATCACCGGCGGTGCCCTGGGAGCGTCGCTCGGCGGCGCGGACAGCGGTGGACAGCGCGGCGTCAAGGTCGGCGGCGAGCCCCGCCGACGATGCCCCGGCGGCCGGCGGAAGGGCTCGGACGACCAGCAGGGTACCGCCCGGCAACGCTGCCAGCCGGGACCGGGCCAGGTGTCGGAGCCGACGACGCACCCGGTTGCGGTTCACCGCGTTGCCGACCGCCTTGGAGACGATGAAGCCGGCCCGGGCCCCGGTGCTGTCGGTTGCGTCCGACCGGCCACCCGGCCCGGGCGACGACAGCAACAGGTGCACGACGAGCGAGCCACGGCCAGCCCGCCGACCCATGCGTACGACCTCGGTGAAGTCGGCACGATTGCGTACGCGCTCAGCGGCGGCCAGCATGGCGGTTAGATCTCCACGACGCCCGCGAAGGCCATCAGGCGGACAGGCGGGCGCGGCCCTTGGCGCGGCGGGTGGAGAGGATGGCACGGCCGGCACGCGTACGCATCCGCAGCCGGAAGCCGTGGGTCTTGGCGCGCCGGCGGTTGTTCGGCTGGAAGGTGCGCTTGCTCACGTCAGACTCTCCGTCAGGTGCGGCTCCCGGCCTTCGGCCCGGAGTCAGATGAATCAGACCGGCTGGCGGTCAGGCCGGCAGTTGGTCAAACCCGGCCGTTGGCCAGGCCGGTGGTGCAGATCAGCGTGGTGCAGATCAGGATGGCGCAGATCCGGGTGGTGCACGATCTGCGCCCGTGCGTCGTGCAGGCACAACGCGCCTGGCTAGTTTATCAGAGCGGACCAGCGCCGACGGCTCGCCCACCGCCGGTGACCCGGCCGTGGAGCGACGCGGCCAGTGCCGCTACACGGTTTTCACCGGAACCGACAACGGGGACCGGCGACCGCCGGTTGAACGGTTGTGGACAACGCTGTTAGCGTGCCCGATTGCCGGTCAAGCATCAGGCAGCACCTGGCACCGCTTCATCGGTACGAACCAGGCAGCCGGGCCGGTCGCCCGCGACGGTGATCGACACCGGGCGCCGAGCCGGCAGGGGCAGGTTCGGCGGACGACGGGGAGCCGCAGTCAGCAGTACACACAGGTTGTGGATAACTTGTGGATGACGGTCAGTTCAGCGGCCCGCAGCATGGCTCGTCGTACCTGTTCGAGAGCGGGACCGATCCCGACCGGCGGCCGACATGGAGACAGTGCCGGCGGCCGGGTACTCGGATGCGATGGGGGTGGCGCTACGGTGGCCGAGACGATAGACCTCGGCGCGGTCTGGTTGGCGACCACGGACGAGCTGGCGGACGAGATCGTCTCCGCCCAGCAGCGGGCCTATCTGCGGCTGACCCGGCTGCGCGCCATCGTCGAGGACACCGCGCTGTTGTCCGTACCCGACGCGTTCACCCGCGACGTCATCGAATCGCGACTGCGTCCGGCGATCACCGAGGCACTGTCGCGGCGGCTCGGTAGGCCGATCCAGGTGGCGGTCACCGTCCGTCCGCCGGAGGACGGCCAGGGTCGACCGGTCGGCACGGTGTACGGCACCGCGACCGTCGAGACCCGGCTGCACCACCCGGACGAGCCCGACCCACGGCTGGGCCCGCCTCCGCCCGGACCGGACCACCGCGACACCGACAACCACCACTGGGACCGCGAGGGCATCGCCGGGCCCGAGGTGCCGGAGCCGATCAGCGGCCGGCCTGACTCGCCGGACGGACCCCATCCGCCGGAGCACCGTGTCGGCGTATCCGATGCACTGGATGGCGCGACCAGCCGGCTGCCGGTGGTGCCGGCGGCCCGGACCGGCGACCAGGGCTCGCTGTTCGACGACGACTACACCGCCGGAGCGCCGGGTCCGCAACGGCTCGACCACGACCTCGAACCGCCGGCGCAGCACCGCGTGGCCCGCCCGCCGACGGACTACCGCCCGCCGGACCAACGGTACGGCGGCGTCGGCGACGGCCTGCCGACCAGCCCGCCCGACAGCGGACCGGGGCGAGGCGGATTGGACCACCGCGGCACCGGCCGGGACGACCGCCGGCTGACCGGACCGGGGGTGGACACCGGCGGAAACCGGCTCAACCCGAAGTACATGTTCGAGACGTTCGTCATCGGCTCCTCGAACCGGTTCGCGCACGCCGCGTCGGTGGCGGTGGCCGAGTCACCGGCGAAGGCGTACAACCCACTGTTCATCTACGGCAGCTCCGGCTTGGGCAAGACCCACCTGCTGCACGCCATCGGTCACTACGCCACCACCCTCGGACACGCCCGGTCGGTGCGGTACGTGTCGACCGAGGAGTTCACCAACGACTTCATCAACTCGCTGCGTGACGACAAGACCAGCGCCTTCCAGCGCCGCTACCGTGACGTCGACATCCTCCTGATCGACGACATCCAGTTCCTGGAGAACCGGGAGCGGACCCAGGAGGAGTTCTTCCACACCTTCAACACACTGCACAACGCGAACAAGCAGATCGTGATCACCTCGGACCGGTCACCCAAGCAGCTGGCCACCCTCGAGGACCGGCTGCGGACCCGCTTCGAGTGGGGGTTGCTCGCCGACATCCAGCCGCCCGACCTGGAGACCCGGATCGCCATCCTGCAGAAGAAGGCGGCTCAGGAGCGCCTGTACGCGCCCCCGGACGTGCTGGAGTTCATCGCCTCCCGGATCGCCAACTCGATCCGGGAGCTGGAGGGCGCGTTGATCCGGGTCACCGCGTTCGCCAGTCTCACCCGGTCGCCGGTCGAGCTGAGCCTGGCCGAGGAGGTCCTGCGGGATTTCATCCCGGACGGCGCCGGCCCGGAGATCACCGCCGACCAGATCATGGTCGCCACTGCCGACTACTTCGGGGTCAGCCTGGAGGACCTGCGCGGTCACTCGCGTTCCCGAGTGCTGGTCAACGCCCGCCAGGTCGCCATGTACCTGTGTCGCGAGCTGACCGACCTGTCGCTGCCCCGGATCGGACAGGCATTCGGTGGCCGGGACCACACCACGGTGATGCACGCCGACCGCAAGATCCGGCAGCAGATGGCGGAACGCAGGTCCCTCTACAACCAGATCGCCGAGCTGACCAACCGGATCAAGCAGATCGCCTGACGCCCCGCCGCCCCGCCACCGGGCCCGCCCGCCGGTTGATCCGGCGGATCACGCACAGGTTCATCCACAGGTTTTCCACCGCGGCCGCCGCCGGATGGTGGATGACAGCTGCATCCCGCCCGCCCAGTTGTCCACAGGCTGTGGACAACTCTTGGGGAAACCGCTGTGGATAATCACTCTCAGTCACAACTTGTCCACAGGTCAGCCACCGCCTGTGGGGATCCTGTCGAAGGTTCTGGGGACGACGGACCGGCATGGCGCCGGCAGCTTGTCCACAGCTGGGGACGAACCCTCGGGATAACCGGTGGACAACCGGTGGATAACTCGGCACGGCTGTGGGCAGCGGGGCAGCCTGTGGATAACGAACCCGGTTGTACCCAGCCCTCTCCACAGGTAATCCACTGCCATCGAACCCATCTGACCTGCGTAAACGCGAGATGTCCACAGAGTGCACAGCCCCGATGAAGACGATGAGATTTATCTTCTAGACAACAAAAACCAATCACCGGCGTTGGGGATAGGTGTGGATGCAGCCGACCTGCCGCACCTGCCGGTCCGGTCGACCGGCAGAAGTCCGGGGCCGGACGCACGGGCCCGGCGCTCTGGCCTATCGTTCGGTGAGGTCCGTCGACCGATGACGGTCGAGCCGCCCAGGGACCGCCTCGGGTCCGGCACCACCGAAGATCGTTCGATCGAGTCGACGCGGAGGCACGGCATGAAGTGCGGAGGCATGGGATGAAGTTCCGGGTGGAGCGCGATGCGCTCGCCGACGCGGTGGCCTGGACGGCCAAGAGCCTGCCGAACCGGCCGTCGGTGCCGGTGCTGGCCGGCGCGATGCTCCGGGTCACCGACGGTTCCCTGCAGGTCTCGGGGTTCGACTACGAGGTTTCCAGCCAGGTGACCGTCGACGTGCAGGGCGATGCCGACGGCTCGGCCCTGGTCTCCGGTCGGCTGCTCGCCGAGATCACCAAGTCGCTCCCGGCCAAGCCGGTCGACATCGCGGCGGTCGGTGCGCATCTGGAGCTGGTCTGCGGCAGCGCCCGGTTCACCCTGCCGACCATGCCGGTGGAGGACTATCCGACCCTGCCCGAGATGCCGGCCAGCGCCGGCCGGGTCGACGCCCCGACGTTCGCCGCCGCGGTCGCCCAGGTCGCGGTGGCCGCTGGCCGCGACGAGACGCTGCCGATGATGACCGGGGTCCGGGTCGAGCTGGAGGGCAGCCGGCTCGCCATGCTCGCCACCGACCGGTACCGGCTGGCCATCCGGGAGATTGACTGGCAGCCGGACGATCCGGAGATCAGCCTGCACGCACTGGTGCCCGCCCGTACCCTGGCCGACACGGCCAAGACGCTCGGTCCGATCGGCGGCGAGGTCACCATCGCGTTGGCGCACGGTGGGGCCGGGGAAGGCATGATCGGATTCGCCGGCGGCACCCGCCGGACCACCAGCCGGCTGCTGGACGGTGCCAACTATCCGCCGGTCCGGTCGCTCTTCCCGAGCAGCCACAACGCCGAGGCCCGGGTGGGTGTGAGCACTCTCGTCGAGGTGGTACGCCGGGTCGCCCTGGTAGCCGAACGCACCACCCCGGTACTGCTCAGTTTCAGCGCGGACGGGCTCGTGGTGGAGGCCGGCAACACCGAGGAGGCGCGGGCCAGCGAGGCGATGGAGGCCGCGTTCACCGGCGAGCCGCTGACCATCGGGTTCAACCCGCAGTACCTGATCGACGGTCTGCAGAACCTCGGCTCCGCCACGGCGGTGTTCACCTTCGTCGACGCGTTCAAGCCGGCGGTGATCTCGCCGGCCGGCGAGGACGATCAGATCATCCCCGGCTACCGCTATCTGATCATGCCGATCCGGGTAACCCGGTAGTACCGGGTCGCCCGGTGGGCGACGATCGGGCAGCGACGAAGGGGGCACACCGTGCAGTTGGGCATCATCGGTCTGGGCCGGATGGGCGGCAACATGCGGGACCGGCTACGTGACGCCGGTCACCAGGCGTACGGCTATGACCGGGACCCGGCGGTCAGCGACGTGGCCAGCCTCGCCGAGCTGGTCGACCGGCTCGCCGCTCCGCGGGCCGTCTGGATGATGGTCCCGGCCCAGGTGACGTCGTCGGTCGTCGATGAGCTGTGCGGCCTGCTCTCCCCCGGGGATCTGGTGATCGACGGCGGCAACTCCCGGTTCAGCGACGACGGGCCGCGTGCGGCCCGGCTGGCCGAGCACGGCGTCGGCTACCTCGACGTCGGGGTGTCCGGCGGGGTGTGGGGCCGGCAGGCGGGGTACGGGCTGATGGTCGGCGGCGACGCCGAGCACGTACAGCGGATGATGCCGATCTTCGAGGCGCTCAAGCCGCCGGCGGAGCACGGCTTCGTGCACGCCGGCCCGGTCGGTGCCGGACACTACGCGAAGATGGTGCACAACGGTGTGGAGTACGCGTTGATGCACGCCTACGCCGAGGGCTACGAGCTGATGCTGCAGAGCGAGCTGATCACCGACGTCCCCGGAGTGATCAAGTCCTGGCGCGACGGCACGGTGGTCCGGTCCTGGCTGCTGGATCTGCTGGACGCCGCGCTCGACGAGGACCCGCAGCTGGCGGCGCTGCGCGGGTACGCCGAGGACACCGGCGAAGGGCGTTGGACGGTCGACGAGGCGATCCGGCTCGGGGTGCCGATGAACGTGATCGCGGCCTCACTGTTCGCCCGGTTCACCTCGCGGCAGGACGACTCCCCGGCGATGAAGGCGGTCGCCGCCCTGCGCAACCAGTTCGGCGGGCACGCCGTGCAGTCCAGCCCCTGACCTCCGTGTACGTCCGCCGTTTCGAACTGATCGACTTCCGCTCGTACCAGCGGGTCGAGCTCACCTTCGAACCGGGTGGCAGCGTGCTGGTCGGGCCGAACGGGGTCGGCAAGACCAACCTCGTCGAGGCGCTCGGCTACCTGGCGACGCTGGGTAGTCACCGGGTCGCCACCGACGCGCCGCTGGTCCGGGTCGGCGCCGATTCGGCGATCATCCGCGGCCTGGTCGTGCACGACCAACGGGAGCTGTTGGTCGAACTGGAGATCGTGCCGGGGCGGGCCAACCGGGCCAGGCTGGGTCGGTCGCCGACCCGCCGGGCGCGGGAGGTGATCGGTGCGCTGCGGCTGGTGCTGTTCGCCCCCGAGGATCTGGAGATCGTCCGGGGCGACCCGGCCGAACGCCGCCGCTACCTGGACGAGCTGCTGGTCACCAGGCTGCCCCGGTTCGCCGGCGTGCGGGCCGACTACGACCGGGTGGTCAAGCAGCGCAACGCGTTGCTGCGCAGCGCGTACCTCGCCCGCAAGACCGGTGGTGGCCGGGGCGGTGACCTGAGCACGCTGGACGTCTGGGACGCCCATCTGGCCCGGCACGGAGCCGAGCTGCTCGCCGGCCGGTTGGAGCTGGTCACCGCACTGGCCCCGCACGTGGCCAAGGCGTATGACGCGGTGGCGGCCACCAGCGCGGCGGCCGGCATCAGCTACCGGCCGTCGATCGATCTGCCGGATGCCGGGACCGTGCCGTCGGCGGCGGACCGGTCCGCGCTTGAGTCAGCGCTGCTGGCCGCGCTGGGCGAGGCCCGCCGCAGCGAGGTCGACCGTGGCGTCACCCTGGTCGGCCCGCACCGCGACGACCTGCATCTGACGATCGGCAGCCTGCCGGTGAAGGGGTACGCCAGCCACGGCGAATCCTGGTCCTGCGCGCTGGCGCTGCGGCTGGCCGCGTACGACCTGCTCCGCGCGGAAGGCATCGAGCCGGTCCTGGTCCTCGACGACGTGTTCGCCGAACTGGACAGCGGCCGCCGGGAACGGCTCGCCGAGTTGGTCGCCGGGGCCAGCCAACTGCTGGTGACCTGCGCGGTGGCCGAGGACGTCCCGGTAGCGTTGCGCGGGGCACGCTTCGAGGTCAGCCGTGGGGAGGTACGCCATGTCGGATGAGCCGCAGCACGGTGAGCCGGCGCAGGCTGCCGACCAGCCGCCGATCCTGCCCCCGCCGTCGACCGGCCCGCAGTTGGCCAGGGCGGTGCTGGACGCGGCCCGCGCCCGTCGAGAGGCGAACCGGCCCCGCCGCCGGACCGGTGGCGGCAGCGACACTGGCGGAGCCGGGTCGGGCGGCCGACGACTGCGCGGCTACTCGGGTCCGGGGCCGGACCCCCGCGATCCCCAGCTGTTCGGCGACGTGCTGGCCCGGCTGGTCAAGGCGCGCGGCTGGCAACGGCCGGCCGCCGAGGCGACCGTCTTCGGCGCCTGGGAACGGGTGGTCGGGCCGGAGGTGGCCAAGCACAGCCGCCCGGTCAAGTTGGAGAACGGCGAGTTGACGGTCGAGGCGGAGTCGACCGCGTGGGCGACCCAGCTACGTCTGCTCGCCCGCTCCTTGCTGCGCCAGATCGCCGCTGAGGTCGGGCACAACGTGGTGACGAAACTGCATATTCACGGCCCGGCCGCGCCATCCTGGTCGAAGGGACCGAGGCGGGTCCGTGGTCGTGGCCCGCGGGACACGTACGGTTGATCCCCACCCGGCCGGTCCGCTCCCTGGCCGACGCCGGCCGCCCAGGATCAGGCTGCCGCGTCGGCGTAGACGGCGAAGCCGCGATCGGCGCAGCGGCGGTAGAAGCGGGACAGCACCGCCAGCTCCGACCGGGGGAAGCTCCACTGCGGCGCGTCACCGGCGTCGTCGCGGAGCGCGTCGAGCCGGCTGTCCAGCCAGCGCAGCTGCTGTTCGGCGAGCCGGGCCCCGGCGAGGGCGTCGCGCAGCACCGCCCCGACCGTGTCGAAGGTGACGGTGTCGCCGTACCGGTCGTGGCCGTCGACGAACCGCTCCAGGCCGCCGGCGATCCAGGCACAGCCGTCCGGGTCGATCACCGGGTCCTCGTCCTCGGCGGCCGCCTCGGTGGCGTACAGCACTCCGGTCAGCCCCAGCAGCAGGTCCACCAGCTCGGTGTAGGCGGTGGCCCGGACACTGCCGGTCTTCGCGATGTAACCGGCGAGCGCGGCGGTCGGCGCCGCGACGTCGGCCTGCTCCGCCAGCTTGTCGAAGTCGACGAACTCGGCCGGTGCGACCGGTTCGTAGAACTCGCCGACCCGTGGCCATTGCACCGCGACGTTGTCCAGCCCCATCGCAAGCGTCACCCTTCTCCAGCTGGTGGCCCGGGTCGGGTGCGCATCCGCGATGCTGCTGCCCGGTGCGAGCCTGTGCGGTAGCGGCACTGTAGCGGCATCCGGGTAGTCGTTTCATCTTCAGGTGGCCCGGCGGGCCGCCGCACCGTCGGTGCGGTGCCCCGTGGCCGACCGATGATGGATCTGGTGCGTGTGGGGGTGGTCGCGGTGGGTGGGGTGCGGCCGGCTACGAACCTCTCAGCCGCTTTACGGGGGTGCCGCGTCCCGGTTATGTCGGCTCGGCACAGTAGGATCGGAGACAGAGACGAGGGAGACCCGCGCGGCGCGACGATCCGGAGCCCGCCTGGCAGGATCACCGACGAGGTGACCACCGGCAGCCGTGATCGCCGGACCGTACGGGGCCCAGCCGTTCGTGATCCGCGGGTCCGCTGCGGCGTACGGCGCGTTTCGCCACCCGTCGGCGATCCACCCGGAAGATGCGGGTTGTCGGCCATGGTGCCGGTTCGCGTCCGTCCGCCGTCGGAAGATCCGCCGAACCCCGCGTCCCTGTGCCGTCGCGGCCCAGGTGTGCGAGAAAGTGGCTGAGGGTGTCAGCGGAGAACAACCAGGAGTACGGCGCCGAGTCGATCACCGTGCTGGAGGGCCTCGAGGCGGTCCGCAAGCGACCGGGCATGTACATCGGTTCGACCGGTGAGCGCGGCCTGCACCACCTGGTCTGGGAGGTCGTGGACAACGCGGTCGACGAGGCGCTGGCCGGGCACTGCGACACCATCGAGGTGGTGCTGCTCGCCGACGGCGGGGTGCGGGTCACCGACAACGGCCGGGGTTTCCCGGTGGACCTGCATCCAAAGCTGAAGAAGCCGGGTGTCGAGGTCGCCCTGACCGTGCTGCACGCCGGCGGCAAGTTCGACGGCAAGGCGTACGCGGTCTCCGGTGGCCTGCACGGGGTCGGTGTCTCGGTGGTCAACGCGCTCTCCGTGAAGATGGAGGTCGAGATCCACAAGGACGGCCACGTCTGGCGGCAGCAGTACGCCAACTCGAAGCCGACGCCGCTGGACAAGGGCGAGGCGACGAACCGGACCGGGTCCGCGGTCGCCTTCTGGCCGGATCCGTCGATCTTCGAGACCACCGAGTACGCGTTCGAGACGATCTACCGCCGGTTGCAGGAGATGGCCTTCCTCAACCGTGGGCTGACCATCCAGCTGCGCGACGAGCGGGTGGCTGATGACGACGGAAAGCACCGCGAGGTCACTTTCTGCTACAAGGGTGGTATTTCGGACTTCGTCCGCCATCTCAACGCCTCGAAGAACCCGATCCACAAGAGCGTGGTCGAGTTCGGCGCGGAGGAGGAGGGCATGTCGGTCGAGATCGCCATGCAGTGGAACGAATCGTACGGCGAGTCGGTCTACACCTTCGCCAACACCATCAACACCCACGAGGGCGGCACCCACGAGGAGGGCTTCCGGTCCGCGTTGACCAGCGTGGTCAACAAGTACGCCATGGACAAGAAGCTACTCAAGGGCGACGAGAAGCTCTCCGGCGAGGACATCCGGGAAGGGCTCGCCGCGATCATCTCGGTCAAGCTGGCCAACCCGCAGTTCGAGGGCCAGACCAAGACCAAGCTGGGCAACACCCCGGTGAAGAGCTTCGTGCAGCGGGTCTGCAACGAGTGGCTGGTCGACTGGCTGGACCGCAACCCGGCCGAAGGCAAGATGATCATCACGAAGGCCACCCAGGCGGCCCGCGCCCGGATCGCCGCCCAGCAGGCCCGCAAGCTGGCCCGGCGCAAGTCGTTGCTGGAGTCCGGGTCGATGCCGGGCAAGCTGGCCGACTGCCAGTCCACCGACCCGCGCGAGTCGGAGGTCTTCATCGTCGAGGGCGACTCGGCCGGCGGCTCGGCCAAGCAGGGGCGGGATCCGCGTACCCAGGCGATCCTGCCGATCCGGGGCAAGATCCTCAACGTGGAGAAGGCCCGGATCGACCGGGTGCTGAAGAACAACGAGGTCCAGGCGCTGATCACCGCGCTGGGCACCGGCATCCACGACGACTTCGACATCGACAAGCTGCGCTACCACAAGATCGTGTTGATGGCCGACGCTGACGTGGACGGCCAGCACATCCAGACGCTGCTGCTGACCCTGCTGTTCCGGTTCATGCGTCCGCTGGTCGAGCTGGGCCACGTCTACCTCGCTGCCCCGCCGCTGTACAAGATCAAGTGGAACCGGAAGGGCGACGACGCGCAGTACGCGTACTCCGACCGGGAACGCGACGGACTGATCGTGCTGCGCCAGCAGAAGAAGCCGAACGCCAAGCCGGACGACATCCAGCGCTTCAAGGGCCTGGGAGAGATGAACTACCCCGAGCTGTGGGAGACGACGATGAACCCGGCGACGCGTACGCTGCGTCAGGTGACTCTGGACGACGCAGCAACCGCCGACGAGCTGTTCAGCGTTCTGATGGGTGAGGACGTCGAGGCGAGGCGCTCCTTCATCCAGCGCAACGCCAAGGACGTCCGCTTCCTGGACATCTAGCGCCCCGCGCGGCCGGGCGACCCCCCGAACAGGGGCCGGCCCGGCCGCGTCATCAGCAACTTCGCCAGCTTCCACAGCCGTTGTCCAGCACCGGTACGACGGTTTCAAAGGTTGATAAGGGTTAACTGTGACGGATACTCCCGAGTCCTTCGGCAGCGAGCCGGATCCCGTGGCAGCCGCCGCGGCTGCGGTCGCCCGCCACGATCGCATCGAGCCGGTCGGGCTGGAAGTCGAGATGCAGCGTTCGTACCTCGACTACGCGATGAGCGTGATCGTCGGGCGGGCGCTGCCGGACGTACGGGACGGGCTCAAGCCCGTACACCGCAAGATCCTCTACGCCATGTTCGACTCGGGCTACCGGCCGGACCGGGGCTACGTCAAGTGCTCCCGGGTCGTCGGCGACGTGATGGGTCAGTTCCACCCGCACGGCGACTCGGCCATCTACGACGCGCTGGTCCGGATGGCGCAGCCCTGGTCGCTGCGGTACCCGCTGGTCGACGGCAACGGCAACTTCGGCTCCCCGGGCAACGATCCGGCAGCCGCGATGCGCTACACAGAGTGCAAGCTCGACCCGCTGGCGATGGAGATGCTGCGGGACATCGACGAGGACACCGTCGACTTCCAGGACAACTACGACGGGCGGGCCAAGGAACCGGTGATCCTGCCGGCCCGGATCCCCAACCTGCTGATCAACGGCTCCGAGGGCATCGCGGTCGGCATGGCCACCAAGATCCCGCCGCACAACCTGCGGGAGATCGCGGCGGCGGTGCAGTGGTGCCTGGAGAACCCGGAGGTCGACGAGGCGACCACGCTCGAGGCGCTGATCGAGATCGTCAAGGGCCCGGACTTCCCGACCGCCGGTCTGATCGTCGGCACCACCCCGATCCAGGACGCCTACCGCACCGGTCGCGGGTCGATCCGGATGCGGGCCGTGGTCGAGGTCGAGGAGGACAAGAAGGGCCGGACGTCGCTGGTCGTCACCGAACTGCCGTACCAGGTCAACCCGGACAACCTTGCCGAGCGGGTCGCCGAGCTGATCAAGGAGGGCAAGATCGGCGGGATCGCCGACATCCGCGACGAGTCCTCCGGGCGTACCGGCATGCGGCTGGTGCTGGTGCTCAAGCGCGACGCCGTCGCCAAGGTGGTGCTTAACAACCTCTACAAGCACACCCAGCTGCAGGAGACGTTCGGCGCCAACATGCTGGCCCTGGTCGACGGGGTGCCGCGCACGCTGAACCTGGCGCAGTTCATCCGGTTCTACGTCGAGCACCAGATCGACGTGATCCGGCGGCGCACCGCGTACCGGCTGCGCAAGGCCGAGGAGCGGGCGCACATCCTGCGCGGTCTGGTCAAGGCGCTGGACATGCTCGACGAGGTGATCGCCCTGATCCGGCGGTCGCCGACGGTCGAGGACTCCCGGCAGGGCCTGATGCGGCTGCTCGACGTCGACGAGATCCAGGCCACCGCGATCCTGGACATGCAGCTGCGCCGGCTGGCGGCCCTCGAACGGCAGAAGATCATCGACGAGCTCGCCCGGATCGAGCTGGAAATCACCGACCTCAAGGACATTCTGGCCAAGCCCGAGCGGCAGCGGCGGATCGTCTCGGAGGAGCTCGGCGAGATTGTCGCCAAGTGGGGCGACGAGCGGCGGACGAAGATCGTGCCGTTCGACGGCGAGGTCTCGATGGAGGACCTGATCGCCCGCGAGGACGTGGTGGTCACCATCACCCGCACCGGGTACGCCAAGCGGACCAAGGTCGACCTCTACCGCTCGCAGCGCCGGGGCGGCAAGGGCGTCAGCGGTGCGACGCTGCGCCAGGACGACATCGTCAGCCACTTCTTCGTCGCGTCCACCCATGACTGGATGCTGTTCTTCACCAACAAGGGCCGGGTCTACCGGGCGAAGGCCTACGAGTTGCCGGAGGCATCCCGTACCGCCCGTGGCCAGCACGTGGCCAACCTGTTGGCCTTCCAGCCGGACGAACACATCGCCCAGGTCATCCGGATCCCGAACTACCAGGTGGCGCCCTACCTGGTGCTGGCGACCCGCAACGGCCTGGTGAAGAAGACCCGGCTGGAGGAGTTCGACTCGAACCGCTCCGGTGGGATCATCGGCATCAACCTGCGGGACGCCGACGAACTGGTCGGAGCGGCTCTCGCCAGCGGGGCCGACGACCTGCTGCTGGTCTCCAAGAACGCCCAGGCGATCCGGTTCACCGCGACCGACGAGGCGCTGCGTCCGATGGGGCGGGCTACATCGGGGGTGATCGGGATGCGGTTCACCGACACCGACGAACTGCTCGCCATGGCGGTCGTCCGGGAGGGGATGGACCTGGATGTTTTGGTCGCCACCAACGGCGGGTACGCGAAACGTACTCCGATCGAGGAGTATCCGGTGCAGGGCCGGGGAGGCAAGGGTGTGCTGACTGCGAAGATCACCGAGCGCCGCGGTGGTCTCGTCGGCGCGGTCGTCATCAGTCCGGACGACGAGCTCTTCGCGATCACCAGCAACGGTGGCGTGATCCGGACTCCGGTGAAGCCTGTACGACGTACCCGGGACCGGAACACAATGGGGGTCAAGCTCATGGACCTCCCAGACGGCGTGACCATCGTGGCCATTGCTCGCAATGCCGACGAGCCTGACGAACAGGACTAGTTGATGACGGAGACCCAGGCGAAGTCGGGGGGAACAGGATCCTCGGCGGCTCCGGTCGACGAGGAATCCGCCGCCGGAGGCACATCAACGGCCACCGGCCGCGCCGCTGTCGGCCGGGCCAGCGTGCCCGGTGATTCGCCGTCGCCCAAGTTCACCCGGGCGCCAGGGATGCCTCCCCCGCCCGACAGACCCGCCGACGACCCAGCCGGTGGCACCGGCGACTCCGTCGACGGTTCGACCCGCGCCGGAGGCACCGGCGACAGCGCCACTCAGCTCGGCGGCATATCCGCCTCTTCCGGAAGGTCGGCACCTCCTGTGACGTCGGCACCTCCTGTTTCATCCGCTCCGCCGGCCAGCTCCGGCAGCGGATTCACCGGTGGAGCGCTCGGCGCCACCGCGGCAAGTGGCACCCGACCGGGCGGTGGGCTCGGGCCCACCGGGCAGTTCGGCACCATCGGCGGCACGGCCCGGGTGGGTACGGCCACTCCCGGCTCGCGGACCGGCCTGGGTTCGCCGACCGTACGCACGATCGGTGGTGCCGGTGCCGGTGTTGGCGCGGTCGGCGCGGCGCGAGTCGGCCCTGACGGTGCCCGCACCGCGCGACCCGGGGTCAGCTCGGCTGCCTCGCGAGGTCCGCGTCGAGCTCGCCTCAACCTGAAGCGGATCGACCCCTGGTCCGTCATGAAGTTCTCGTTCGCGGTCTCGCTGGTGCTGTTCATCGTGGTGATCGTCGCGACCTCGGTGCTCTACCTGGCGCTCGACGCGATGGGCGTGTTCCAGAGCGTCAACGCCAGCCTTGGTGACCTGATCGGTACCGGCACCGGGGACGGTCCGAGCCTGCGGATCACCGCTCAGGGCGTGATCGGCACGGCGGCGCTGTTCGGGCTGATCAACGTGGTGCTCTACACCGCGCTGGCGACGCTCGGCGCGTTCATCTACAACGTCTGCGCCGACCTGGTCGGCGGGATCGAACTGACCCTGGCCGAGCGGGACTGATCCGGCCCGCTCAGGGAAGCGGAGGACGGCCGGGCGGGTCGATACCCATTGGCCCCGGCCGTCCGCGATCCGGTAGTCTCCCCATGGTCCGGCGCTCCGTTCGCCGGCTGCCGGTGGCTTTCGCCCCGAGTTGGGGTGTAGGGCACGGGTGCGGTAACCTTGCTCGTCGCGTACGGGGCTATAGCTCAGTCGGTTAGAGCGCAGAGCTGATAACTCTGAGGTCGCTGGTTCGATTCCAGCTAGCCCCACTCCACGACAGTCGAGCGTAAGGGGACACGCCCCATGGTCAAGAAGATCCTCATCATCGCCGGCGTCATCGGCGTAGCCGCGCTGATCGCCAAGAAGGTCAAGGAGACCAGCGACGAGCGTGCCCTCTGGCACGAGGCGACCACCGCTCCTGATCTCCGCTGATCCAACTTCTGTCCCCGGACCGCAGTCGTCACCGCTGCGGCGGGGACCACTCGGGGCCATAGCTCAACTGGCAGAGCACTGCCTTTGCAAGGCAGGGGTTAGGGGTTCGAGTCCCCTTGGCTCCACCCACATTTTGGCTGGTCGGCGCGCCAGTGCATCGACCCTTGTCGCGCTGGCCAGTCGGACCAGGAACCAGAATCAGCGAATCGTCAGCAGAAGTCGCCGAACACGTCCCGTACCCCCGTCGCTGATGAGCCACGTGGCGTACGAGTTCCTCAGGTCGTGCAAGCGGAGCCCGCCAGCGGCCTTGAGCGCGACCTGGTCGACGGCTTCCCGCTCGGTCGCGAACTCGGCAACCGCTCGACGCCGGTCGCGTCGGTCCACTTGGCGTGCCACTTGTCCGGCGACACTTCGGCTACCTTGCCGAGTAAGCCAGCCCGGACCAGCGCCGGACGCCAGACCTGTCGACGAAAGTTTGACCGCCGGAGTGGGCTGCCGTCCCGCGTGGCGAACACCAGCGCGGCCGGCTTGGGCTCTGCGGGCTGTGCGCCGAGTCGCGGGCAGTCCAACGCCATCAGGCCTGCCGGCGGGTGGGCCAGAGGAACCACGTCGTGTCCGTGGTCTGGCAGGTGGTCGACCCAGGCAGGGGCGAGCGTACTGACGGGCTGATCGACGACTACCAGTTGATGGTCCAGCTCAGCGCCTGAGCCGTGCGGCCCGACGACGATCTGAGGCGGGACAGCTGTGCCCACCGCGTGGTTGGGCGCGGTGGGCACAGCTGTGCGGTACGGAGGTGGTTGAGGTCAGCGCTTCCGGTTCGGGTAGCGGCGACGTTGGGTCAGGTGGACAAGGATCACTCCGCCGACGATCAGCACTAGGCCGACGACCAGGAAGTTCATGGTGTTCGCGCCGGTCAGTGCCAGCGGACTGGCCGACTCGTCAGCATCTGCTTCGTTTGCAAGGTTGTCCACGGCTGGGGCATTGATTCCACCGGCAGCGGCAGCGGCAGTCGGGCTCGGGTCCGCACTCGGCTGTGCGGTCGGCTCGGCTTCCTTCTCCTCTCCGGCAGCGGTCTCGGTCGGCTCCGGCGTGGGCTTGGCTTCCTGCGTCGGCGGTGCCGGATCGTCGGTGACCTCCGCCTCAGGGCTGGCCGGTGCCGGTGTCTCCTCAACGGGCGGTTCCTCGGCCGGCGGTTCCTCGGCCGGCGGTTCCTCGGCCGGCGGTTCCTCGGCCGGCGGTTCCTCCGCGGGCGGTTCCTCCGCGGGCGGTTCCTCGGCCGGCGGTTCCTCCGCGGGCGGTTCCTCCGCGGGCGGTTCCTCCGCGGGCGGTTCCTCCGCGGGCGGTTCCTCCGCCGGGGGTTCCTCCGCTCGGCCGGCTCGCACCTCGATACGGACGGCGTCGATCGCCGGGGTCTGGTTGGCCCGCTGCATCATCGGGATCCGGTGCGATCCGTCGCCGGCCCACGATGCGCACTGGGCGATCCCCTCCTGGGGCAGCCCGGGCACCTGGATAGTGACGACATCCGGCTCAGCACCGCCGCCACCGTCCTCAGTCGCGACGAAGAAGGCCGGCACCGGCTCCGGGTCGAGCGCCTCGGTGGTGCTGGTCAGCATCCGGCAGGCGGTGTGGAAGTGACCGCGGGTCAGTCCGTCTCCGGTCAGCAGCGCGGACTCCACGTAGTACCCGCCCTGAGCCGCCGGGAGGAAGCGGTCCCGGACCAGATTGCGGGTGCTGACCCGCAGTTGGAACGGTTCGCCGACGCCAACCGATTCCGGCGACTCGGTGATCAGCAGCGTCGGGTTCTGCTCTGCCGCACCGACCTCTCCGAACGCTGTCGAGACGCAGCGGCTGCCCACCTGGAAGCCGTCGTGTAGCTCCAATGAGCTGTCGTCGCAGCCGGTCCCGAGCACATCGAGTCCGTTGACCTGCTCGCTGGCCTTGCGATCCGTCCCAGCACTGGAGATCTGGCTGACGGCGATCAGGACCCCGAAGGCGGACAGGGTCGCGACCGCGATGACGGCGCGGCGCGTCCGTCCGCCCTTCGCGGGTCTGGCGGCGCGTCTGTGAGCCGTTTGTCCCATGTGCACACCTTCCGAATGCTCACCGTACTGGGATGTCTGTATTAGGCTCGGGCACGACGGTGCCGGCGGGGGTTCACCGGGAGCGGATGACTAGTCGCCCCGGGCCATACGCACACGTTAGGGAGCGGTTCAATCAAGAATCAACTTCAGCGCCAGAAATGATGATTTCTTGAGCCGCAGGTAAAGAAAACTTATGGCATCGATCTCGAACGCCTGACATCAGCCGTTCGGCTGATGTCGATGTGGTGACTGTCGGTAGTGGTGGGATGTCACCGGCGGTCGTCGTGCAGTAGCTTCTTCTGCACCTTACCCATCGCGTTGCGTGGCAGGTCGTCCACGATGCGCACTTCACGTGGGCGCTTGTGGGTGGAGAGTTCGGTGGCCACGAAGTCGATCAGCGACTGCGGGGACACGCCCTCGGCCACCACGTACGCGACGACCCGTTGCCCGAGGTCTGCGTCGGGTGCGCCGATGACCGCCGCCTCGCGTACTGCCGGATGGGTCAGCAGCACGTTCTCCACCTCGCCGGCACCGATCCGGTAACCACCGCTCTTGATCAGATCGGTCGAGGCGCGGCCGACGATTCGGTGCCAGCCGGCCTGGTCGATCGCCGCTACGTCGCCGGTGCGGAACCAGCCGTCCGGGGTGAAGTCGCCGCGCCCGGCGGCGCCGAGGTAACCGTCGAACACCATCGGGCCGCGAACCTGCAGTTCGCCGATGGTCTCGCCGTCCGCCGGCAACTGCTCGCCGTCCTCACTGGCCAGCCGGGTGTGTACGCCGGCGAGCGGCGTACCGACCCAGCCGGGTCGCCGCTCGCCGTCGGCGCGGCTGCTGACCGTGATCAAGGTTTCGGTCATTCCGTACCGTTCGACCGGTGCCTGCCCGGTGAGCTCGGTGAGCGTGCGGAAAACCGGGGCGGGCAGGGCCGCCGAACCGGAGACGAGGAGCCGGGCGGCGCGTAACGCCCGGGCGGAGGGTCGGTCGTCGCAGATTCGGGACCAGATCGTCGGTACGCCGAAGTACAGCGTGCCACCGGCGGCGGCGTACGCCCCAGGGGTGGGCCGGCCGGTGTGCACCAGCCGGCAGCCGACGCGTAGCGCGCCGATGACGCCGAGCACCAGACCGTGTACGTGGAACAGCGGCAGGCCGTGGACCAGGGTGTCGTCCGGCGTCCACGCCCAGGCCTCGGCGAGGGCGTCGAGGTCGGCGGCGATGTTGGCGCTGGTCACCGGTACACCTTTCGGTGCGCCGGTGGTGCCGCTGGTGTAGAGGATCAGCGCGGGGGCGTCGGACCCGACGGTCCGGCGCTGGCCGGGCCCGCCCTGGTCGGAGCCGCCCTGGTCGGAGCCGCTCCCGACCGGCCTCGTCGGGTTGGGGCCAAGCAGCAGTTGAGCGCCGGAGTCGCGCAGGATGTGACCGCGTTCGACCGGGCCGGCGTCCGGCGGTACGGGGACCAGCGTGGTGCCGGCCAGCAGGCAACCGGTGAGCGCGACGACCGTGTCGAGGCTGGCGGTGGCGTCGACCGCGACGGTGTCGGCGCCAGCGATCTGCCTGGCGACGGCGGTCGCGGCTTCGAGCAGGTCGTCGCCGGACATCGACTGGTCGCCGACGGTGACCGCCGCCGGCCGGCCGGTCAGTCGCGTGGGGTTCAGCAACGCCATCTTCCCGACTCTCCTCCTGCCGGTGGGCGGACCGGCTCCGGACCATTGTCGGCTCTGTGGTTGCCGGGCTGGCGCTCTGGGTCGCCGGCTTCGTCGGACTGTTCGGGTACGGGTACACGGCGAAGTCGCAGCGCGACGCCGCCGCCGTGGACCTGTCCAGGGTGGCGATCGACGACACCGTCACGGTCCAGGTCACTGACGGCGGCAAGTACGGCGTCCGGCTGGAGACCATCGCCGGAGCCGACCGCCCCGACACGGTCCAGCGGCTGATCGACGCTGCGTGGGCTGCTCACCGCCGGATCGGCGGCCGGCGGTGGACTGCTGCTGGTGCTCGGGTCGGTGCTGCCCTGGATCGCCGGTCCGGACGCTGATGCCGTCATGTACGGCGCGGTGGAGACCGCCGGCGGGTCGGCGCTGGGTTCGCGGGCCGGGCTCTCCGGCGGGGACGCGTTCGTGACCCTGCTGGCCGGGCTCGTCGCGCTGGTCGTCGCCGGGTGGTACGGAATGGGCCGGGCCCGCCGGTGGCAGCAGGTGACGATGGCCGGGGCGGGCGTGCTGGCCATCGCCTGGGCAATGCTGAACCACGCCGAGATCGGCGAGCCGGATGGCACCGTCGTGCTCGGCCCGGTCGCCCCGGACAGCCCGGTCGACCAGATCAACTAGATCGACCAGACCGACCGGGTCGGCCTGGTTCGTTCGTTCCCTCCGTTGTCGACGGGCTCTCTTCTGACCGCTACCGGTCAGTTCTGAAACACGCCGTCTGATTCCTGCCACAAATGTTCGTCGCTGGGCACGGAAAATCACATGACTTGTATTTCGGATGTATTTCGCGATGCTATGGGATAAATGAGACGTGAAATCTATGCTTCTCGGTGGTGCTCCCTGCTCACATGATGTCGAAGCGTTTAGTGAAGTTGGATCCAATGGTTCTGGTGGACATCTACCCAGCTCAAGCGGCAGGTTTCGCGAGTGTCCGTGATCAGTCATTCAAACTCCGTTGTGATCAATGGAAATTTGCCAATACGCTGCTAGCGCCCAGATGGGTACCAAGACAAGGGAGGGTCTCTTGAAATCCACACTGCGCTGGTCGGCGATGGCCGGCCTGGCACTCGCGCTGGTCGTCACCGGCGCGCCGGCCGCCCAGGCGGAGTCGTCGCCGTTCAAGTCGGACGGCAACACGAGCGCCATCGCCCGCACCCTCGACGGCCGGGCGATCACCAACGCCAAGATCGCGAAGGAGGTCACCGACTTCTGGACCGAGGAGCGGATGGCATCGGCGGTCGACCTGACCTTCGCGAGGTCGGCGAAGGGTGCCGAATCGACGATCGCCGACGCCAAGCCCAACGGGCCGGCGGGTGCGGTGGCGCCGGTCGCGCCGAGCCTCGGCAGCCGCGGTGACGTCGGACTGATGCTCAACGAGTCGCAGGCCGTCGGCAAGGTCTACTTCACCACCCCCACCGGCGGCACCGCCTCCTGCTCGGCCAGCACCGTCGCCAGCGGCAAGCGTCGGCTGGTCATGACCGCCGGGCACTGCGTCCACCAGGGCCCCGGCGGACAGTGGTACAGCAACTGGCAGTTCGTCCCGCGCTACCGCAACGGCTCGCGCCCGTTCGGCACGTTCGTGGCGTCCAGCCTCAACACCCGTACCGCCTGGATCAACAGCGGCAGCTACGCCGAGGACATGGGCATCGCCATCATGAACAACGGCGGCATCTACGGTGCCAAGGTCGTCGACACCGTCGGCGGCCACGGGCTGCGCTGGAACTACAGCTACAGCGTCTATGTCACCGCTCTCGGTTACCCGTCCAACCTGGGTGGCGGCGAGAGTCAGTACTACTGCCAGGGCACCACGTGGAACCCCGGCGGCCAGCAGATCCGGATGTACTGCAACATGACGTACGGTTCCAGCGGCGGACCTTGGCTGCAGGAATACAACGACTCGACCGGCTACGGGTACATCAACAGCGTGGTAAGCCACGGTGACAACCCGGGCAATGGTCAGTTCGACGGCCCGTACTTCGACAACGACATCAAGAGCCTGTACGACTTCGCCGAAGGTATCTCTCCGGCCTGATCCGTCCGTCCACCTGATCAGTACCGTCCAAAGGTAGCCTCGGCCGATATGGTCGGGGCTACCTCCGCTGCCAGTCCGTCAGCGGCTGCCAGTCCGCTGATTGGCGTGGCTATCTCCCGCCGCGAACCAACGTCGTCGTCACCGGTACGGTCACCGGTGGACGGCGGCTCGTTGTACGACCTCCTCGGTTGTCAACGGGCTGCGTGGGTGGTGGCTCAGGCACATCGGCGCCTGCAGCTTGACGAACCGCGCGCCTTCCACCGCTGCGTAGAACTGTCCGGTAGCCATCTTGCCGACGTCAGGGATGTCGGTACCCTTGGCCCGCGCGACGTCACGGGCCGCCTCGATCTGCACAGGTGCGGTCAACAGGCCGAAGAACTGGGTGGCAGCGTTGCCGGGGATCTGATTGTGCAGCGCCTTCGGGGCCTGGGTCGCGAAGACCAGACCGAGCCCGTACTTACGGGCCTGTGACGTCAACGCGAGGGTGCTCTGGGTGCAGGCGGTGACCGAGCCGGATGGTGCGAGGGTCTGAGCCTCATCCATCACGAACAGTCCGCCGAGTGGCCGGTCGCCGGCCGGATTTCGCTTGATCCAGGTGAACAGGGCGAGCTGTAGCTGGTTGACGAAGCTCTGCCGCTGGTGGTCGTGTGGCAGTCCGACGAAGCTGATCACCGAGACGCGGGCGTGTCGGCCCGGCGGCGGCGTGAGCAAGATGCCCGGGTCGACGGGAGTGCCGTCACCGCCGAGCAGCGGATCATCGATCAACGCTGCCTTGAGTAGTTGCGCCATGCCTGCTGCCAGCTTCGGTGCGCTGTCGAGCTGGCTGACCCCGTCCGGTAGGTCGTTCAACAGATCGGTGAACGCCTGCAGGTCGCTGCCACCGTTCTGGGCGTAACCAATGAGTGCCTCGCGCAGCACGGCTCGCCCCAGCCTTGCCTTGTCGGTGCCGCCGTCGACCCGGGCATGTGGCGCGAGGGTGGCGACGGCTGAGTCCACGGCTGCGCGGAACCCGTCGGGATCGTCGAGTACGTCACCGAAGTTCGGGAGCGGTTGAAAGCTCAGCGGGCGGCCGGCACGACGACCGGGCGTCCAGACGACCACGTCGGTACCGGCGAAGTAGGCAGCAGCTTGATCCGGATCCGCAGGACCCCAGCCGGTCGGCGGCTCCGGCCAGGCATCGCCGAGTCGGGCGAGGTCGTTGTTCGGGTCCAGCACGATCGCGGACACGCCACGCAGCGCGCACTCCTCGACAAGCCGGCGGAGCAGCACCGTCTTGCCGGATCCCGAGCCGGCGAATATCACCGTGTGCCGACGCAGTGACTCCAAGTCCATTCGGACCGGGTCCGCCCGGCCGGCGACGGACCCGATCGTCATCTGGGGCGGGTCGATCCCGGCCTGCATCGCCAGCTGCTCGGCGGGCCCTCCGCGACCAGCGGACGAGCTCCCGCTGGCCGCCGGCCGCACCGATACGGAGGCCCGACCGACGGCCCGCACCGGCGGGCCGACCTGCTGCATGGCCGGATCGGGCTCGGTTGGCGCCGTCGTGTCGTGACTGTCAGCATGGCTTTCCCTGTTGGCGTCGGCACCGCCATCGAGCGCGTCGCGCAAGAAAGCGACGGTGGAGGCCGGCTGTCGGGAGGCGAACCATGGCCGCAGTCGTTCCAACCCGTACTGCTGGATCAGCCGTTCCAAGGCGGCAAGGCGCCTGATGTCCGCGGTGGGGAAGGGAAGCGTCTGCCCGCCGGCTCTGGTGAACGCGTCGAGCAGTTCCCGGGTACGTGCACCGGCCGACCAGCCCGCGCTGCGGAGCAGGAAGAGTCGCCGCTTGGTGACCCCTTCGGTCAACCCGGAGGTGGTCATGGCGTTGCGGATCCGGTTGAGCGCCGCGATGTGGTGCGGCGCACAGACGGCCCGGAACGACCAGTGCTCCTCGTCCTCGGTCTCCTCGTCGAGCGTCCGCCGCACCCGGGCGTGCAGGGCCGGCTTGCCGCTGAACGGCAGCGGGTCGAGGCTGAACTCATCGGCCGATCCGCCCTGCGCGGCGATCCACGCGGTCAACCCGGCCTGTAGCAGCGCCGGCACTCTCAGGTCCTCGCTGGACTGCTGCACCGCGCTTGCGGTCTCGGCTGACTCGATCAACTCGGCGTAGCTAATGTCGATCTTGGCGAGCTCGTCGGACTCGGCCGGCACCGACTGCGCGCCTTCCTGCACCTCGGACTTGTCGGACCGATCGGGTGTGGGAACGGCATCGGACCTCGTGGCCGGGCCGTTCTTTCCGGACTGCGCGTGCAGGAGGTGGGTGAGCTCGCGTACCTGCCCGTCGGCCAGACAGGAGCGCACGTGGGTGTCGATCCGACGGAGCAGTTCGCGTGGCGTGAACTGGACGACCTCAGTGAAGGCGGACGGATGGATCGGCCACGTCGGGTACGGCGGGGTGAAGCCCAGCTCGTCGAAGACCAGGCCGAACCGCTTCTCCACCAGCTCGCGGCCGATGTCCGGCGACGGGATCTCCTTGAGCCGCACCGCCTCCCGGAACCGATCCTGCACGGTGTCGGTGGCCTGCTCCTTGATGCTCTGCCAGGTCTGTGGCAGGCAGGAGACGACCGACAGCGCGCGGCGGGTGTTCTCCCGGAGCGACATCAGCCCGCTGGCGATCTGCTCAAGCAGCAATGAGGTCTGCCAGTCGACCTCGCCGCGTACCTCGCGACTGGTGGACTTGACCGACTGCGCGACCATCAGGTCGATCTGGTCGAGCGCGATCACGGTGGGCCCGACCAGAGCGAGCAGCCGGGACGCGTCGCGGACGATCTCCTGCGGTGCTCGCTTGCTACGTCGGATGCCCCAGGCGGCCAATGCTCCCGGGCTTTCCTCGTCGCTGGATGAGAGGAAATCGTGGCCGAGGTCCTGAGCCGTGCCGTCGTCGCTGGCGTACAGCACGAGTGCCCGAGCAGTGTCCTGGCATTCGGTGCCGATCTGGCGATTGATCTTCCGTACCTGGTCTACGAGGGCATCGAGGGCATGCCGGGTCAGTTCGGTGTCGCCGGTGATCGACCGACGGACGGCCCGCGGCGCGTCGACCTCGTCGGCAAGTCTGCGCAGGAAGGTGCGCAGCTGAGAGGTTCCGTCCGGTGCCGGTCGGACGAAATCCTCCAGCAGGGACAGCGAGGTGCTTCGCCAGAACGCGCTGGCCTCCAGGAGCTTGACAAGAAAAAAGAAGCCACCGGCGGTCTGTACCCGTTGACGCAACGCGCCGAGCAGGTGTGTCTTGCCGGTGCCGCGTTGCCCCAGGATCGCCAGTCCCACCGGGCTGGAGTCGACGCTGTCATCCGCTTCGGCGACGCCCTCCATCACCATCTCGATGATCTGGTGATGCAATCCTTCGACGTGGAAGGGAAGCGGCTTCCAGACATCGTCCGGGGTCGGTGCCCAGTTGAACCGTAGTGCGGCCAGCGCTCGCCGCTGCTCGTCGGTCATCCCGGTGGGACCCGTCATGAGGGCGAGATCGAAATCAGATGCCGTAGCTGATTGCCGATGCTGACGGCGGCGTCGCGCTCCTGCGTCCTGAGTACCTTCTGGTTGGACTCCGGCACGATCTGCACGTCGGGGTCCTGGTTGAGCTTGATCAGCGCGGCGTCGAGATCGTCGCGAGACAGATCGGCGAGCACGGCCCGCAGCGCGGCCAGCATGACGTAGTCGCCGGGTTGGTCGATCAGCTCGTGGTACGCCCGACGGATCCGCGTGGCCACGTCGACCTGGCTCGCTTCGCTGCCGTTGGCCGTCGGCGCGACCGGCTCTGCCGAGTCGGTGGTGGAAGCGATCTCGTCGGGCTTGAACTGCATCCGGAACAGGTCGTCCGCTCGGACGCCCGAGTGGTCGATCAGCCGACGAACGAAGTCGAGCACCGTGTAGAGCGTCGCACCTGCGGTGCCGGCACCCTTCGGTGGCTCGTCCTTGCTCAACTCCGCCTTGGCCGCCTCCCACCCGCTGTCGGTCAGGTGCAGGGTGATTGGCTTCTCCGTCACCTCGATCAGCCCAAGGGCTTCCAGGGCGCGGCGATGGGTCGCCTTGAGCCCGGTGACGCCCGCGACGTTGATCAGGTAGCTCTGCTGCAGCGGAGCGGCCTTGACCATCAGGTTGATGAGTACGCACCGCTCGACGAGGGTGAGTTCCTTCTCCGACATGCGGTGCTCCTCAAGGGCGTGAGCGGTCGCATCGACATGGCGATGATCAATAGCTCGGGGTGGCCGGGAAGATGAGGTGCCGGGCCGGGGGTGGCCTGGGCACTGGCCGATTCTGCCGATACCGCTGGATCGACGCAAGGTCCGTCCGTCCGATGCAGATAGCTGACACTCCGCCATGGGTGGATCTTCAATGTCGCAGGGCAGGAGGTCACCTGAAACACCTGTTCGCAGGGGCCGGAAAGTGATCATGAATAGAACCGTTGCCAAATCTCGTCGGTGAGAGGCAGCATGGCTGGTCGGTGCAACCCGGGTGGCGGTCCGCAGAGCGCGGGCTGCGGTCTTATGCCCGTTTCTCGCGGGCGGCGGAGGTGTGCGGTGCAGTCCGAAGTGGTCCGCTACCAGGTCGACGACAAGACGGTAGCGATGGTCGAGATCGATCCGCCGGTTGGTTTTCAGCCGGCCGGGGTCGGCGACGTCGTTGGCTGGGTACGGGAGTCCGCCGCACCTGCCATCGCCGCCGCCAGCGTGTTGTTGGACCAGGTCAAGGCGGTCTCTCCGGATGCCGTCGAGGTGAAGTTCGGCATCAAGGCGACCGGCACGACCAACTGGGTGGTCGCCAAGGCGGCGGCTGAAGGGAATTTCGAAGTCACCCTCGGCTGGTATCCGGGTGGGCCGCCGGACGCCAGCACCACGATGCGGCGCTGACCGGGACGGAGCGGCTGGTGACCGCAGGACCCGACGACTGCTCCTGGCTGGTTGCCCTGCACCGTGGGCAGCACCAGGACACCCCCGTCGGTACCGGCGTCGTTGTGGAGAGCAACCTGGTGCTGACCTGCCACCATGTCGCGTTCGGCAACGACGGGCAGCTGTACGACGACCTCTGGATCTCGTTCCCACTGGCCGAGAAGGTCACCTGGTTCGACCGCCGCCGGATCGGCGGCTGCCCGCACGACGGAATGCGGGATGCCAAGGTCGACCTGGTCATGCTTGAACTCGTGGAGCCGGTGCCGGCCTCGGTGACCCCGGCCCGACTTCGTTGTCTGCCCGCCAAGCCGCTGGCGGGAAGCGCTTACTGGACGTACGGGTTCCCGACGCACGTGGTCGGCGGCTGCCATGCCGAAGGTAGTGTCGGCCAGCCTGGTGGGTGGGGCCGCGTCATGATCCACACCTCGCCGGCCACCCAGCTGAGCAAGGGATTCAGTGGCGGTCCGGTCTGGTCATCCGAGTACCAGGCGGTGGTCGGCGTCGTTGTCACCGCCGACGCTCAGGGCGGCGGCCAAGCCGTGACCCTGCACTACGCCGACCAGCAACTACCGGACATGAAGCTGGCGACTCTGTCCGCTTGGCGGGCCGCCGACGCGGACGACGCCGCCCTTGCCGCCTGGGGATGGGCCCTGGCCACCGACGGCGAGGCAGGCCGGCACTGGCTGCCCAGGGCACGCGGGGTCGCGGTCGACACCGAAGGCGGCGCGCGGTTCCGCGGCCGGGCCGCCGCCCTGCGTCGCGTCGTCGACTGGATCGACAGCGTCGAACCGATCAGCCGGCCGCTGATCGTCACCGGGTCGCCGGGGGTCGGCAAGTCAGCCGTGCTCGGGCGGATCGTCACCACCGCCGACCAGCAGATCAGCGGGGAACTGTCCGACACGGACATGGCCGTCCGAGCTCCGGTCGGTGCGGTTTCCTGCGCAGTGCACGTCAAGGGCAAGACTGCCCTCGAAGTCGCCGCCGAGATCGCCCGTGCCGTCGCCGTCGAGCTGCCCGGCGTACCGGCTGATCTGATGCCTGCGGTGCGCGACCAGCTGAACCACCGACGGACCCGATTCACCCTGGTCCTCGACGCGCTCGACGAGGCGACCGACCCGGCGCAGGCGCGCATGGTGATCGACGACATCCTGATGCCGCTGGCCCGTGACTGTGGCCCTCGGGGCCTGCGGATCGTGATCGGCACCCGGCGCTCAGACGATCACGGTGACCTGATCAGCCGCTTCGGCGGTAACGCGGAACTCGTCGACCTGGACGCGCCGGAGTACTTCGCCGAATCCGACCTGGCCGACTACGCCCAGGCGACGCTGCAACTGATCGGTGCCGAACGACCAGGCAACCCGTACGCCGATCCGACCGTCGCCGCGCCGCTCGCCCGCCGTATCGCCGCCCTCGCCAAGGGAAACTTCCTGGTCGCCGGCCTGATCGCCCGCGCTCACGCGCTGCGCGACAACACCGCGATCGACCCGGACGAGGTGTCGTTCACCGCTACCGTGGCGCACGCCCTGGACACCTACCTGGCCGGGCTGCCGACCGCCGGCCGGACATCGGCCCGGCTGGCGTTGACCGCCCTGGCGTACGCCGAGACGCCAGGACTGCCGCTGCCGTTGTGGCAGGCCGCGATCGAAGCCCTCGGCGGGGCGGTCACCGAACCGGAACTCGCCGACTTCGCGCGAACCTCGGCGGCGAACTTCCTCGTCGAGACCGGCGGCGGCGCTCAGCCCGTGTACCGGCTGTTCCACCAGGCGCTCAACGACGCGCTGCTGGCCGATCGGGACGCGCAGGCGGCGCGGCGTGACGACCACGCCCGGCTGCTCGCGAGCTGGACCGCCGCCGCGCGAGCCACCGGATGGGCCACGGCTCCCGACTACCTGCTGCGGTCGCTACCGCAGCACGCGTCCCGCGCCGGCGCCGTCGACGACCTACTCACCGACAACGACTATCTGCTGCATGCCCACCTGGACCGGTTACTCACGGTGGCGGACGCGGCCCAGACGCCGCTCGCGGTTGCCCGCGCCCGGCTCCTGCAACGGACCCCGCTGGCGGTGGCAGCCGCGCCGGCTGAGCGGGCCGCGTTGTTCTCCGTCGTCGACCGGCTCGACGGCCTGGACAACGGGATCACGGCGGCGGCCGCCCCGTACCGGGGAGGCTGGGCGCACACCCCGCCCCGGCAGGAACGCAGCATCCTCGACGGACACTCCGAGGCCGTCTACGACGTGGCGGCGATCGTCATCGACGGGCGTCGGCTGCTCGCCTCGGCCGGCGACGACGGCACTGTGCGACTCTGGGATCCGCTGACCAACCAGGCCGAGCAGACGTTCACCGGCCACGACGACACGATTCATGGTGTCTGCGCGGTGCGCCTCGCCACCGGTGAGGTGCTGCTCGCCACGGCCAGCCACGACGGCACCATCGGACTGTGGGACCCGCGTTCCGGGCACCGCCGGCACGAGCTGCGTGGCCACGGCGACTGGGTACGCAACATCTGCGCGATCCCAATGCCCGACGGTGACCTGCTCGCCTCCGCCGGTGACGACCGGACGGTGCGGTTGTGGGATCCGGAGACGGGCAGACCAGGCCATGTGCTGACCGGGCACACCGGCTGGGTGACGGCGGTGACCCACGTGCCCGTCGGGGACCGACAGTTGCTCGCCTCCACCGGCTACGACGGCACGGTGCGGCTGTGGGACCCGGCGACCGGTGGGGAGCCGACCGGAGTCCTCACCGGTCACCTCGGCTGGGTCAACACTCTGTACGCGGTGCGTACCCCCGGCCGTACCCTGCTCGCCTCGGCGGGCTATGACGGCACGGTGCGAATCTGGGATCCCGTGACCAGGGCGTGCGTCCAGGTCCTGCGAACCGGAGGTCCGCTGACCGATCTGTGCACAGTCGATGTCAGCGACGGATGCCTGCTGGTCTCGACCGGTGAGGACGGACTGATCCGAATGTGGGAGGTGCCGACCGGCGCCCCGCAGCAGACCTGGATCCCTCGGCCGAGTTTGCGCGGGCATGCCAGCTGGATCCGGGCGGTCTGCGAGCTGCCGACGGCGAAGAACCGGATGCTCGCCACCGCCGGCGACGACGGCACCGTTCGGCTGTGGGACCCGGGCGGCGGACCGCCTGGGGCGGTCGCCGAGCGCGACCGGATCGGGGCGGTGACCGCAGTGTGCCCGGTGCCGGGCGCCGAGGGCCGGCTGGTCGCATCCGCCGGATTGGACGGGCAGGTACGGATCTGGGATGCGGTCACCGGTGCCCAACTGCGCGAGTTCCGGGCGTCGGACGGCCCGGTCAATGCGCTATGTGTCGTACCCGACGAGGAGGAACCGCGCATCCTGACCGCTGGCGATGATCGAGCCGTCAAGCTGTGGGACGCGCGGGACGGGACACTACAGGGGGAGATGAACGGCCACTACGAGCGCGTCGCCGCCGTCTGCCCGGTGCAGCACGACGCGGAGCTGTTGGTGGCCTCTGCCGGCGACGACCAGACTGTCCGGCTGTGGCGTCCGTACTCGGGCGACGTGCGCGGGGTGTTGCTCGGGCACGTGACCCTGGCCTGGGTGACGACGCTGGCCACGGTCGCCGGGCCGGCCGGCGAGCTGCTCGCCTCCGCAGACAAGAGCGGCACCATCATGCTCTGGGACACCGACGGCACGCAGCTCTGGTCGCAGCAGGGGCACCAGGACGCGGTGAACGCACTCTGCGGGCTCGTGGTCGCCGGCCGTCCGGCGCTGGCATCGGCCAGCGCGGACCACACCATCCGGTTGTGGGACGCCGAGCTGGGTCAGCCGATTCACTGGCTGACCGGGCACACGGGGCCGGTGACCGGGCTGAGTCTGGTCCGGGTGGGTGGGCGTGACCTGCTCGCCTCGACCAGCCACGACCGCACCGTCCGGGTCTGGGACCCACCGACCGCTCGCGCGGTACGCACGATCCCCGTGCTCCATCCAGCGCTGGCCTGCTGCACCGTCGACGACACGCTACTGATCGGGCTGGACCAGGGCCTGCTGGCGCTCACAATCACGAGTTGAGTGCATCGAGTGTCAACGACATTTGAAATTTCAAATGTCGTTGACATCAGCTACCTCGCGAGTTCGTTTAGGGTGCGTACGCCTCACTTCGCTGATACTGGGGCCGCTGTGTCAGCATGGATGCAGCCGATGATCGCTCCCGTTCACCGCTGCTGAGGTCATCATGCGACGTCGATACAGCGAGTACCGCCCTACCTCGCGGTGGAGGGCTCGCCGACGTGCATCACGTCCGGTCCGTCGGGTCCAGTTGAATGCGGTGGGCTGGTCGGCGGTCGCGCTGTCCGGTCTGACTTGCGCCGGCGTGGGGTATGCGGCTGGCAGACTGGCCGGCCTTCCGGGCTGGGCCGGCGTCGTGTTCGGCGGCACGGCAGCCGTGCTGATCACCCTGATCGCACTTGGTCGGCAGCGTTCTGGCCGAGAGTGAGCAGACGGTCGCGGTGGGGCGGCCTACTTATGCTGCGGGCGGATGAGGACGTCGTAGGTGGGGGAGTTCTCCCAGTTGGGGCGAAGCTGGGCGACGGTGCGCCAGCCCCAGGAGGCGTACGCGGCCTGCGCCGGGGCGTTCTTCGGGTCGGCGAGCAGGGTGGCTCTGGACTCTTTCCGGTTGCCGAGCAACGCGTCGTGCAGCGCGCGGGCGATGCCCTGTCGCCGCCAGGACTCGCGGACCATGATCTCGCTGATCGCGAAGGTGCGCTGTCCGTCCTCATCGGTGAAGCCGTCCGGTACGGGCGTGAGTAGCCCGGCCCACCAGCGGTCCGACGACAACGGGAAGCCGTAGGCGTAGCCGACGAGTTCGTTGCCGACCGTGCCGGTGACGAGCTTCCAGCCGGGCAGCGTCATGTGCCCGTTGATTTGCCTGCGGTAGCGGTCCTCGCCGTGGAACGCGTCGGCCGGCTCGTCGTATATCTCGATGTAGACGGCGACCAGGTCTTCAAGGATTGCCTTCGCCTGGTCAGCGTCGTAGACGTCGAGCTTGAGACCGTCGACCGCCATCAAGTCGCCTTCCTTCGCGTCCAGTCTCTAGTGGGCTAGGCCGCGAGAACTGCCAGTGGGTGGCTGTTAGTCCGCTGCCCCATGATCTCGCCGATGGTCGTGCTCTCCGAGATTCCCAGATCGACGAGAGAACGCGCGTCTTCGTCGAGTTCTTCGCTGTTGGTGAAGTGGAAGGTCCAGATGAAATTGTCTGCCACGCTGCAGACAATTACTGCAGCGTCCCCGGAGGGGTGGAGTTGCGCCGCCAGCTCGCCGAGCGTGTCGGAAGCGACCGCGCTGATGAAAATAACTTCGCCCGTTCGGGTGCGGGGCGAGCCAAGGAGGTCGTATCGCTGCAGCTCATCCGTCAGTGCTGCCCGGAGACGGTTGGCAGTCGCCGCACGGTCCTTGCGAGAAGGATCCTGAGCCACTCGAATGACGTAGTCGGCATCGGTTGAGTCGTAGATCTCCTCAACGTGGATCCGGAGGTGCGCAGGCAAATCGACTCCGGCAAAGCGGAGGATTTCGGGTAGATCCTCGCGAAGTTGTAGAAAGCTGTCGCGACCGCCCGCCAGCCCGGGAATCTGAGGGCTGTAGATGACCCAGTCTTCCTCGTCGGTCTGTGGAGAAACCACAATCAGGTCGAGAACGGTCTCAGGCATCCTTCAACACCTCCCTCGCCTCGTCCAGTGACAGCCCTGCCTGCTGGGTCGGCCGTCAGGCGACCTTGGCGGCGTCGTACGCCTCGATGAAGTCACGAGCTGCCGGCACGTGTGGAGCCGTCCGCCCGAGGTCGGCACGCAGGGACGCCAGGCGCTTCCGCGTGCGCCGAGACTTGAGCGACGCGACAGCAGGCAGAACGTTGAGCGCGATCACGCCGGATCCCGCATGGTCGCCCTGCTGGTACAGGGCCGTAGCCATGTTGAGCTTTCCCAGATACTCGTTCCGCTTGAAGACCGGATCGGGGCGTTCGAGTCGGCCGATGAAGCTGGCTGCGGCTCGGTCGGGGCGGTCGAGCGCCAGATGCGACAGACCTTCGGTTGCGTTGACCTCGTGGATGGTGACGAACCCGATGTAGTCCGGATCGTCGTCGTGTAGACCACGGTCGAATTGGATCTTGGCGTTCACCAACTCCCGGCCGAAGCTTGAGGCGTCTTTGCCCTTGGCGTGGGCGAGGCTGGATCGGAGATGCAGCAGCGTCTTCAAACGAGGGGTGGCCCACGGCGCTGCAATCCGCTGAGCTGCCTCGGCGTACCGCAGGGCTTCGCGTGGATTCGTATCGCGCACCAGCATCGAGAGTTGCTGGAGCGCTTGCACTTCAAGGCGCGGGTCGTCGCGGAGCCGGGCACGGATGACGGCTTCGTTCAGGTAGTGACGGGACTCTTGGTGGCGCTCGGCGTCGAGAGCAAGCCAGCCCACCTGCGATTCCAAGTCCCCAAGGCAGTCTTGCAGAGCCTCGCTGACCTGATGGTTATAGCTGGCTTCGCGCTCCCAGCGGGCCAGGCGGCGGTACATGGCGAGGGCAATGTCGCACAGGCTGTCGCCGCCTACAACAGCGTCAGCTCGCTCGAAGGCCATGATCGTCTCGGAGACCTGCCGCATGTGCTCCATGCCGAGGTGCTGCGGCACCTGCGGCGATGTGATCCAGTCGCGCAGTGGTGTGGCGATGCCGAGCCCAGCGAGAGCGGTGTTGATCGCGAACGCGCGGCGGTCCACAAGATCACCTCCATCGGGATCCCCGAATGCCACGGTACCGCCGGATTCGGTGCTGTCCAGAGCGAGATCCGTCGGTTCGTCAGCGAGCAGCGCATCGAGCTGATCAATTGGCAGGTCAAGGGCCTCGGCGAGTCGCGCGCGTACCGCTGGGTGTGGATCTGTCTCCCCGCGCTCCCATCGGGCGACGGTGGTGCGGTCGATGTACAGGTGTGCGGCGAGCCCTTCCTGAGTGAAACCGGCAGCCTTGCGGTGCTGGATGAACCGGTGTCGCCGTGTCGTCGTCACCTGGACGCCCTCCCGTCGCGTCGGAACAATGTCCACGGTGCACGTAGTACACACAGAAGAACAAGATCAATGCAACGGGCTGCTAGCGCTGTGGATTACGTGGAAGTTCCACGGCTCGAAACCGAGGAAAGCGTGATAGTGCAGCTCGGTGCGGGTGTCGCTACAAACGTGCATCACGAGCTCGGCACAGCGCAAACATTCAGGTGGTGCGCGCTGGGATTCCGCGTGGTGGCATAGCGTGATGGCCGGTTGGTTGGTGGCCGCCGGCTGATGTTGACCTGGGTGGGGTGGGGGTCAGGTGGGTGCGGGTAGGTTCGGCATCCAGGGTCGTCCGAGGATGGCGTCGCGCAGGACGGCCATTTTGTCGAGGCCGTTCTTCGCCGCGCTGGAGACGTAGCCGAGGATCTTGTACCGATCCTTGGTGCGTTGCTCGCTGGTGAGCCGCCCGGAGATCTTCTGCTGGATCTTCGCCGGTCGCAGGTCCCGTTCGGCCTGGTTCGACGTCGGCGGCACCAACAGGTCGTCAACGAAGCGCAGCACGTCGGCACGTCGGTCCCGGAAGACTTCCAACAGCAGGCGGGCTTTACGCTCACCCGGCCGGTTGCCGATGGTGCTGGTGTCGGACAGTCCGACCAGCACGCCGTGGTGCAGCCGGTACAGCAACTCGGCCTTCACTGTGGGGTCGATGCCCGGCCGGTTCTGCTCACGGGCCGTGTTCGTCTCGTGGATCAGCGCGCGCAGCGCGTCGGAGATCTGCTTCGGCCAGACCGCGTCGGGGTACACCTCGGCCGCACCGTCAAGATCACGTAACAGGTGAGCGCAACACAGTTGGTGGACCAGCGTGCCCAACTCGGCCGAGTCGTAGTTCCGGTACCGGTCGTGCACGACCACCGAGCCGGTCAGGTCCTTGACCACGAACGCCGTGAACGTGGCCAGGTCCCGGTCACCGACCTGGTAGTGAGTCCACAACTCGGTACACGCCACGAGCAGGTACTTCTCGGCCTTCTTCCGGCCCGGCCTCGGTTTCTTTGGCCCGACCCGCAGCGGCGTCTCGTCACAGCACACCGCGTACGCCAGGGTGATCAACATGCGGATCCGTTTGTCGACCTCGCTGGTCAGCGCCGCGACCCGGGTCAGCACGCCGTGCACGAACCCCGGCGACGGTGTCGCACCGGTCAGCGACCGAAGCATCTGTACACACCGCTGCACCGGGATGAAATGCACGACCATCAGATAGACCGCCCACGCCTGCAGGTTCGGGCCGTACCCCACCGGACCGGCCCCCGCGCCTTCCGGCCGGGCCGCGGTGTGCAGCTTCCCGCACCCACACCGCACCGCATGCTGGTCGTACTGGGTCAGCGTCGCGGTCATCAACGGAACCTCGACCTGCTGATACCGGTCCACCACACCCAGATCCCGCGCGTCCACCAACTCCGCGCCGCACCCGCAACTACCCTCGGGGAACCGGTCCCGCCGCTGATCAGGAGCATCCGACCAGGCCAGGTTCGACCCCGGCGCACCCCGCTGCCTACCCCGCGTACCCGCCGGGGTGTCCCGCTTCTTCCTCGCCGCAGGTGGCGTACGCCCCGGATCATCATCCTTCGACGGCGGAGACGACGAGTTCGACGAGTTCCGCGACAACAGATGCTCGACCCGCGCCAGCCGCACCGCGAGCGCCTCGTACGCCGCCGTCAACTCCGCGATCTGCGCGTCCTGCTCAGCAATCCGAGCGTCCTGCGTCCGTGCCAGCGAGATCAACTCTTCACGAGACAGATCCTCCGACACCGACACGCCAAGATCAAACCACAACGGACAGAACGGCGTCGAGCCGGTCGAACCCCGTCACTCAACCCGCGCTGACCGTCACTCTTCGCGCACCACCTGAATGTTTACGGCACAGCGTGCACCAAGCATGCGCTGTTCTCCGGCCGTGTGCGCGCGGCATCGTGGTGGCACGGCCCGGGGCGGGTGCCCGGCAACGCGGCTCCCAGGTCTGCAAACTCGGTTGGCGTGATCCCGCCCGCCCCGGCGCCTCTCCACGATTCTCTCCCCCAAGGAGGCACAACGTGTTCAGGCGCAACGCGGCGACCGTACGGCACCGGCTGGCAGCCGTGACCGGCGGCGACTACCGGAGCAACAGCGGGCACAACGGCGTACGGCGATCGCGGCTGACCGGGCCGGCGGTGCGCGCCATGCGGTTCCTGCCGCGCCGCTGGCGCGGCGGCCTCGACCCCGACGAGGTCCACGACTACCTGGAACGGGTCGCCGACGAGGTCGACGAGCTACGCCGTGAGCTGCGGATGGCCTGGACCGAAGCCGACCGGGTGCGCAACGCGCTGCGCGCATGGCAGACCGAGCAGTTCGAGGCCCGGTTCGACCCGCAGCGGCAGGCCAACGGCCAGCACCACCACTACGCGGGTGCGCGGTGAGCGGCGGGCCGGCCGCCGGGGAGGCGGTGCCGGTCCGCGAGGACCTCGTCGCCGTCTACCGGGACGTGCTGGCCGCCCACACCGACTCGCCGACGCTCAAGGTCTGCGTGTCCTGCCTGCGGAGCCGCTGCGACGACTGGCGCTGGGCGTACGAGCGGCTTGCCGCCGCCGGCCGGCTCCCCGACGGAGTCACCGACAACGGACCCGCACTTCCTTTCGATGAGGAGGAGTAGGCCCATGAGCTTGTACGACGGCGCGACGTACCCCGGCATCCTGCTGCGCGACGGCCCGACCGGGCAGCGGGCCGCGCTGGCCGGCGGCCCCGACGTGTGGGAGGTCATCGCCGCGCGACACGCGCTCAAGGCCGAAACCCCCGAGCTGGACGGCGACGAACTGGTCACCGAGATGATGGCGAGCACCGGGCTGAGCCGGCACAGCGTCGACGTCGCGCTGCGCTACTACGCCGACCACCGGACCGAGATCGACGGATGGATCGCCGCCGACGAGGCAGCCGCCGAGCAGGGCGAACTGCTGTGGCGAGCCGAACAGGCCCGACGAACCGTCAGGTGAGTCGGCCGGTCTCAACCGGCAGCGCCGTCGCCGTTCATCGGCTCCAGATAGTCACGCAGCATCTGCCACCTGCCTCGTCGTCGGCCGAGCCGGTGTGCGGGCGGCGAGATTAGGTACTTAGCACCTGTCTGTCCGTAGATTACCGATATGCCCATGCTGGCAGCTTGACTGCTAGCTCCTCGCCTGGGGCTACACGCTCACATGATCAGGTGCAGACTTCGCAACGCGGTCGCCGTACCAGCCTAGGACCAGTATCGTTGAGAGGTAAGGTGCTAGGTGTTGCCGGGTACTTTGGTACCAAGGTACTGTAGGTCACAGGAAGGGGGCCTCATGGCTGCAACGTCCGCTCCCATCAAGGTTGACGTCGGTACTGACCAGCTCATCTCTCACGCCGCCCACTTTCTGGGCATGGCCAAGAAAGACATCGTCGATGCTGCTGTGCGCGAGTACATCGAGGCACATCGTAGCGAGATCAACGAGGGCGTTCGCGCTGCTCTTAGCCACCTTGACGGTTCGTCCAGGTCCGCTGTCTCACTCCTTACCGGGGTGCCTGCTGATCGGCTTGACGAGTACGGTGGCATGCCTGACGGGCGCTGAGCCCGTCTGGATTTTGGGTGGGTTTGGGCTCTAAACTCATCGAATGAGCGGTGAGGCCAAGCCCGTCCGACCAACGCGCGTCTGTATGACGAATCTTGATCTTCGAGTTCCACCTATCACCGAATCGCTCAGTGAGCATGATCATGATCTGATAGTAGAGGCTCAGCGCTTACCGGAAGCACATGCTGCTGGAGGTGTTGAAAGGGTCGTTACCCTGAAGGACCGCGTGTGGTTCAAAGTCAAGACGGGTCGTTGGCGCGGTGTTGCCACTCGCTTGTTGGAAGCAGACCACGCAGATGCGGGACCACAGGTTCGCGCTGCTCCATGGTGGATGGGAGCCGCCGGATTTAGACGCGAGGGCGATCCGGCCGACTTCTATGAAGCCCTTGCGGGAGCTGTTAAGCGCGAGGGTGGATCATCCGAAAAGTGGCTACCTGCAGAGTAAACATTCAGGTGGTGCGCGAAGAGTGACGGTCAGCGCGGGTTGAGTGACGGGGTTCGACCGGCTCGACGCCGTTCTGTCCGTTGTGGTTTGATCTTGGCGTGTCGGTGTCGGAGGATCTGTCTCGTGAAGAGTTGATCTCGCTGGCACGGACGCAGGACGCTCGGATTGCTGAGCAGGACGCGCAGATCGCGGAGTTGACGGCGGCGTACGAGGCGCTCGCGGTGCGGCTGGCGCGGGTCGAGCATCTGTTGTCGCGGAACTCGTCGAACTCGTCGTCTCCGCCGTCGAAGGATGATGATCCGGGGCGTACGCCACCTGCGGCGAGGAAGAAGCGGGACACCCCGGCGGGTACGCGGGGTAGGCAGCGGGGTGCGCCGGGGTCGAACCTGGCCTGGTCGGATGCTCCTGATCAGCGGCGGGACCGGTTCCCCGAGGGTAGTTGCGGGTGCGGCGCGGAGTTGGTGGACGCGCGGGATCTGGGTGTGGTGGACCGGTATCAGCAGGTCGAGGTTCCGTTGATGACCGCGACGCTGACCCAGTACGACCAGCATGCGGTGCGGTGTGGGTGCGGGAAGCTGCACACCGCGGCCCGGCCGGAAGGCGCGGGGGCCGGTCCGGTGGGGTACGGCCCGAACCTGCAGGCGTGGGCGGTCTATCTGATGGTCGTGCATTTCATCCCGGTGCAGCGGTGTGTACAGATGCTTCGGTCGCTGACCGGTGCGACACCGTCGCCGGGGTTCGTGCACGGCGTGCTGACCCGGGTCGCGGCGCTGACCAGCGAGGTCGACAAACGGATCCGCATGTTGATCACCCTGGCGTACGCGGTGTGCTGTGACGAGACGCCGCTGCGGGTCGGGCCAAAGAAACCGAGGCCGGGCCGGAAGAAGGCCGAGAAGTACCTGCTCGTGGCGTGTACCGAGTTGTGGACTCACTACCAGGTCGGTGACCGGGACCTGGCCACGTTCACGGCGTTCGTGGTCAAGGACCTGACCGGCTCGGTGGTCGTGCACGACCGGTACCGGAACTACGACTCGGCCGAGTTGGGCACGCTGGTCCACCAACTGTGTTGCGCTCACCTGTTACGTGATCTTGACGGTGCGGCCGAGGTGTACCCCGACGCGGTCTGGCCGAAGCAGATCTCCGACGCGCTGCGCGCGCTGATCCACGAGACGAACACGGCCCGTGAGCAGAACCGGCCGGGCATCGACCCCACAGTGAAGGCCGAGTTGCTGTACCGGCTGCACCACGGCGTGCTGGTCGGACTGTCCGACACCAGCACCATCGGCAACCGGCCGGGTGAGCGTAAAGCCCGCCTGCTGTTGGAAGTCTTCCGGGACCGACGTGCCGACGTGCTGCGCTTCGTTGACGACCTGTTGGTGCCGCCGACGTCGAACCAGGCCGAACGGGACCTGCGACCGGCGAAGATCCAGCAGAAGATCTCCGGGCGGCTCACCAGCGAGCAACGCACCAAGGATCGGTACAAGATCCTCGGCTACGTCTCCAGCGCGGCGAAGAACGGCCTCGACAAAATGGCCGTCCTGCGCGACGCCATCCTCGGACGACCCTGGATGCCGAACCTACCCGCACCCACCTGACCCCCACCCCACCCAGGTCAACATCAGCCGGCGGCCACCAACCAACCGGCCATCACGCTATGCCACCACGCGGAATCCCAGCGCGCACCACCTGAATGTTTGCCCTGCAGACTGGGACTGGAAACGCCTCGAACTAGAACATGCCGCAGCATGGGAGGTGGAAATACGTAGGATCGTATGTGACCTAATTGCTCGATCTCTCCGGAGTGGCCACGTTTATCAGGCAGAGTTCCACAACTACAGCGTGAGGGCCTGGGCCAGGGCTAACGATGGCGAGACCTACCTGGTTATAGGTGCTGAAAACGTCGCCGATCCGAAGGTGTTCGCGGTAATCATAAACGCGATTCCTGATGTTGATCTCAGCAGCTGGATGCCAGAGCCAAACGGTGTGGTTGGGTTGAATCCTGGTCCCGGTGAAATAATCTGGTCAACCATTTTGCCACCAGCTGTCGCTGCACGGCTCCTCGACGGATATCCCGGAGACTGAGCTGCGGCGCTAAACGGCTCCATCAGCTGCGCCACCGCCCGGACACCGGTCGCCTACGGGCGGTAGATGCCATGGGCGAGCCGGTCAAGCTCTCCGGCACGAGCCATGCTGGCCAGCCTGACTGCGGTGATCCCGAGATGCGCGGCCTGTGCTGTGCTGATCATGCCCCACTGGTCGCTGGCGACGCCGGCCAGAGCTGTCTAATTTATCCGGTTTTGCAGTAGCTGAGCTAATATTGCAGCCCTCGCGGTGGCTGTGCCGCCATGTTCACGCCTGAGCTAACCTCGATGTTACTAACATCGGTGTTACTAACATGGGAGTTAGCGTGGCGAGCTTCGTCGGGCGTACCCGGGAACTAGGCACCCTCGCTGCCGAGCTGGACCGCATCGCCTCGGCCCGGGACGACCGGCCCGGTCGCTGCCTGCTCATCCGAGGGCGGCGGCGGGTCGGCAAGTCCCGCCTGGTCGAGCGGTTCGTCGACGACGCGCAGGTGCCGTACCTCTACTTCACCGCCGCCGGTGCCGGCACCGCCACCGAACTGCGGCAGTTGATCGCCGACGCGGCCGAATCCACCCTGCCCGGCCGGGACCTGATCGCCGCCGCCAACCCGTCGGACTGGGATGCCGCGTTCCGGCTGCTGGCAGCGGCACTGCCCGACGACACCCCCAGCGTCGTCGTCCTCGACGAAGTGCCCTATCTGATGAATCCCGAGCAGCAGTTCGAAGGCATCCTGCAGCGGGCCTGGGACCGGCTGCTGTCCCGCAAGCCGGTGCTGCTCGTCCTCATCGGCTCGGACCTGGCGATGATGGAGGCGCTCAACGACTACCGTCGGCCGTTCCACCAGCGCGGCCGCGAGATGGTGCTCGGCCCGCTCAGCCCGGCCGACCTCGCCACCATGCTCGACCTGCCACCCGCCGACGCGATCGACGCCGCCCTGATCACCGGTGGGCTGCCGCTGGTCGCCGCTGAATGGCCGCCCGGCGCCAGCGTCTGGGACTTCCTCGGCGTGGCGCTGGCCGACCCGACATCGGCGCTGCTGGTCTCCGCGGAACGGTCACTCGCCGCCGAGTTCCCCGCCCAGCTCCAGGCCCGTGAGGTGCTGACCGCGATCGGCTCCGGCGAGCGGACGTTCACCAACATCGCCCGTACGGCCGGCGAAATGTCCGCTACGTCGCTGCACCGATCCCTGGAAACCCTGCAGGCCAAGCGGCTCGTCACCGGTGAACTACCGCTGTCCACCCGCCCGTCGAAGGACCGCCGCTACCGGATCGTCGACCCGTACCTGCGCTTCTGGCTGCGGTTTCTCGCCCCCGCGATGCCGGAGATCGAACGCGGCCGGGGTGACCTGACCCTGGCCCGCATCCGCACGAGCTTCCCGAGCTGGCGGGGCCGGGCCGTCGAGCCGCTGATCCGCGACGCGCTCGCCCGGCTGCTGCCCGACGACTCGCTGCCGGCGGCACCCGCCATCGGGGCGTACTGGACCAGATCCAACGACGTCGAGATAGACATCGTCGCTGCCGATCGGGCACCGGCCGCCCGCGAGCTGTACTTCGTCGGCTCGATCAAATGGCACGACCAGGCACCCTTCGACGGGCACGACCTGTCCGCGCTGTTCCGGCACCGGGCAGCGCTGACCGACGAGCCGGTGCCGACCGTCGCCGTTTCCCGCAGCGGCGCGTCCTGCCGTGGACTCGACGTGCTCTACCGGCCGGCCGACCTACTCACCGCCTGGCAGCGGGTTGACGACTGATCAGCCGCCAGCGGTGGCGACGAGGCGCTGACGGTAGGCGCGGAGCTTGTCGCCGTCGTGGGTATGCCAGCACGGCCCGAGCTCCCAGCCGAGCCGTTCGTAGAAGCCGGTCGCTCCGGCCGGCCCGACCGGGGTGACCAGCTCGGCCTCCACCGCCCCGGCACGCCGGGCATCCTCGACGAACCGGCGGACGAGTTCCGCCCCGATTCCGCTGCCCCGCCACTGCGGTCGCACCGCCAACGCGATCATCACCGCCACCTGCGGATTGTCGGCCGGACCGTCCGACGGGGGTGGCTGGCCAGACCGGCGCTGCGCGATCTGACGCGCCCAGGGAACGGCCCGGGAGGGTAGCTGACGCGCCAATGTGGGGCGGCGGGCCATTGCCCCCGCCCCGGCCGCCGCGAGGGACGCCAGTGTCCGCCGATCGGCGAACAGTGCCGCCATGTGGGCGGCCTGGTCGGTGGTGCCCAGCAGGAATCCGACAACGTCGTCGCCGGGTGTCGTCGGGTCGGTGACCACGTAGCCGACGCCGTGCCGGGAGTCGAGGTAGGTGCGGTGCCAGCGACGGACGAAGCCTGCCCCGAGCGACGGGAACAGTCCGACCGGCAGGAACTCCACATGCGTACGGGCCGTCGTTGCCAGATCGGCGTACCCGGCCGGCCGCACGAGAACTCCGTTGTAGTCCGACCCTGTCATCGGGGCGCGGGATCGAGTCGCAGTGTTGGCGCTGCCCACCATGACCGACGAGTACCCGCCGGCAAGGGTGGTCATACCGGGGCGGGAACGGTTCGCGGCCGACGAGGTCAGGCCCGCAGGTCGAGGACCAGGGCGCGATGGTCGGAGACTTCCGGCTGACGCACGATTTCGAGTCGTTCGACGGCGGCGACGTCGGAGACCAGCAGGTAGCTCGCGTGCCGGCCCGGCTTCGGATAATGCGACGTACGGGTGTCCGCCGTGCCGACCAGGTCGGTCAGTCCGATACCACCCAGTATGTCGAACGTCGCACTGTCGGGCAGCAGGTTGAAGTCCCCGCACACCACCACCAGATCATCCGGGTCGCGTACCCGCTGGACCAGCTTGGCCAGCCGTACTGCCTGGGCCTGGCGCGCCGGGGTGTCCGTCTTGCCTGCCGGGTCGCGCAGACCGTGCACCTGCACCACCCACACCCGCCGACCGGCGGTACGGCCGATTGCGCCGACGGCGAGCGCCACCCGTGGACGATCGGCGACGGTCCACTCGGCGTGCTCGACGAAGGTTCCGTGCACAAAGGCCGAGTCGACACCGACGACAGGCAGCCGCTCGGCGGCCATCGTCGCCAGGCCGAAGTCCTGCCGATGGCGGGCACCCGTCCCGTCGGTCACCGGCCCGGAGTCACTGGTGAGGAAGAACGCCTGATGCCGGGGCAGTACGGCGCGGACGTCGTCGAACAGGTTCGCGCGCTGCGGCAGGGCGCGGTCGCCGTCGTCGAAACGGGTCCACCCGGTCAGGCCCGGAGTCCGGGTCACCTCCTGCAGGCAGACCACGTCTGCCGCGCAGCCGGCCAGCCAGGGCAGCAGCTCATCGGCCAGCGCCCCACCCCAGGCGTTCACACTCACGATCCGCAGCACGACACCCCTCCGGGGTGTGGAACAGTAGCAAGGCTTTGAACCCTTGCAACTCTTGCAGCGGCGGGGCCTCCTGATCGGATGCGCGTCTCCTGACGAGCGTCGGCGTGTCGAGTCGATGAAGCGCTGCGGATCATCGGTCGAGATCGCCGGGATGCGGTTCGTCTCGGGGGGCGCGTCGGACGTCGACGGGGTGGTGCCGTATCCGGGCGGGGTGGAGTTGCTGGCCGGCGCGCTCCGGCCGATGCTGGCCGTGCTGCGCCGCGGGTCAGCCGGCAGCCACCCTTGTCGATCTTGTCGCGACAACAGGGCCGATGCCGGGTTTGCGGCTGACATCGCCTACTTAACGGCAAAGATGACAACGAGTCGTTGTTACGCCCGGGTAGGGCGGTAATAATTCGGCCTGTGGGCATAGCTTCATTTGCGGGCCGATTATCCTCAAGTTCGGATTGAACGAGCCGCTGGTTGCTCCTGGGCTAACTTGAAGTATTGACATGCTTGCGCTCTGGTTGGGGCGCTGTTAGCCTTCTGTCCGTGGCCCGGTCAGGGGCCGGTAGGTCGATTTATTTCACCTGAGTTACGCCCGCCAAGACAGTCTCAATCAACCACCCCTTGGGACGTTCATGTCGACGATGTGGCCGAAGTGATGACCGCTGCCTCAACCGCTGATTCAACGCCGACTGATGGAAACCGTAAGAGGGATTTCCGGCTGTACTGGATAGCCGGAGCCGTCGATCAGCTCGGGTCGCAGACCTCCGGAATCGTCTTTCCGCTGGTCACCCTCGCGATAACCGGTTCACCGGCCGCCGCCGGTCTGGTGGGCGCGCTGGCCCTGGCCGGTCGACTCGTCGCCGCGCCGGCGGCCGGCGTACTGGCCGACCGGTTGCCCCGCAAGCGGATGATGGTGGCGTCACTGCTGCTGGCCGCCGCCACGATGGCGGTGCTTTTCGTTTCGGTCGCCAGCGGTACGGCGACCCTGGTGGTGCTCGCTGCCGCCGCCTTCGTCGAAGGGCTCGCCCAGAGCGGCTACGAGGCGGCCGGCGCGGGCTCGATCCGCCGGGTGCTGCCGGCCGACGACAAGAAGGCGCTGTCCCGGCTGGAAGCGCGCAATCACGCCGTACAGATCGTCGGTCCGGTTTTCGGTGGCGCGCTCTACCAGATAGGCCGGTGGGTGCCATTCCTGGTGGACGCTGTGTCATATGTGGTGTCCGCTTTTCTGGTCGGTGCGATCCGCACCGATCTCACCCCGGACCGTGTCGAACGCACGTCGTTCCTCACCGATCTGCGGGACGGCCTGCGCTTCGTGTGGCGGCAGCCGTTCCTGCGTTTCGTGACCATCTGGGCTGCCGGGATCAATTTCACCTTCGGTGCGCTCATCTACTACGCCATTCTGACCGCTGGGCAGCAGGGCGCGGCCGCGTCGTCGATCGGTCTGGTGCTGACCGTGGCCAGTGTCGGCGGGTTGACCGGCGCGTTGCTGGCGCCCGCCGTGTTCAGCCGGGTCCGGCCGATGACCGTCATCGTCGTCGCCTCCTGGGCGATGGTCGCCCTGGTCGCGGCCATGTCGCAGGCCCGGCAGACCTGGACGTACGGCCTGCTCTTCGGCCTGGTCTTCCTGCTCAGCCCACTGCTCGGGGTGATCTTCCAGTCACGGGTCATCGCATTGACGCCGGACGAGCTGCAGGGCCGGGTCGGCACCGTGATGGGCACCGCCGGCGAGGTGCTGCAGACCCCGGCTCCGCTGCTCGCCGGCCTGCTCGTCGCCTGGTACAGCCCGACCGCCGTCGCGTTGATCTTCGCCGCCGCCCTGGCCGGGCTGGCCGTCTACACCACCGTCAACCTGCGCCAACTGCGCGCCGGGGCGGAAGACCCACCAGACGACGTGACGCCGGCCGAATCCGACGCGACAGCGACGGGGTCCGAGGCCACAGCGACGGGGTCCGAGGCGACGCCGGCGGTCCCTGAGACGACGTCGACCGAACCCGTGGCAGAGGAGGCACGTCGATGAGCCGTGAATACCGACTGTTCTACCCGGCGCTGCCGGTGGTCGCCGAGCACGCGCCGCACCGGGTCGTCTACGTCGGCGACGCCGACGGCCGATGCCAGATCCTGGCTTGGGACCGCCGGACCGACACGGTCACCCAGCTGACCGACCGGGCGACCGGAACGATCCGGGCCGCGTTGGACCCGGACGGCGAGACGGTGTGGTGGTTCGACGACGACCTCGCCGGGGTGGGTGTCTGGCGTACCCGCGACTTCCCGAACAGCGCCCCTGACCAGGTCACCTCGCCGGTCTCGGCTCCGGCGCTGCCCGGGGTGACGCCGGCGCGGCACGCCGGGATCGCGATGGCCGACGACGGAACCGCCCTGGTCGGGCTCGCCGACGACGACGGCCTGACCCTGCACCGGCGCGACCCGCACGGACGGATCACCGAGGTCACCCGGACCGCCGGGTACGCGTACCTGGTCGACCTGGACCCGACCGGTGAGCTGGCGGCGGTCGGCACCGACCCGGCCGCCGCGGACGCCGTGACCGTGGTCGGCCGCGACGGGGCCACGGTCGGGGTGGTGTCCGGCCAGCCGGATCGGCGGGTCTGGGCGCTCGGCTTCGCCCCCGGCGGCGGTCAACCCCGGCTGCTGCTCGTGCTGGAGCAGGACGACCGGTACTTCCCGGCGACCTGGACCCGGACCGACGGGCTACGGCCGCACAGCTGGTGCTGGTTCGACACCGAGATCACCGCGAGCTGGTACCCGGACGGCCGGCGGATCCTGATCCGTCAGGATCGGCACGCCCATACGATCCTGCACGAGGCCGACCTGACGGTGCGGGCCAGTGCGGTGCTGCCGACTCCGCCGGGCAGTGTGCTGGACGCGGCGGTCTGGCCGGACGGCGACGTCGTCTACATCTGGACCGACTCGCTGACCCCGCCGCAGCTACGGTCGGGCCGTGACGTCCGGCTGCCGGACAGTGGCGCCGGTCCGGACCCGGCGGCGTCCGCCACGGTCGACGACTACCAGCGGCAGGAGCTGTGGGTGCCGGGGCCGGGCGGGCCGATCCACGTGCTGCTGACCACACCGAACGACGACCGGCGTACCCGTCCCGCCGTTTTCCTGGTCCACGGCGGACCGTCGCAGCACGCGCGGGACGCGTACGACCCGCTGGTGGAGATCCTGGCCAGCACCGGCTGCGCGGTGGTGCGTGCCAACTACCGGGGGTCCAGCGGCTACGGCTCCGCCTGGCGTAACGACTTCAGCTCCGGCGTCGGGCTGACCCAGGTCGCCGATCTGGCGGCGGTCCGCGGGCATCTGGTGACCGAGGGGTTGATCGAGGCGGGACGGGTCGCCCTGTGGGGCACCTCGTGGGGTGGCTATCTGACCCTGCTCGCCCTCGGTGTGCAGCCACGGCTGTGGCGTCTCGGGGTGGCGATCAGCCCGATCGCCGACTACGCCGCCGCGTTCCATGCGGCGTCCCCGGCGGTCCAAGCGCTCGACGTGATGCTGTTCGGCGGCACCCCGGAGCAGGTTCCCGAGGCGTACGCCCGGTCGTCGCCGGCCAGCTACGTCGACCAGGTCACCGCGCCGGTGCTGCTCGCCGTCTCCAGCGACGACGTGCGTTGCCCGCCGGCTCCGGTGGAGCGGTACGCCGGCCTGCTGGCCGCCCGCCGCGTTCCGCATCAGCTGGTCCGCCGCCGGGCCGGGCACGACGACTTCGACGCCCGCAGCCATCTGTCGCTGATGCAGACCGTGCTGCTGTTCATGCAGCGGCACTTCGACGGCGTGCAGGAGGAGGGTACGGCGGTCGCGCTCGCCATGGCGCGGCCAGTGGCCTGACCCTGTTCCCCGCACGTTGGCAGGTTCGGTCCGATCGGGAGAGGAGGTGAACGGCATGCGGAAGAACGTTGTCGAGAACGACCCGATCAACGGCAACCGCGACCAGCTTCGCAGCGCGAACGTCACGGTCACGGTCTCGGTCAAGATCAAGTTCTGATCCGGGTCGTACGGGGTGGAGGCGGGCGGGTCGCGCCCTGGCCGGCATCGCCTGACCGCCTCCATCCCATCGCCGTGGCCGTCGCCACCCCACCGGGTCCTGACCGCCTCACCCCACCGGGTCCTGACCGCCTCACCCCACCGGGTCCCGACCGCCTCACCGCACCGGTCCCGACCGCCTCCGTACCTCCGGCACACCTGTCCACCTCCGACACCCGCGCTGACCGGGTTCGTCGGTAGCGGCTCGCATAGAAGGGAAGGGCACATGCGGATCCTGCTGGTCAACATGCCGTGGTCATCGATCGATGTCCCGTCGCTGGCACTGGGCATCCTCACCAACAGCGTCCGCCAGAAGATGCCGGACGCCGAGGTCGAGGTGATGCACGCCAACCTCGACTTCGTCGACTGGGTGGTCGACCGACGTGAGTTCGGCCTCGGCGACTACTACTACTATTCGCTGTTCACCTACTTCTCCGGCTGCGGTGACTGGGTCTTCTCCTCCGCCCTCTACGACGACCCTGAATGGCGGGTCAGCGAGTTCACCCGCGTCGTCCAGGGCCAGATGTCCGAACGCGACCTGAGCCGCAACATGGACCTGCACCGGGCCGCGCCGGAGTTCATCGACGAGATCGCTGCCCGGATCGTCGACCGGGCACCAGACCTCGTCGGATTCACCTCGACGTTCCAGCAGAACACCGCAGCGCTGGCGACTGCCCGGGCGGTGAAGAAACTCGACCCCCGGATCCGTACCGCGCTCGGTGGGGCGAACTGCGACGGCGAGCAGGGCGCGGCGCTGCACCGCAACTTCTCCTTCATCGACTTCGTGGTACGCGGCGAAGGCGAAGCCGCGTTCCCCCAGCTGCTCACCGCGCTGGCGGCCGCACCGGCGGACAGCCCTGCCGACTTCTCCAGCATCGAGGGCCTGTGCTGGGCCACCCCGGACGGCCGACACGTGGCCAACCCGATGAGCACCGCACCGCTGCCGCCGGCTGAGATCGTCAGCCCGGACTACACCGGCTACTTCGAGCGGCTGGCCCGCTCCAAGGCGAACAACTGGGTCGAGCCCCGGCTGGTGGTGGAAGGCGCCCGCGGCTGCTGGTGGGGCGAGAAGCACCACTGCACCTTCTGCGGGCTCAACGGCTCGTTCATGCAGTTCCGCAGCAAGCATCCCGGCCGGTTCTACGACGAGATCATCGGGCTGGTCGAGCGCCACCAGGTGCTGGACATGTTCGTCGTCGACAACATCCTCGACATGAGCTACGTCAACTCGCTGCTGCCCCGGCTGGCCGAATCCGACTACGACCTGCGGCTGCAGTACGAGATCAAGTCGAACATGCGCGGCCCGCAGGTGCAGGCCCTGGCCGACGCCGGCCTGGTCAGCGTCCAGCCAGGCATCGAGAACCTGAACAGCAGGGTGCTGAAGATCATGGACAAGGGGGTGACCGGCTGCCTCAACGTGCGGATGCTGCGCGACGCGGAGACCAGCGGCATCACCATCGCCTGGAACTACCTGTACGGCTTCCCCGGCGAGACCGACGCCGACTACCAGTCGATCATCGACCAGATGCCGGCCCTGCACCACCTCTGCCCACCCGACGGCAGCACCCGGATCGCCATCGAACGGTTCAGCCCGTACTTCGTCAAGCCGGAACTCGGCTTCACCGACCTGCGGCCGGCCGCCCAGTACCGGCTCATCTACGACCTGCCCGAGTCGGAGCTGATGGACCTGGCGTACATTTTCGACACCCCGACCCAGGGCATCGACGAGGATCTCGCCGAGACGCTCGACCGGGCCGTCACCGGCTGGCAGCACGAGTATGCCCGCAGCCGGTTGACCCACCACGACCTCGGCACCGAGATCGTGCTGGTCAGCGAACGGCGGCAGTTCGACTGGCACGTGCTGCGGTTGACGGATCCGACCGAGGTCGCCGCCTTCCGGCAGCTGGACCAGCCGCACAGCGTCGCCTCACTGGCCCGGCGGATCTCCGCGTCGGAGGAGGAGGTGGCCACGCTGCTCGCCCGCTGGAGCGACCTCGGCCTGCTGTTCAGCGACGCCGACCAGTTCATTCAGATCGCACCGCAGGCGATGAACCAGGACCTGCTCCGCATCGACCACCTGCACCAGGAGCGGGCCGCCGCGCAGGCGGAAGCCGCGTCAACGGATCCGGCCACGTCCGCCGGGCACCCCACGCCCGAGCCCGCGCTCACCGCCGTCTGACAGGAGCACCGCGTTGATCAGCACCGACATCGAGGCACCGCCGACCGGGCCGGTCGTGGTCCGACTGCACCGGGACCACGATCCGGCGGTCGCCGACATTCCCGGCATCGACCTGGGCACGGCCGAGTTCACCGGGTCCGCCGCCGACACCGTCGGGGACTGGCTGGACCGGGGGGTACGCAAGGTGGCGCTGCCCGGCACCGTCGACCTCACCGCTGCCGACTCGGTGACGGCGGCCGACGCGGTCCGCCGGCTCGTCCTGGTCCGCGAGTTGACCAGCTACGCCATCGAGGTGGACTGGTCGATCCGGCTGCCGGGCGGCGACGGCGACCTGTGGCGGGTGTACGGGCATCTGCGTCCGCCGGCGACGGTCGAGATCGTCGGCGCAGCGGGTGCCACTGGCGCAGCCGGCTCCGTTGACGCCGCCGGCTCCGCCGGCGCCGAGCCTGATGCCGAATCCGACCCGGGTACGGTGGTCGCTGCCGCCTGGCGGGACGCCTTCTACTTCGACAAGTGCACCTACCGGCGGGGCCCCGGCTTCGTCCAGGTCCGGGACCGGCGGGCCGGTCGGCTCAACCTGCTGACCATCGACGACCCGGCGTACCTGGCGGTGCTGGAGCAGCTGCTCGACGGTGCCGGGATGACCACTGTCGACCTGGACATCGCCCGCGAGTTCGGCGAGGAGGGTCTGGTCACGAAGGTGGGCGACCAACTGGTCTGGTTGCCGCACCGGCTGCGCCGCTGGCCGCTGCCGTCGATGGTGGTGTGACCTCGTCGCCCATCGCCTCCGCCGGGACGCCGGTCCAGCGGGAGTACGCGCTGTCCACGAAGTACGCCTCGCCCGGATCCCAGGTGTGCCCGGTGGGCCGCCGATGGTAGAGGTAGCCGAGCGGATGGGTTCGGTAGATGGTGGCGCCCTCCGCCCGGAGCCGCTCGATCAGCCCGAGGTCGACCGAGCGGGGCACCGGGCGCCAGCCGCCGACGGCCTCCAGATCGCTCTTGGCGAGCAGCATCGTGCCACCGGCGACCACTCCGCCGTACGCCTCCGGGATGCCGGACCGTCGGCGCAGGGTGACGCCCTGATCGTCCAGGTGGACGAACTCGGCTCCCTTGCCGACCAGGGTGGCCCCGGAGTAGTGCCGGGCCAGCACCAGGTCCCAGACGTGTTCGACGCCGTAGCTGTCGTCGTCGTCGAACTTGGTGATCAGTGTGCCGCGGGCGCGCCGGGTGGCCGCTGCGAGCCCGGCGCCGAAGTCGACCGACTCCGGCAGGTGCAGCACCTCGAACGGGCGGCCCGCGTCGGACAACGCCCGGCGGGCCGACTCCGGCAACTCGATGCCGTGCAGTCCCAGGATGATCTCAATCTCCGGATAGGTCTGCGCGATGATCGCGGCCAGCGCGGTGGTGACCAGCTCCGGCCGCCGGGTGATCAGGACCGCGCTGACCGATGGCGGCCGACCGAGTGCCGGCAGCCCGCCGTCGGCGAGGCCGGGCAGCCGCAGTCCTGCGGCGTGGCCGCGCATCGCGGCCCGGCGCTGCCGTACGCTGCGCGCCTCGACGGTCAACGACCCGTCCGGCCCGGCTGATCCGTCCGGCCCGGCTGACCCGTCCGGCCCGGCTGATCCGTCCGGCTGTCCGGTGACGAGCACGCGTAACTGCGGGTCGAGCAGGTCGGCCACGGCGGGCGGCAGGACCGGGGCGTGCACGAGCACCCCGGTCGCGGCGAGCTGCACCAGCAGCCCGGCGGTCTGCTCGGGATGTTCACCGGGCACCAGCCGACAGTGCACCGCGCGGACCCGCCGCAGCGCGGCCAGCGCCGCCGCGTCCAGCCCGGGGCCGGTCAGTGACCCGTACCGGGACGATCCACTGACCGGTCCGCGGAACCTGCTGGCCCCGGACCGGTCGGCGCGGGCGAACTCGAGGGAGATCTCTGCCGCCTCCGGCCGGTACGCGGCAGCCAGCCGGCCACGCGGGTTGATCCGTTCGGCGTCGATCAGCACGAGCCGCTCGCCAGCGGGTGTCGTGACCGCGTGCCCGGTGCCGGCCAACCGGACACCGTACGCCGCACCGCGCTCGCCCTGCGGGCCGGTGGTGTCGTGGCCGGGATCTGGCGGGCCGGTGGTGTCGTGGTCAGAATCTCGCGGGCCGGCGGCGTCCCGGTTGTCCAGCACCAGGTCGTGGGCGCGAATCTCGTCGCGCTCCGGCAGCGGTCCGGCGGTCAGCACGGTCGCCCCCGCCGGCAGGTACGCCGGCGGGGCACCGAGGGCGGTGACGTCGGCGGTGCCCGGGGACGGCATCGTCCGGGACCCGTCCAACGCGCGCAGCGCCGCCCGTACCGCCGACCGCAGCGGCACCGGGGCGGCGAGCGCCATCCGGACGGTGGCCGCGCCCCGGCGCAGCCTGGGCAGCCCGACCCGGTGCCGACGCAGCTGCGGCAACGTGCCGACATTGCCGGACCAGCCGAGCCCGGGGTACCGCCACCAGACGACGACCACGGTGGCGGCGCGTACCGGCTGACCGGCAGCTGGGTGGTGGGGCAGGTCGCGTAGCCGGTCCACGGTGCCGGCGATCACCAACGCGCGCCGGATGCCGGGTAGCCGCAGCACCCGCAACCCCACGGCGCGGCCGAGCCGTTCGGCGGGGTGGGGTGCCGGTAGTCCGGTGAGGCGCCAGGTGATCCGGCTGCCGGCCGGCGCGGAGGCGTCGGAGCCGGCGTCTCGCCTCACCTGATCGCCCCCTCCTCGGCTTCGTCGTCGACCGCACCGCCCCGGGCGGGTACGGTGCCCGGCAGCGCCGCCGCTGCTGGCGGTGTCCGACCGGCGGTTGCCGGCCGCTCACCGGCTCCAGCAGCTCCGCTGGCCCCGCTGGCCCCGCTGGCCCCGCTGACCCCGGTGGCTCCGCTGGCCCGGCCGGGCAACCGTTTGCGCAGTGACCAGACGGCCATCAACGTCTGATAGAGAGAATAGGCGTTCGCCGCGACGAGGCGGTGCTTGACCGTCTCGCTGCCGTTGCCCGGCACCTGGTACCCGCCGACCGGCCGATGCCGGTGGTAGAGCTCGTAGGTGCGCCGGAAGTAGCGCCGCCGGTGGGACCTGGGCACCCGGTGCGGGTGCCCGAGCACCTGAAGGCAGTGCCAGATCATCCGACCGAAGATCAACGGGCGCAGGGCGGCGGCCCGGCCCGGGTGGGCGTCAAGGTAGGTGAAGACCCGCTGCCACTGGTCGAAGACCTCGAAGTGCCGGTCGCTGACCGTCCGGGTGATCGCGCCGTCGTGATGCTGCCGGTACGCGTAGCAGTCGCGATCCAGCACGGCGATCCGGTCCACGGCGACCAGCAGCGGGATCACGAACGAGACGTCTTCGTACCAGCCGGACTGGAAGGTGATCCCGGTGTCGACCAGCCGGTCCCGCTTGATGATCTTGTTGCAGGCGATCCACAGCACGTCGAGCAGCCCTGGCTCGTCGGCGAAGCGGAACACCTCCGGAAGTTGGCGGCCCGGGGCGATGCCGGTGACCGGATGTTCCTCCGCCCGGCCGTCGGGATGGACCCGGGAGTACCCGGTGATCAACAAGTCCGGGTCGGTGTGCTCGAGCCGGTCGGCGACCGCGGCCAGCGAGCCGTCCGGCAACCAGTCGTCGCTGTCCACACACCATACGTAGCGACCGCTGGCATGGGCGATACCCGCGTTGCGGGCGGCACCCAGCCCGCCGTTGCGGTCCAGGCTGACCACGGTGATCCCGGGGTGTTGCTGTGCGTAGCTGGCCAGAATGGCGCTGGACCCGTCGTCGGAGGCGTCGTCCACCGCCACGATCTCCACGTCCGCACGATGCTGCGCCAGGACCGAGTCGAGGCATGCTGCGAGGTACTTCTCGACCCGGAACACCGGGATGATCAAGCTCAGCAGTGCCATCGGTGCAGCGCGCCTTCCACGTATGTCGGTGCGTCGGTCCGGCGGCGGGGGTCAACCGTCGGTCCGACATCGTCCGTCGGGTAGGGGAAGGGGGCCCTGGCAAAAGGCTAACAGCTGGTGACCAGCTGGCGAACGCCTGGGACTTTCCCGCCCGTGTCACCGATCGTCGCCCACCCGACGTCTATGTCAGCAGGGGTCGGACACCGGCAGGTCCACACCGGGGAGGGTGCCCAGGCATGGGAGTGCAGTGTGTACGGCGCGGCTGAGATCAGCCTGCCCGGGCATGTGGTGGGCAAGCCGCGACCCGCCGTCGACCAGGCGGTCTCCGCGTCCACGGCCCCGGACGGGTCGAGGGCGGCGGACCGCGCCCCGTCCGGGGCCGTGGACGCGGAATTCGTCGCGTTCGCCTCGGCGGCTGCGCCACGGTTGCGCCGCACCGCCTACCTGATGTGCCGCGACTGGCATCTGGCCCAGGACTTCACCCAGACGGCACTGGCCAAGATGTACACCGCGTGGCGGCGGGTGTCCCGGTTCGACAACCTGGAGGCGTACAGCCGCAAGGTGCTGCTACGGGTGGTGCTCGACCACCGCCGCCGGCTCAGCGCGCGGGAGCTGCCGATCGCCGGCCCCCGCGAGGACGGTGATCCGGCCCGGTCCGCCCGGCCCGAGCTGCGGGTCACCATGATCGACGCGCTCGGCTGTCTGCCGCCCCGCGACCGGGCGATCGTGGTGCTGCGCTACTGGGAGGACCAGAGCGTCGAGACCGTTGCCGAGACGCTCGGCGTCTCGGTGTCGGTGGTCAAGACCCAGAGCCGGCGTTCCCTGGCCCGGCTGCGGGAACTGCTCGGCGACAGCCGCGCCGACCTGCTGGCCGAGGACTCCTGATCAGCGGGCGGCAGCCGGCGTCCACGGGGGCAGGCAGCGTCAGCGGGCGGCCAGCCGGCGCAGCCGTTGGCGGCCCTGGCGGGCTACCCGAACCCCGCGCCGCGCCGCGCGTCCGGCCTGGTAGCGGGCCATCCGACTCCACCTTGCCGGCGTCGCGGCGGCGGTGACCAGCGGGTCCGAGACCACCAGACGCAGCCCGCGGCGGCCGGGTGCGACCCACACGGCACGGCCCCGGGCGGTCAGTGTCGCCCGGGTGCCGGGCGCGCCCGGTGCCGGCGGGAGTACCAGTTCGGCACCGTTGTCGCGGGCGACGACCCGCAGCGCGTACCGGCCGCGGGGCAGCGTGGCCAGCGGTACGTCGACCCGCCAACGGAGCCGGCCGCCGCTGCCGTCAGCCACGGTCAGCGGCAGCCGCAACCGCGTGTCGCCGATCTCCAGCACCAGGTCGTCCCGCTGGTCACCGGGCGCGCCGCCGGGGCCGGGCAGGCCGCACCAGCCGGAGAGCCGGACCACCTCGTCGCCGGCCGGGTCGCCACGGCGGACGCTGTGCACGCCGACGGTCGGCGCGGGTAGCCGCAGCAGGTCCCGGTAGCGGTCCCAGCGCGGATGGTCGAGGTAGAGCTGCCCGCCGCGCAGCCGGACCGGGCCGTCGTGCCGGGGCTGGCGTACTCCGTCCGGGTCCTGCTCGTAGAGGGCCACCGCGCGCAGCCCGGCGTGCGGGCTCCGGCTGAACTCGGCGGCGACCGGCACCGGTACGTCGGCCAGCAGCGCCGCCATCCGGCGGGTGAAATCGGCCAGCTGCCCGTCGTCGAGGACGTCGGCGGCCCGCCCGGCGTAGTGCAGTTGCATGTACGCGACCCACCGTCGGATCGCCCCGGCCACCTCGGGTGCGACGTCGGAGCTGCCGGTGACCAGCCGTTCGATGATGTTCAGATGCTGCATGATCTTCGCCGGTCGGAACCGGCCTTCCATGATTGACGAGCCGTTGCCGCGCTGTCGGTAGAGGTAGACCAGTCGTGGGCTGAGCGCGGTCAGCGAGGAGCGGACCAGCAGCGGCACGGTGAACAGGACATCCTCGAACGCGCTGCCCTCGGTGAACTCGGCCCCGACCTGGTCGACCAGGTCGCGGGCGAACACCTTGTTGCAGGCCGACGGGTTGCCGATCAGCAGCGGTGCCTCGGCGACGGACCCGATGGTGCGGGCCGGTCCGACGATCTCCGCCCGCCAGGGCGGGCTGGGCCGGGGCGGGAAGCCGTGCATGTCGCCGACCGCCACCTGCGCCCCGGCCCGCTCGGCGAGGTCGACCAGGTGGTCCAGCCCGCCGTCGGGGTAGAGGTCGTCGGAGTCGAGGAAACCCAGGTAGTTGCCGGTCGCCAGGCGTACCCCATGGTTGCGAGCGGCACCGAGACCGGCGTTGTCCTGCCGGACGTAGCGGACCCCCGGCGCCCGCCGGGCGTAGTCGCGGGCGATCTCGCTCGACGAGTCGGTGGAGCCGTCGTCGATGACGACGACCTCGATCTCGGTCCGCCGTGGCTGGCGGTCGATCGACGCCAGAGCCGCGCCGAGCCAGGCCTCGGTGTTGTAGACGGGTACGACGACGCTCGCCCTCGGGGCAGCCACGATCACCTCTCGGCGGGTTGTCCGGCGGTGCCGCGCCGCTCCCGGCGGCGGGCCGGGCACGCGGTGGCGGCGGCGGTCAATCTACCGCGCCCGGGTGGCCGGTGCCCCTCGGCACGGCTCGCCGGCCGCCGGGTGCATGATGGCGGACGTGCTGGGGAAACTGCAGACCGAACCGGTCCGGAGCCGACTCGACCTGGTGGCCGCGCCGGTGGCCGCCGCCGTCGAGCAGTGGTCGGCCGAGGTGCCGGTCGACGTGGACGATGTGGCGGTGGCGTCGATCGACCCCGAACTCGCCGACACGGCCGCCTTCTGCGCCGCGTACGGGGTGGCGCTCGACGAGTCGGCCAACTGCGTGGTGATCGCCGGCAAGCGGGGCGGTGTCGTCCGGTACGCCGCCTGCATGGTGCTGGCCACCACCCGGGCGGACGTCAACGGGACGGTCCGCCGGCTGCTCGACGCGCGTAAGGCGAGCTTCGCCCCGATGGCCGACGCGGTGCAGAGGACCGGGATGGAGTACGGCGGGATCACCCCGATCGGGCTGCCGCCGGAGTGGCCGATCCTGGTCGACGCGCGGGTGGTGGCGGTGCCGCACGTGGTGATCGGTTCCGGGGTGCGGGGCAGCAAGATTGTGGTTCCCGGTCCGGCGCTGGGGGTACTGCCCAACGCACGGGTCGTCGACGGGCTGGCGGCCCCAGCCGGCACCTGACCGGCTCCGCCGGGGGTGAGCTCCGGTGCCGCTCCGCCGGGGGTGAGCTCCGGTACCGCTCCGCCGGGGGTGAGCCCTCGGCGTCGGTGACGGTACGGTGATCGGCGGGCGTCGGCGTCGGGTCAGCGTGGACACCGGTGAATCAGTCGACGGCATTCCGGTGACTGAACGGTCGTTCAATTCGGGTCGACACACGGTTAGGCTGGCCAGGTGACGGTAGATCAGCAGACGGCAGCGACGGACGGGGCCGAGCCGAGCGCGCCACGGCGACGCTCACGTCGCGACGAGATTCTTCAGATCGCGGTCGGGCTCTTCGCGGCCCGCGGCTACCACGGCGTGTCGATGGACGACATCGGCGCCGCCGCCGGGGTCACCGGTCCGGCTCTCTACCACCACTTCGCCGGCAAGGAGGCGATGCTCGCCGCCGCGCTCATCCCGGTCAGCGAGGAACTGCTCGAAGGCGGACGTGTCCGGGTCGCGGCGCGGCCCGGCGACGCCACCGCCGCGCTCGCCGCACTGATCGAGTTCCATGTCGAGTTCGCCCTGGCCAACCCTGCGGTCATCGCCCTGCACCTGCACGAGCTCGACCGGTTGCCGGAGGAGCCGCGCCGGCGGATCCGGCGGCTACAGCGGCTCTACGTCGAGGAGTGGGTGGCCGTGCTCACCGCGCTGCGCCACGACCTCGACGCGGCCGAGGCCCGGGTGCTGGCGCACGCCGCGTTCGGCCTGATGAACTCCACCCCCTTCCTCGGCGGCGAGGTCGACCGGGAACGGCGGGCCACGCTGCTGCGCGCCGCCACCCTCGCCGCCCTGCACGGCTGAGCAGCACACCGGGCACACCCCCGCGCCCGGCAGCGGGCGCCGCACCCCCGCGAGGAGAGGCATGATCGAGTCGTTGCTGGTGGCCAACCGGGGCGAGATCGCCCGGCGGATCATCCGTACCGCCCGACGGCTGGGCGTCCGGACCGTCGCCGTGCACTCCGAGGCCGACGCCGGCATGCCCTTCGTCACCGAGGCCGACCAGGCGATCTGTGTGGGGCCCGCGCAGCCGGCGCAGAGCTACCGCGACACCGGGGCGATCCTGGCCGCCGCCAAGAGCAGCGGCGCCCAGGCGATCCACCCCGGCTACGGGTTCCTGTCGGAGAACGCCGACTTCGCTCGCGCGGTCGCGTCCGCCGGCCTGATCTGGGTCGGGCCCGGTGGTGACGCCATCGAGGCGATGGGCGACAAGATCAACGCGCGGAACCTGATGTCCGCCACCGGGGTTCCGGTGGCCGCCGGCACCACCGAGCCCGCCGAGACCGTCGACGCCGCACTCGACGCCGCCGCCACCATCGGCTACCCGGTGATGGTCAAAGCCGCCGCTGGCGGCGGCGGAATGGGCATGGGCGTCGCTGGCGACACCGCCGCGCTGCGTACCGAATTCGACAAGGTCCGGGCGTTCGCCGCGCGCATGTTCGGCGACGGGTCCGTGCTGATCGAGCGCTACTTCCCCCGGGTACGCCACGTGGAGGTGCAGATTCTCGGCTGGCGGGCGCCGGACGGCACCGACCGGGTCGTCGCCCTCGGTGAGCGGGAGTGCTCGGTGCAGCGGCGCAACCAGAAACTCGCCGAGGAGTCGCCGTCGCCGGCCGTGACCGACGAGATCCGGGCCGGGCTGCTCGCCGCCGCCGTACGGGCCGGGGAGGCGGTCGGCTACCGCAACGCCGGCACGGTGGAATGCTTGCTCGACCCGGCCACCGGCGAGTTCTTCTTCCTGGAGATGAACACCCGGCTGCAGGTCGAGCACCCGGTCACTGAGCTGGTCTACGGTGTGGACCTGGTCGAGGAGCAGCTGCGGGTGGCCGCCGGCCTGGAGCCGACGTTCGACCCGGCCACCCTCGCGCCGCGCGGGCACGCGATCGAGTTGCGGATCAACGCCGAGGACCCGAAACGCTTTCTGCCCGGACCGGGCGCGATCACCGCCTGGTCGGAGCCGACCGGCGACGGGGTCCGGGTCGATTCCGGGTACGCCGCCGGCACCACCGTGACGCCGTTCTACGACTCGCTGATGGCCAAGCTGATCGTCTCTGGCGCCGACCGGGCCGAGGCGATCGCCCGGGCCCGGGCCGCAGTCGCCGCCTTCGAGGTGGCCGGGCCAAAGTGCAACCTGCCGTTCTTCGCCGAGCTGCTGGACAACCCGGAGTTCGTCTCCGGTGACTACGACACCGGCATCGTCGGCCGGATGCGGTGAGGTCCGGTCCGACGCAGTCCGTCGCGTCGACGCGACGGTGACCTTCACCGGATCCCATTGAGTGGACGGCACGGGCGCGGGATGCTGGACGGATGGCAGCGACGCCCCTTCCCGAGTCCGTGTCGATCCGCGAGGTCGGGCCGCGTGACGGCCTGCAGAACGAGCAGCCGATCCCGACCGAGGGCAAGGTCCGCCTGCTGGACGCGCTGTCCGGCACCGGCGTACGCCGGATCGAGGCGGTCTCGTTCGTCCACCCGAAGGCGATCCCGCAGATGGCCGACGCCGACGAGGTGTGGCGGCGGGCCCGGCGGGCGCCCGGGGTGCGCTACTCGGCGCTGGTGCCGAACCTGCGCGGGGCCCGCCGGGCACTGGACGCCGGCTTCTCCGAGGTCGAAGTGGTGGTGTCGGCCAGCGACACGCACAACCGGCGCAACGTCAACCGGTCCACCGCCGAGTCGTTGGACGACATCGCCGCGCTGATTCCGCTGCTGCACGCCGCCGGGGCGCACGTCGAGGTGATCGTGGCGACGAGCTTCGGCTGCCCGTACGAAGGGGACGTCGACCCGCAGCGGGTGGCCGGGATCGTCGACCGGGTGGTGGCCGACGGGGCGGACCGGGTGGCGTTCGGCGACACCACCGGGATGGCCACCCCGCGCCGGGTCCGCGAGCTGGTCACGGCGGTGCGCGACCGGCAGGCGGCCGTACCGGTGCTGCTGCACTTCCACGACACCCGGGGTACGGCGTTGGCGAACCTGCTGGCCGCGCTGGAGCTGGGGGTCACCGAGTTCGACGCCAGCGTCGGCGGCCTGGGCGGCTGCCCGTACGCGCCCGGGGCCAGCGGCAACGTGGCCACCGAGGAGGTGGTGCACATGTTGCACGACATGGGCGTCGAGACCGGGATCGACCTGGATGCCCTGCTGGCCGCCGCCGCGCTGGCCGAGGAGCTGGTCGGCAGGCAGCTTCCCTCCGGGGTGCTGCGTGCCGGCCCGCGTACCCGGCTCACCCCGACCAGCTGACCCGCTGGCGGGGGTCGCGAGGGTGACTGTCGTGCGGTAGCCTAACGATCGTTTAGTATGGGCTGGCGCGAGGGGGCGGCGTGACACTGGACGGTGAGGCGCTGGATCGGCTCGACAAGCGGATCCGGGCCGGCGGCGCGGAGAAGTACCATGCGGCGAACGCCGCCCGGGGCAAGCTGTTCGCCCGGGAACGGGTCGACCGGCTGGTCGACGCGGGCTCCTTCGTGGAGGACGGCCGGTACGCCAACGCCCTCGCCGACGGGCTGCCCGCCGACGGTGTGGTCACCGGCACCGCCACCATCGACGGTCGACAGGTCTGCCTGATGGCCAACGACTCCACGGTCAAGGCCGGCTCGTGGGGCGCCCGTACCGTAGAGAAGATCATCCGGATCATCGAGCGGGCGTACGACGCCGGCCTGCCGATGGTCTACCTGGTCGACTCCGCCGGGGCCCGGATCACCGATCAGGTCGACCTGTTCCCCGGCCGGCGCGGTGCCGGCAAGATCTTCTGGAACCAGGTCCGGGCCTCCGGGGCGATCCCGCAGGTCTGTGCCCTGTTCGGGCCGTCGGCCGCCGGCGGTGCCTACATTCCGGCGTTCTGCGACGTGGTGGCGATGGTCGAGGGCAACGCCAGCATGTACCTCGGCTCGGACCGGATGGTCGAGATGGTCACCGGTGAGAAGACCACGCTGGAGGCGATGGGCGGTGCCCGGGTGCACTGCGCCGAGTCCGGCGTCGGGCACTTCCTGTGCAAGACCGAGGACGACGCGCTCGATGTGGTCCGCCGCTACCTGTCCTACCTGCCGGGCAACTGGCAGCAGCCGCCACCGGCGACGGCGGCGGTCGAGCCGCCGGCCGGGGTCGACCTCGCCGCGCTGGTGCCGGCGAGCGAACGGCAGGCGTTCGACATGCGCCGGTTCGTCAAGGGACTGCTCGATGAGGGCAGCTTCCTGGAGATCCAGGCGTTGTGGGCGCGCGAGCTGACCGTCGGCTTCGGCCGGCTGGCCGGCCAGGTGGTCGGCGTGGTCGCCAACAACTCGATGTTCAAGGGTGGGGTGCTGTTCGTCGACTCCGCCGACAAGGCGACCAGGTTCGTGCAGCTGTGCGACGCGTTCAACGTACCGCTGCTGTTCCTGGCCGATGTGCCCGGCTTCATGGTCGGCAGCGCCGTGGAGAAGCAGGGCATCATCCGGCACGGCGCGAAGATGATCAGCGCGATCTCGGAGGCCACCGTACCGAAGATCTGCGTCGTGGTCCGCAAGGCCTACGGTGCCGGGCTGTACGCGATGGCCGGCCCCGGATTCGAGCCGGACGCCACCCTGGCCCTGCCCACCGCGAAAATCGCGGTGATGGGCGCGGAGGCTGCGGTCAACGCGGTCTACGCCAACAAGATCGCGGCGATCGACGATCCCGACGAGCGGGCCGGCTTCGTCGCCGCCCGCCGCGCCGAGTACGAGCGCGACATCGATCTGACCCGGCTCGCCAGCGAACTCGTCGTCGACGACATCGTCCGACCCGAACAGTTGCGCGCCGAACTGGTCCGACGGTACGCGGCGGCCACCGGCCGGGACCGGCACTTCTCCCACCGCAGGCACGGCGTCACTCCGGTCTAGCGGCACCGCAGGTGCGGCACCCGGTGCCAGTGACAGGCGACCGGGCTGCGAGTCCTCCAGAAAGGATCTGAGCATGGACTTCAGGCTGACCGACGAGCAGGAGGCGCTGCGGGAGAGCGTCCGCGAGTTCGCCCGCGAGGCGATCGCGCCGGTGATCGGTGACTACTACCAGCGGCATGCCTTCCCTTACGACATCGTCCGCCAGATGGGCAAGATGGGGCTGTTCGGGTTGCCGTTCCCGGAGGAGTACGGCGGGATGGGCGGCGACTACTTCGCGCTCTGTCTGGTGCTGGAGGAGCTGGCCCGGGTCGATTCCAGTGTGGCCATCACGCTGGAGGCAGCGGTCTCGCTCGGTGCGATGCCGATCTACCGGTTCGGCACCCCGGAGCAGCGCGAGCGGTGGCTGCCGGAGCTGGTCAGCGGGGCGGCGTTGGCCGGTTTCGGGTTGACCGAGCCGGGATTCGGCTCCGACGCCGGGGGGACCGCCACCCGGGCGGTGCGCGACGGTGACCATTGGGTGATCAACGGTTCGAAGGCGTTCATCACCAACTCGGGCACCGACATCACCTCGCTGGTGACGGTCACCGCGGTGACGGGGAGCAGGCCGGACGGGTCGAAGGAACTGTCCACCTTCATCGTGCCGGCCGGGACGCCTGGGTTCACCGTCGCGCCGGGGTACTCCAAGGTCGGCTGGTGTGCCTCGGACACCCACGAGTTGACGTTCGACGATTGCCGGGTTCCGGCCGAAAATCTGCTGGGTGAGCGTGGTCGGGGGTTCGCGCAATTTCTCCGGATCCTCGACGAAGGGCGGATCGCGATCGCCGCCCTTGCGGTCGGCCTCGCGCAGGGCTGCGTCGACGAGTCCGTCCGGTACGCGGGTCAGCGCCGCGCATTCGGCCAGCTCATCGGCGGGTACCAGGCGATCCAATTCAAGATCGCTGACATGGAGGTACGGGCGCACACCGCCCGGCTGGCCTACTACGACGCGGCCGCCCGGATGCTCGCCGGTGACCAGTTCAAACGTCAGGCCGCGGTGGCGAAGCTGCACGCCAGCGAGTGCGCCGTGCAGAACGCCCGGGAGGCGACCCAGATCCACGGTGGGTACGGCTTCATGAACGAGTTCCCGGTCGCGCGATTCTGGCGCGACGCGAAGATTCTCGAGATCGGCGAGGGCACCTCGGAGATCCAGCGAATGATCATCGCTCGTGATCTTGGGCTGGCCGACGCTTGATGAGCTTGTAAGGGTGCCCCGGAGGGCACCGCACCTCACCGGTTGTGTCGGAAATCCGTTCCTTTCGGGTCGTCAGCCGGACGGAAAGCTGACCCGGGCACCCTGCAATGCGTACCCTCTCCTGCCATGAGTCCGGATCATGCTCCTGACCAGAGCAGGGTCGGGTTCGACGAACTACTCCGCAGCCGACGGCTGGCCGTCGGCCTGACCCAGGCGGAGCTCGCCGCGGTGGCCGGGGTCGGCGTGCGTACCGTCCGGGACCTGGAACGGGCCCGCACGGCCCGGCCGCAGCGGACCACGGTCGATCTGCTCGTCGCCGCGCTCGGCCTGACCGGCGAGGACCGGGCCGAGTTCCACGCGGCGGCGCGGGGCCGGCCGGCCGAGCCGCGTCCGACGATCCCGCGCCAGCTGACCCCGGCACTCGCCACCGCAGCGTTCCCGGCCGGGTCGCGCAGCGAGGCTGCCGGCGACATCGAGACATTGGTCGGGCCCGGCCGTAGCCGGGGTGTCCCACTGCCCGGCGAACTGATCGGCCGCGACTGTGACGTGGCCGACCTGGCCGGCCTGCTGACTGCGGGACCCGGTGCCGGGGCAGGGCTGGTCAGCCTGGTCGGACTTGCCGGAGTCGGCAAGACCAGCCTGGCGCTCGCGGTCGCCGCCGAGGTGACCGACCGGTATCCGGGCGGCACCGGTGGCATCGTCGTCACCGAAGGCTCCACCGTCAGTGACGTACTGACCGCCACCGCTACCGTCTTCGGCGTCGGGCGGGTCAACGACCTGGCGGCCCGGCTAGCCGACGGCCCGGCACTGCTGCTGGTGGACGCGGTGGAACGGGCACCGGTGGCGATGGCCGACGCGCTGCACTGGCTGACCCGTACCGCTCCGTCGCTGCAGGTGGTGGCGACCGGCCGGCACCCGGTCGGACTCCCCGGTGAACGGGTCTGGCCGGTCACGCCGCTGGAGGTGCCGCCGGCCGACACCGAGGCCGATCTGGCCACGGTCGCCGGCTACCCGGCGGCGCGGCTCTTCCTGGCCCGGCTCCGGCAGGTACGCCGGGAACCGGTGCACCCCGGCGAGGTCGGCGCGCTGGTCGGGCTCGTCCGGCGGCTCGGCGGGCTGCCGCTGGCCATCGAGCTGGCCGCCGCCCGGGGGCGGGCGCTCGACCTGAACGAGATCTTCAACCGGTACGGCGACCGGCTGCTCGACCTGGCCGTGCCACCACCCAGCAGGGAAGCCGTGGCGGTGACTCTGCGCGACGCGGTCGCGGCCAGCTACGCGCTGCTCACCCCCGCCGAACGGCGTGGCGTACGTCGGCTCTCGGCGTTCCGCAACCGGTGGTCGGTCGAGCTGGCCGAGGGGATGCTCGCCGAGGATCCGGTCCAGCCGGATGTTGGCCAACTCGACATCGGCCAACTCGACATCGGCCAACTCGACATCGGCCAGCCCGACATCGGCCAGTCGGATCAGGACGGTCGGGTCGACGCGGTGCCGTTCCTCGACCGGCTCATGTCGTTGGGGCTGCTCGGTGCCCGGGGCGCGGGTCCGTACCGGTTCCGGCTGATCGACGTGGTGCGGGATCTGGCCACCGAGCGGGCCGCCGCACACGGCGAACTGTCGGCGATCCGGCGTCGGCACGCCGTGCTGTTCGCGCGGCTCGCCGAGCGGGCGGCGGTCGACCTGGCCGGGCCGAAGCTGGTCACCGTCGTCAGTCGGCTCGACGAGGTGGCCAGTGACCTGTGGGCCGCGCTCGCCCACTCGGCCAACGACGACCCGCACACCGCACTGCGCCTGGCCGCCGCACTGCCCCGGTGGTGGCGGTTCCGGGGACGCGACGTGGCCGGACGGCGCTGGCTGCGCCGGCTGCTCGACGACCCGCGGTCGGCCGACGCGGACCCGGCGATCCGGGCCTGGGCCCAGATCGGCGTGGCTCAGCTCGCGCTGGAGCACGACGCCGGCCCGCAGGAACTTCCGGCGGTCCGGTCGGCGCTGGTCACCTTCATCGAGCTCGGGGAGACGTCGGGTGAGCTGGCCGCGCGTACCGTGCTCAGCTCTGCCTGCCTGGCCGCCGGTCGGTTCGACGAGGCGCGGGCGCACTCCGAGGCGGTGCTTGCCCTGGCCGGCCGAATCGGCCGGATCCGGGAGATGACGCTCGCCCAGCACGCGTTGGCCCGGCACGAGATCCGATCGGGTGACCTGCGGGCCGCCCGGCGCCGGCTCGCGGCGGTTGACCGGCTCGCGGCCAGGTCCGGCGAGGACCGGTTGCGGCTGCTGGCCCGGGCCAACCTGGCCGAGGTGGCCAGGCTTGAGGGCCGGTACGCGCGGGCAGCCGACCTGGGACGCCGGGTGTTGGCGGCGTTGACCGCCGTCGGGGATCCGAGTCACCGGCGGCAGGTGTTGGGCATCGTCGGGCTGGCGCTGGCCCAGGACGGCCGCCTCGCGGAAGCGGCCGACGCCCTGACCGAGCTCCGTGGCCAGGTGATGCCGGTGGAGGGGGTGGACCGGCCTGGTCACCCTGCCGACCAGGCCGGGCCGGGCGACGATCCCCGGTGCGCGTTGATCGAGGCGACCCTCGCGGCGCGGCGCGGGGAACGGGAGCTGGCGACGGAGTGGTACGCCGTGGCGGCCCGTTCGCTGGGCAACGGCCCAGAGCCGCGGGACGCGGTGGAGGCGATGGTGGAGCTGGTGGTGCACGCTGAGACGACGGCGTCGCGGGCTTCGGCCCGGGACCGGTTGGTGGCGGCCTGCCACAGTGCCGGGATCACCCTGCTGCCCCGGGAACGGGAGGCGGTGGGTCAGGGATGAATCAGGTCAGGACGCGGACGTCCGGCGGGGCCATCACTGGCCGCCCGCCGGACGTCGACACGCCCCCCGGGTTGGCGCGGAATCGCCCCCCGGCCTGGACCAGATGTCCTGGCCTTCGCGCCGCACCCCCCGTTACGTTCCCGGTCGCCAGTACGCTATCCGGCCCATCCGAGCTGTTTGCGGCTTTCAGAACTTTATGTCGTTGATCAAGGGTGCTTTCTGCCGGTCCTTCTGCCGGTGCCGGCGTCGGTCAACGGACCGGCGCGGTCACTTCGTCACTGCCGGCGGTTGCCTGCGGATGCACCGCGTCACGAAGGTGTCGGAGGGTGTCGAGTAGTGTCGCCAACTCCGCAGGCTCGAACTGGCCGGTGAACCACTTGTCGATCAGTTGCAGGTGGCCGGGGAGGGTGTCGTCGAGGCGTTGCTGTCCAGCCCGGGTGAGCACCGCGTACGAGCTGCGCCGGTCGGACGGGCAGGCGCGCCGGCAGACCAGCCCGTCGCGCACCATCCGGTCGACCACCCGGGTCGCGCCACTGGTGGACAGCGCAGCCTGAGCGGCCAGGTCGGTCATCCGCAGCTGGTGACCTGCGGAACGGCGTAGCCGCATCAGCACCTCGAACTCGACCGTCGACAGGCCGTGCTCCTCGAACTGCGCCGCGAAGCGGGCCGCGAGCCCGGTGTGGACTTCGAAGAGGAGGCCGATCGCGGTGATCCGGGGATCGTCGGCGAGGTTCTCGGTCACCAGGTCATCGTAGCAGTACTTGACATGAGGAATATTGCCTAGTCTATTGTTGCTGTCGCACATGTTCCCTTCAACCGGATGTCCCGCGAGAGGCAGCAGCCATGAGCACCGACCAGACCACCCGCGAGTGGAACGGCATCACCATCCCCACCGCCGGCACCTACGAACTCGACCAGGCCCACCGGCGGGTCGGGTTCGTCGCCCGCCACATGATGGTCAGCAAGGTCCGAGGTGAGTTCACCGACGCCACCGCCACCATCACCGTCGCCGAGGACCCGCTGCAGTCGTCGGTCACCGCGGTGCTGCAGGCGGCCAGCATCAACACCGGGCAGGCCGACCGGGACGCCCACCTGCGAAGCGGCGACTTCCTCGACGTCGAGAAGTTCACCACCATCGAGTTCCGCAGCACCGGGATCGTCTCGCACAGCGGCAACGAGTTCGTGCTCGCCGGTGACCTGACGGTCAAGGACGTGACCCGGCCGGTGGAGCTCGCCGTCGAGTTCGAGGGCGCCGGCCGCAGCCCGTTCGGCCAGGACATCTTCGGCTTCACCGCCAGCACCGAGATCGACCGTGAGGAGTTCGGCCTGACCTGGAACGTCGCCCTGGAGACCGGCGGCGTGCTGGTCGGCAAGAAGATCAAGATCGAGATCGAGGGCGAGGCCATCCGTCAGGGGTGAACCCCGGCGCCCGTACCCGGCGCGACACAGCGGCACCCCGGCCACCTCCTCGGTGACCGGGGTGCCGCTGTCTGTAGTAACCCCAGTAGAAGACGCCCGTCGGATGTGAAAAGGTGAAACCGAGCGCTTCGGTCCGCTCACTTTGGGGCGATCAACGCCTGTCCCGGCTGGGGGAGCCGACGACAGCTGCGGTCGAGCAGGGTTGCACCACCACACAGTCGGAACGGTTCTGCCGCGCCGCTCGGCCAGCGAGCGTGGCGGCGGCCGTTCGGGGCGCGCCGGGGAGGGCATTATGGGCAGGGATGTCGGTTCACGCGCGTCGTTCAGTCGGGAGGATCGCGTACGCTACCGGCAAAAGGTCCGCCGCTGCCTCGACGTCTTCGCGCTGATGCTCGACGACTTCAAGTTCGACGCCGACCGGCCGACGACCGGGCTGGAGATCGAGCTGAACCTGGTAGATCCGTACGCGGAGCCCGCGATGCGCAACGCGGAGATCCTGGCCAACCTCGCAGACCCCACCTTCCAGACCGAGCTCGGGCAGTTCAACCTCGAACTCAACGCGCGCCCGCGGCTGATCGAGGCCGACGGATTCGCCGACTACGAAGCCGACCTGCAGGCCAGCCTGGCTCGCGCCGGTGACCGGGCGGCGAAGGCCGAGGCGGCCATCATCCTGATCGGCATCCTGCCCACCCTCACCCCACAGCACCTGGTGCTGAACAACATCTCCACCAACGGGCGTTACCGGGTGCTCAACGAGCAGATCGTCGCCGCCCGCGGGGAGGACATCCGGCTGGACATCCGGGGGGTGGAGCGGCTGCAGGCGTACACCGACTCGATCGCCCCGGAGGCCGGCTGCACCAGCGTGCAGTTCCACCTGCAGGTCTCCCCGGACAACTTCGCCAACTACTGGAACGCGTCCCAGGCAATCGCGGCGGTCCAGGTGGCGCTCGGTGCCAACGCACCGTACTTCTACAGCAAACAGCTCTGGGCGGAGACCCGCATCGTGCTGTTCGAGCAGGCCACCGACACCCGGCCGGACGAGCTGAAGGCGCAGGGCGTACGGCCCCGGGTGTGGTTCGGTGAACGGTGGATCACGTCGATCTTCGACCTGTTCGAGGAGAATGTCCGGTACTTCCCGCCGTTGCTGCCGATCTGCGCCGACGAGGACCCGGTCGAGGTGCTGCAGGCCGGCGGCGTGCCCGAGCTCAGCGAGCTACGGCTGCACAACGGCACCGTCTACCGGTGGAACCGGCCGGTGTACGACATCATGCACGGTCGACCGCACCTGCGGGTGGAGAACCGGGTGCTGCCCGCCGGGCCGACCGTCGTCGACATGCTCGCCAACGCCGCCTTCTACTTCGGCCTGGCCAGGGAGCTTGCCGAGGCGGACCGCCCGGTGTGGAGCCAGCTGAGCTTCGGTGCGGCCGAGGAGAACTTCCACCAGGCTGCGCGGCGCGGGATCGCCGCACACATGCACTGGCCGCAGCTCGGCGAGATTCCGGTCACCGATCTGGTGCTGGATGTCCTGCTTCCCAAGGCGTACGCCGGGCTGGACCGGTTCGGTGTCTCGCCACAGCAGCGTGACCGGCTGCTCGGCATCATCGAACAACGCTGTCGGTTGAGGCGCAACGGTGCGGTCTGGCAGACCGAGTCGGTCTGGCGGGCCGAGCGGGAGCAGGGCCTGGCCCGACCCGACGCGCTGCACCAGATGCTGCAGCGCTACGCCGAACTGCAACGCAGCAACGAACCGGTGCACACCTGGCCGGTCGACTGATTCGCGTTGTTCAGCTGCCATCGGGGGTGGTCGGCTTGGGCCGGCCACCGCCGGTGACCGAAGCCGTGCCCCGAGCCGGGGCGTCGGCCACCTGGCCACTGGTCGGCTGCTCCGGCACCGGCGCGTCGCGGCCTTCAGCGGAGCCGGAGCCGGAGGCATCGTCCCGGCCATCGGCAGACGCGTCGGCGGCCGAAGCGCCGTCGTGGTCGCGGTCGGTGGCGGTGGCGGTGGCGGGCTGCCGGCGGGACATCTCCAGCCGCTGCGCGATCGCGGTGACCAGCACCGACCCGGCCAGGCCGGCGATCACCGCGTACGGGGCGAGCAGATGCGCCGAGAGTTGCTCCGCCCGCGGTCCCACCAGCCGGGGGGCAGCCAGGAAGTACGCGGCGGCGATCAGCACCGGGCCGACGCCGCCGGAGATCGCGGCGCCCACCCGGCGACGCGCGTCGCGGGCGGCCGGCCAGGCCGAGACCGCGCCGATGATGAACGCCGAACCCAGTGACAGCGCCGCCCCAGGTAGGTAGATGTTGCGGAACCAGTACTGTTCGCTGTCCGCAGTGATCTGCCAGACGCCGAGTTGGGCGCTGGTCAGCCCGGTGCCGGAGATCACCGAGTCGATCACCGCGACCACCGCCAGCAGCCAGAGCCAGCCGACAGTGGCGATGGCGTTCGCCGCCGCCGCCCGGGAGGCGACCGCCCAGATCGCCATCAGCAGTCCGACGACCGCGCCCACCATCGCGTACCCGGCGGCGATGGTCTGTGGGGAGAAGGTGTCGGCCCGGGTCGCGCTGCGCGCGGGTACGGCGATCAGGGCGACCGTGAGCATTCCCCCGATCGCGGCCGCTGCGGCCAGGGCGAGTCGCCACAGGCTTGCGGTCAGCAGGCTGTCCGGCGTTCGATCCGGATCGGCGCCGGCCGACGGTTCCGAGTTGGGAGGTGACGGCGCGAGCCGGTCCGCGACGACGGCACCCATCACCACCGAGGTCGCCGTGATCCACGTCGCCCAGGCGAGGCTGGCGACCCAGGAAGCCTCTCCTCCGCCGTCAACTGACGGTAACCAGGCAACTATGCCGAGGCCGTAGCCCAGACCGAGCTGCGCGGCACCTGCGCCCGCAGCGATGCCGGTCGCCGTCGCGACCGATCTTCCCCAGCCTCGTACGGCCATGCCGGGCACTGTAGCGGTAGTGGCGAACTCCGGCGACTTGTGGGCGTGGGGCACGCTGTCCGGCGGGCGGGTCGCTATCTTGAGCTCTACCGACAGTCACGCCCGGTGGCACGTACCGGTAGTACGGAGAGGACGAGTCATGGCCGACAGACCGAGGGATCCTGCGGAGGACGGCTCGGCGGGGCGTGACGTCGGGGACTACACAAGCCAGCTGCCGCGGCCGGTCGACCCCTGGGCGACCAGGGCCGGTGGGTCAGGTGACCAGGCCGAGTCGACCGGTGGGTCCGACCAGCCGCTCGGTCGGCCCGGCACACCGGGAGGCGACCCGGGGGCGACGGTCGCCGACCGGGGCGGGCACCTCGGCTCGACCGCACCCGACCTTCCGGCTGGTTCCGCCGCCGGTGGTGCTCGGGAGCCGGCGTGGTCCGGCCGGGCCGGGGTGCCGGTGCGCCCGGCGGCGGGTGGCGGCGGCACCGGCGACTGGCCGGGACCGGGCGGTACGGAAGGCGGCGGCCGGCCGTGGTGGCTGCCGATCCTGATCGGTGTCCTGGTGCTGCTGCTGGTCGCGTTGGTCGGCCTGGTGATCTGGTGGGCCAGCACGCTGGACGACTCCACGGATCCGGGCGGGCCGACGCCGACGGCTGCTCCGACCGCGACGGGGCCGACCTCGCAGCCGGAGACGGAGCAGCCCGAGCCGACCGAGGAGCAGCCGGAGCCGACCGAGGAGCAGACCAGTGAGGCGCCGCTGGTGGTCGTACCGACACTGACCGGGCTGTCGCTGGCGGACGCCCGTGCCGAGCTCGATGAGCGGGGCCTGGTGTACCGGCTGGAACAGCGCGGTTCGGACCAGCCGGCTGGCACGGTGCTCGAGACAGATCCGCCGACCGGAGCGGAGGTGCCGCCCGGTACTGAGATCCTGTTGGTGATCGCCGCGACCAACTCCGAGCCGACGGGTCCGGCTGAACCGACCGGGTCGGTCGGGCCGACCGGTGAGCCGGGCGACGGAGAAGAGGACTGAGCCGGGGTCAGCTGGCCCGCGCCGACATCACCGCCGAAGCCGGCCGCCGGGCGGCTGTCCGACCCGGCCGGTCGGCCACCACCCGGAGCTGGCGTAGGCCGTCGATCTGGACGAAAATGGAGCGTCGGTCGACGGCCTCGCCGCTGGCGTTGAGTTCGTAGCCGTCCAGCCAGACCCAACCCTGGTAGGTCGGCCAGTCGTGGACCCGGATCACCCGGAAGAGGAGCGGCTCGAGGAACTGCACGCTTGCCGCACGGGTCACGTGGAGGACGTCTCCTGAGCGGGGTAGTAGCACCGCTACTCCTGTTCCGAGCTGCCGTTGTCCGATTGCTGCCGGGCATGCGGATTCGCACCGGGCACTGTCGGATGCTCCACCGGTGGAGCCGGTGGTCAGACGGGCACGGCGTTGTGGGTGTCCGGACAGCAGGCACCGTCGCGGTACGGCGCAACCGCGGCGGATACGATCTTGGATGAACGCTGAGTGATCTGGGGCCTACGCAAAGGGTGCACTACCGTCGCCTTCGATGCAAGTTGCAAAGTGGTTTTGGCGCGATGCGAAAATCACTCAGTCGATTGCTGCTTGAAGTCCTACGTGTACGGGCGGCAGACTGAACAGGCTTTCTTCCGCGTCGGCCTCCCTCCCCGTCCACGCACGACCGCTCGCGACGTAACCCCCGTCGCCCCTCAACCGCGTGCGCGGGGTCCGGCCGACTGCCCCATACACCCCTGACCGGAGGTGACCGGTGACCGAGCGCCGAAGCCCAACCGTCCGTCGCCGCCGTCTCGGCGCCGAACTGCGCCGGCGGCGGGAAGCCGCGAAAGTCACGATCGATGCGGTGGCCGAACGACTGGAGTGCTCCGCCTCCAAGGTCTCCCGGATCGAGACGGGACACACCACCGCGACTCCCCGGGACGTCCGCGACATGCTGGAGATCTACGGCGTGACCGGTGTCGAGGCCGAGGAGCTGGTGCAGATCGCCCGGGAAGCTCGGCAGAAGGGCTGGTGGCATCCGTACTCCACGGTGCTCACCGGCGCGTACGTCGGGTTCGAGGCGGCGGCCCGGTCGGTCCGGGCGTACGAGCAGCAGGTGGTTCCCGGTCTGCTGCAGACCGCCGACTACGCCCAGGCGATGATCCGCTCGGCCCGACCCGACATCACCGACGAAGAAGTTGCCCACCGCGTCCATGTCCGACTGAAGCGTCAGTCGTTACTGACACAGGAAGATCAGATCGATGTATGGGCGGTGCTCGATGAGGCGGTGCTGAGTCGGCCGGTCGGCGGCGACGCGGTGATGCGCGCCCAACTGCACCGCCTCGTCGAGGCGGCGGACCTGCCGAACGTGACCCTGCAGGTCCTTCCGTTCGAGGTGGGGGCACACGCGGGAATGGACGGGACGTTCACCATCCTCGACTTTCCGGAGCCCAGCGACGCGGATGTCGTCTACGCGGAGAACGCCACCGGTGGGCTCTTCCTGGAGAAGACCGAAGAACTACGCAAATACATATTTATCTTCGATCACATACGCGCGGCGGCACTCACTCCCGAGGAGTCCGTCGCGATGATCGCTGAACGCGCGAAGGAGCCATTGTGGACATCGAGGTCAAGGGGCTTCGGGTAGACCTGACCCGTGCGGCCTGGCGAAAGAGCTCGCGCAGCGGGCCGAACTGCGACAACTGCGTGGAGATCGCGTTCGTCGACCAGGCCATCGCGGTTCGCGACTCGAAGAACCCGACCGGAGCGGTCCTGATCTTCACTTCCGACGAGTGGGACGCCTTCCTCGGCGGTGCCCGGGACGGCGAGTTCGACCTGGACTGACCCACGGTTGAGCCCCGGGCGCGTCCCGGGGCTCAACCGTGCCCAGCTTGCTCAGCCAGCGCGCTGTGCCGCAGCGCATGCCGCACCCCGACCGCGACCAGCAGGATCACCGCCACCGTCAGCACCAGCGCGTCGGCCACCGCCCCCAGCCCTGGCACACCACCGAAGTACCGCGCCGCCACCGGCACCAGCGCCACCGCCGTCACCTGCACCGGCAACGCCACCAACGGGTGCGCCGCGCGGGCCAGCAGCCCTGGCGGACTCGGCGCGGCGGGCGCGGTGACGAATGCCGCCGATCCGCCGTACAGCCGCCGCAGGCGCGGCAGGGTCACCACCGCGACCGCCGCCGCCGGCACAGCGACCAGCAACACCTGTGCGCTGGCCGCCCCGCCACCGATCAACCCGGCGATCCCACCCAGGCCGGCCAGCACGAACGCGGTCAGCCAGCCGACCCGGCGCCGCAGCGCGGCCGGGCTGCCCGCCGACGGCAGCGATTCGGCGATCACGGCGGCGGCGAGCCAGCCACCGGTCAACGCCAACCAGCCGACCAGAGCGATGTCCATGCTCCGAATCCTGCCGGCCGGTCGACGTCGGCACCTCCGGGTGCAGCCCTGGTCGACCCCCTATCGGTCACCCGTAGGGGTGCCGGCAGGCTGAGGCGTCCGCTGGCTACTACAGCGTCCGTACGTGGAAGCCACCGTCGACGTCGATCACCTGGCCGGTGCTGAACGGCAGCAGGTCGGTGGCGACCGCCACCACGGCCCGCCCGACGTCGTCCGGCTGCCCCCACCGGCGGATCGGCGTCAGACCCTGGTTGAAGATCAGATCGTCGTACTTCGCCTGGACCGGGCCGGTCATGTCGGTGGCGACGATGCCGGGCCGGATCTCGTAGACGTTGATGCCGTGCTCAGCGAGGCGGGCGGCGTACAACTGGGTGGTCATCGCCAGGCCGGCCTTGGCCACGCAGTAGTCGCCCCGGTTGACGCTCGCCGTGTAGGCGCTGATCGACGAGACGATGACGATCTTCGGCGCGGTGACGGTGCCGGCCGCCACCATGTCGATCATGGCTCGGCTGACCTGCTGGGTCAGAAAATAGGGACCCTTCAGATTGATGTCGATCAGCCGGTCGAAGGACTCCTCCGTCGCGTCGAGCAGGTCCGCCCGCACATCTGGGGCCACACCGGCGTTGTTGACCAGCAGATCGATCCGGCCGAAGGTCGCGACGGTCTGATCGACCAGCCGTTGCCGGTCCGCGCCGACCGACACATCCGCGCCGACCAGTAGCGCCCGCCGGCCGGCCGCCTCGATCTGCTCGCCGGCCTGCTGGGCTGCCGTCGCGTTCCGGGCGTAGTTGACCACGACGTCGTACCCGGCGGCGGCGAGCGACAGCACGATCCCGCGCCCGATCCCCCGGGAACCGCCGGTGACGATGGCGACCCGCGCGGAGGCGGTCACCGCCCGCCCCCGACGGTGCCCGCGCTGTCGGCGCTGCCCGTGCCGTCGGTGGCGCCGGCGTCGGCCGGGCCGAAGAACGTGTAGTACGGCTCGTCGCGGGCCACCCGCTGCAGGTAGAGCGCCAGTTCGCGGGCGTGGTAGTCGCCCCACATGCTCGACTCGCCGTGCGGCACCCGGCTGCCGGCCGGCACGTGGTCCCAGCCGTTCGGTCGGTGGTAGATCGAGTGCAGGATCAGTCCCTGGTGGCGGGTGTCGGTGCTCAGGTACGGCTCGTCGAACAGGGTGCCGGCCACCGTCAGCCCGGCCTGCCAGTAGCGGCGACCGGCGTCGGGCTGCCCGGCACCGGTCAGGTAGCGGCCGAGTCGCAGCAGCCCCTGTGCGCCGATGCAGGCGGCTGACGAATCGACCGGCTCATGATCGTTGTACGGGTCCGCCGGGCGATCCAGGTAGTCGCCGAGCGAGGCCAGGCCGGGTGCGCCGGTGTCCCAGTACGGGATGCCGTCGGTCGGGGTGTGTTCGAGGTAGAAGTCGCAGGTGGCGGTGGCGGCCCGCAGCATCATCGCGGTCACCTCGGCCCGCCCGCCGTACGGTTCGAGGTCGCCGTCCGGCAGCACGGCCAGGTATTCCAGCTGCTCCGGGAAGCCGAGCATCGCCCAGGCCAGCCCGCGCGTCCAGGTGGTGAACGGTGAGTAGCCCTGCTGGGTGCTCGGGCAGCGGAACCGGCCGTCGTTGACGTTGAAGATCGACTCGTGGGCGGTGCGACCCCGGATGTCGTAGCTGTCCCGCCCCTCGCCGTAGAAGACGTTGTACCGGGCGGTGTTGGTGGCATGCTCGATCAGCCGGCCGAGCAGCGAGATTCGCTCGTCCTGTTCACCCATGAGCGCGTGGCCGAGCAGGTGGGACACCGCCAGCGCACGGCAGGAGCGGATGGTGTCGACGAACAGCGACTGCGGCCCGTTGAACGAGTAGACGTAGCCGGTGCCGTCGGCGGTGTCCCGCCAGCGGGCCGCCTGGACCGCCCCGGTCAGCTTCAACGCCAGCTCGTAGAAGTCGCGCTCGGCCCGGTCGTGCGGGAGCCGCCCCTCGGCCATCAGCCGCCACAGGTTGCCGTACGTGCTGACATTGTTGAAGCCGTGGTCGTGCACGCCGATGTGGCTGACGTGGCTGGCCATCACGGCGACGGTCAACTCGCGGGCGGAGTCCAGAAACCGCTGCTCGCCGGTGGCGTCGAACTGCAACAGGGCCGAACCGTACTGGAAGCCCTGGGTCCACTCGGTCCAGCCGCGCGCGGCGTACCGGCCGTCGACGGTGAAGACCGGCGACGCCGACCCGGGCGGGCAGGTCTTCTCGATCGAGTCGATCTTGTGGGCGGAGGCTTCCCAGAGGCGGTCGATCCTGGGTTGCAGGCTGGCCGGGGTCAGCGAGTCGTCGATCCGAATCATCGGATCAGCATAGGAAAGCGCTTGCCTAGGCGGAAGACCTGACCGCCGGAGCCACGTCCCGCTACGCGACGAGTTCGACCCGGCAGTACGCGCTCGCCGCGCGGGCGAGTTTGCCGTCGGCGGTCACCAGCGTCAGTGCGCGGCGCTCCGCGAGGGCGACGTAGGGGGCGTCGTACGCGCTGATGTTCGCCTTGACCTGCCACATCCGGGTAAGCAGGTCGTCGATCGGGACGGTGTCGACGCCGAGGCGGCTGATCCGGTCGACCGCCCGCGCCGCCGTCTCGTTGGTGATCTTTCCGCCGAGGGCGAGCCCTCGCATGACAGAGAAGACCTCGACCTTCCAGTGCTCCGGTGCCGCCCACTCGGGGTCTCGGCTCAGGACAACGCGGGCCTTGCGGCCGCGGTCGTCGCTGTAGACGAGCGCGCTGGCGAGGACCGAGGCGTCGACGACGATCACCCGACGTCTCGCCCGGAGTGCGCGGAGTCCGGGAAATCCCGTTCAGCGCGGGAACGGGCGAGCAGGTCGGAGGCGTCCGGCGCGGTCGGTCCGGCTCCGCCGCTGCGGTCGTCGAGTTCGTCGCTGAGCTCGGCGAGGAGCTGCCGGTTGCGGCAGAAGTCAGCCTGCCGGTTGAGGACTGCCAGCAGGTACGCCTGCAGCGACTGGCCGCGCTCGCGGGCCTGCTGGGCCAGGAGGTCCCGTACCTCCTCTGGCACGTCGCGGATGGTGAGCACTACAGCCATGACTTCATTTTGAATGCGTTATGACTGCAGGGTCAAGTCAACCTCGGGATTGGCTGGTGGACTGTGAACCCGATCTCGCGCTCGCGCATAGAGATAGCTGAGAGGATGCAGACAGGAAGGAAAGATGATCGTGAACCTATCGCCACCGCTGGGCTCCGGGTGAGGGGCATTGCGGCGGAGTCGACCAATGATGCTGCGATCATCGTCGCGTCGCTCGACGACCCCGATCGATTCGCGCAGGTGTACGAGAAGCACGCCGGGATGTTGTACGGCTATGCCTACCGACGGGTGGGCCGGGAGATTGCCGAGGACGTCGTCGCGGACGCGTTCGTGGCCGCGTTCCGCGCCCGGCACACCTACGACCCTGGCTATCCCAACGCGTTTCCGTGGCTGCTCGCGATCGTGCACCGTGAGTTGGCCCGACATTACCGCGCCGAGAGCGCCCGGTACCGGGCGTATCTGCGGGTGAAGCCCGACGGTGGCGAAGAGGCATTGGCGGATCGGGTGGCAGCCGCAGCGTCTGCCCAGGCGTGGCGAGGACCGTTGGCCACGGCGCTCGCCCGGCTCGGCCGCAAGGAGCGGGACGTGCTTCTCCTGGTTGCCTGGGGCGACCTGAGCTACGAGGAGGTCGCTCGAGTCATGCAAATCCCGATCGGCACGGTCCGATCACGACTGAACCGGGCACGCCGCAGGATGCGGGACGTGTTGGAGAGCGACCCGGCCCGGAGCACTTTGACAGGTACTGAGCGCGAGGAGCGATGGTGGAGGAGATGGAGCAGGGCGTGAGTGAGATGGATCGGCTCAAGGAACTCGGTGCCGACTTGGCTCCGGACGCCGGGGATGCACCGACAGCCTGGCGTGACCGCATCCTCGATGGACCCAGCCCGAAGACAGGAGTGCCGCGCGGCGGCACGGTATGGCCCGGCCGGCGGTTGAACCTCGGCCTAGCAGGAGCGGCATTAGCTGCCGTTCTCGTGTTCGCCACCGCAGCCGTAGGGGGCGGGTGGCCGGTAGGTGGATCAGCGCCATCGTCGGGCACGGCCGAGGCTTCTTCCATCCTGCGTACCGCCGCCTTGGTGGCTCACGAAGCGGACCTCCCCGTCCCGGAAACTGGACAGTTCGTGTTCACCGAGACAGTGGCGAGCCCGATCAACCAGGTGCAGCATCCGGACGGTGGCTTCACCATTAGAGACGGGCCGCGGGTATTGCGGCAGATCTGGCTTTCGGCAGACGGTGCTCAGGACGGATTGATCCGGGACAGGGCGTACCAGCAGGACCAGGCCGAGCCAAACGACCTAGTGCTGCCGGCCTGCTCACCGAATCGTTCCGGTCCAGCCGCCGATCCGATCAGTGACCAGCCGTGTGCGCTGCAGCGGGGGTACGACGCGGAGATGCCGGACAGCCCAGCAGCGGTGCTCGACTGGCTCCGAGCCGATGTGTCTTCGGGGGGGGAAGCGCAGTCAGAGCTGCGGGTCACGTCCTCTGCCTCCCCAGGTGGCAGAGCAACTGATGCGCTCGTCTTCCAGCGGGCCGGTGAGTTGCTGGTCGGTGGTAGGTACCTCACCTCACCTCAGCGAAGCGCTTTGTTCGACGCGTTGGCCTCGCTGCCAGGCGTGACCGTCCGACAGCAGGCACGAGACCTTGCCAACCGGGATGGGGTAGCGGTGGGCATGCCCGAAGGGACGACGCTCATCTTCGATGCGACGTCGTTCGTGTTCCTCGGCACCACCAACAGCGCCCTGCTACGCCAGGTCATCGTGAACGACGCAGGTAGGTCGCCGGCCTGACTGAGGCACGAACCATAATCGACGTTGTTACCATTCTGTTATCCGATCGCACTCTGTCACTCCTTCGGCTAACTCGGGTTAGATCTCCCCTGCTAGCCCTGGCATCAGGCGGTCGTCCTACAAGCACTCTCTATCATGTCGATCATGGAAGGCGAGCATGGCGCACCGCAATCCGCTCAAATAACCTCTGTGCATCGGTAGATGCCGATACAATCGGCTGTGGGTCGACCGCCGTGGATCGACCTACGGGTGCCTGTCGCGATTGGTTTTAGCTTGCTAGGAAACAGCTTGCGTCACCCGTTCCAGTGTGTATGGAGCAGGGGGAGTCCAGATCTTGGTGAACCAACGTATTGGACGCACGCTCTTGACATTTGTGACTGTGTCGATGGTTATCCTGACCTCAGCGGCCTCACCAGTGCAGGCTAAGAGTCTTCCAGCAACGCCTCAACACTCGATGGCACTCCAGTCTCTGCTGGACTATTATCCAGGATCTATCGCTATCGACGAGAACACGGTCCGAGCGGCACCCGGCGTGCTCGTCACACTGCCTGCCGATCATCCGCGGGATAAGCGCTTCGCCAACACCACCGCAGCTGAAATGCCGACCGTCACTAAGCGCATCGCTCCACCCGCACCGTCCGCAGTTCATGTAGCCAAGAACGCCGAGCCAATTTCGCCCGCCGCAGATGACTATTTCTACGGCTGCTACTATGAATATCTTTGTCTTTATACAGAACCAAATTTGCATCCTAGTAGTGCGATCATTTCTTTCTATTACTGCCAGTTCAAGGATCTTGGTGCCATTCCATTCCCTGGGGGTGGGTACTGGAACGATCGAATCTCATCCTGGGTGAACAATCAAACACCAAATACTGCTAGCCATTTCTACAACTGGAACGGCGTCAACCAATGGACCCTCCTGTTTAGCTCCTATGCGTTCGAATACAATACTGGAATGGGTCCATACGATAACATTCTCGATGCCGTCCGCGTTTGTTAGTGGCTCTTGAGGATCGGCTCTGATATTTAGCTCGCTGGCTTTGCCGGTGGCGATGGGGTGAATCGCGGTCTGGCTGCGCTCTCTTCGCCACCGGCAGTTTACGATAGTTTGTAACGAACCCGGCAATATGTCTTTACCAGGACGGTTAGTATCTGCCGGCTAAATTTGCAGTTCCCGTTTTCAATCGACGGGGGGATGTAGGGGCTCGGCTCAGTTGCGGCCGCATGAAGTCTCCCACGGGGTGCGTGCTTCGGCCGGCGTACTCATGAAATGTCATCAGGTTGCCGTGGGGTGGGTGCGGTCGGGGTGGATGCGGACGGTAGCCGGGGTGCCGGGGTGGGTGGCGGCTTGGTGGCGTACCTCAGTGATGAAGCTGGTGGTGTCGGGAGCTGGGCCGGCGGTCGCCGGCCGGTGGGGGACGGACATGGGCTTCTCGGGGTCGGTGGGGATGGTCGCGCGCAGCGCGCCGTAGAGGTAGCGGTGGCAGAGGGCGACAGCTTCTGGCAGGGCGGCGCTGGTGGGGACCGGGTCGACGGTCGGCGGGGTGGCCGGGTCGGCGACCTGGACCGACCAGGTGTGGCCCTGCATCAGCTCCGGTCGGCCGATGCTGTCGCGGTGGTCGACGACGGTGATGTCGAGGGCGAGGCCGAGTCCGGTGACGAGTCGGGCCAGCTGGTCGAGGGTGGGGCCGGGCCAGTCGGTGGCGCGGGCGATGACGCGGGCGCCGTCGTGGGCGGCGGCGGCTTCGGCGAGGTACGCGGCGAGCGGGTCGCGGCCGTGGTGGATCTGGCTGACCCCGTTGCGCAGGTGCTGGTCGATGACGTGCTCGCCGTCGATGTCGGTCAGGTCGGTGGGCTGTACGCCGAACTCGGCGGCGAGGGAGCCGATCCGGTAGTGCTCGGGCAACTGCCACACGCTGGTGCCGGATGGTCGGTCGGTGTGGGCGAGAGTAGGTCCGGTGGGGTCGTCGTCGGGTCGCCAGTTACGGTGCACGGTGCGGCCGCGCAGGTCGGTGACGGTGACGACGGCGCCGTGCCGGACCCGGCGGGTGCCGTAGCAGTCGGTGCAGTACGGCGGATCTGTTGCGTTGGTGCAGCGCGGGCAGGGGTGGGTGGGGATCGGCTCGCCCCAGTATCTCGGCGCTGGCGGCTCCCAGCCGCGCCGGAACCTGCCGCCGACCCCGCCCGGCTCGGTGTCGTCGGGTCGCAGGCTGGTGTGCCACCAGTGCCGGTTACGCCAGATCGCCTGCGCGCCGCCGTGCTGCTCGGCGTCGGCGATCATGCGTCGTTCGAGTTGGTCGAGGTCGTGGCCGCCGGGGTGACCGTCGAGCCCGACCGGCACCGGGTGCGGGGTGAGGGCAGCCTCGGTGAGGTAGTGGGCGGGCAGGTTCCAGTCGGCCACGGCCAGCCCGGACGCGGCCCGTTCCGGGCTGATCGAGGCGATCGCCGCCGGCAGGTCGGCTACCCAGCGGTGCGGGTAGTCGGGCACTTTCCCGCCAGCGAGTTCGTACCGGATGTCCCAGCTCAGCCCGCTCGGGGTCGACGCTGGTCGGGCTTCGAGGACCAGGTCGACGTGGAGTTGGTCGGCGAGCGCGCACAGCCGGCCGAGCAGCCGGGCCGGGTCGCCCGGTGGCCGCGGTGCGCTGCTGCGGCCGATCAGGACCAGCCACGGCGCGGTGAGCCGGTTGGCGAGCGCCGACGCCTCCCACCGGTGGCGGTCCCGCTCCGGGGTGCCGGGCTGCCACTGGATCGGCAGGGTCAGCCCGGACGACGGGAGCCGGCCGGGTTCGTCGGGGAAGTCCGGATCGCACAGTGTCGCGGCAGCCACCCCGGCGCGGGTGGCGAGGTCGGTGACGATCGGCGCGTACGGCAGCCACCAGGTGCCGTTTGGTGTCGGCAGCGGCGTGAACGAGCCGGGGACGAGGCTGGTCGAGGCCACCGCCCCGGTGTCGAGGTTGGCGACGGTGACCACGAGTTGCGCCCGCCGCCGTTCGGACCCGAACCCGACGACACGGACGACCGGGCCGGCGGGCACTCCGTTGACCCCGGTCACCCGGCCACCCCCGTCCCTGCCTGAAACTGTTGGAACTGCTGTGACTGCCACTCCCGCAACGCCTGCTTGATCCGCACGTTTTCGTCGCGGGTGGAGTGCAGTTCGGCGCGCAGGGCGGTCAGCTCGTCGGCGACCAGGTGCAGGAACGTGCGTACCTCGGTGGGGTCGCAGCCGCGCCGGGTCCGGCCGGTGAACCGGCGCTCGCGGACCAGGCCGGGACTGATCGACGGCCGCACCGGCCTGCCGTACAGGTGGCCGACGGTGTTCGGGGCCCGCCGCACCGGCCGGCGCTGGCCGGCTGCAGCGTCGATCGGCCGCTGGTTGTGGCGCGCGATCTCGGCGAGTAACCGCCGATTGCGCCGGCTCCGCACCGGCCGCCGGAACAGGTCAAAGAACCTACGCACAGCAGGAACCACCTTCCAAAGTCGGAAACCTTCAGGGGTACGGGTCGAGACGGCGCGGCTTACGTCGCAGTTGTGCCGCCGCCCTGGTCAGCGGTGTCGGGGTGGGGTGCGAGCCCAGCGGAGACCGTCGCGCTGGACGAAGATCTCCCGCCGTTCGCGGGCTTCACCGTCCGGTGCCAACACGTACCCGGCCAACCAGACCCAGCCCTCGTATGTCCAGCGCTTGTCCACTGTCGTCACCCGGAACCGGAAACCTCGCCCGGCCGCGAACTGCACACTCGCCCTGCCGTCGATGATCAACTCGTCGCCGGGCCGGGGGTCCGCCGGCGACCGGTCGGCCGGCACGCTACCGATCAGCCGCCGGCATCTTCACGCGGAGGAAGTCGAGGAGTCTGCGCATGGTAGGTCGCCTTTCAAGCACGCGGGTCGTGCATGGTCTTCGGGGTAGAGCGGGTGGAAGGGCGGCCCGACCCCGAACGGGGGTGCGGAGGTCGGGCCGCCCGCCCTGCGCGCGCAGCCTCAATCGGCGGTACGCACGCAGGGCCGCGTGGTGAGGGCCGTCAGGACGGCAGAGCTGGTGCCGCCCTGACGGGGTCGACCGCCGGGTTTGCCGAACCAAGGGGCTGACCGAGCACCAACCTACGTCAACAGCTGATGTAGGTAAACCCTCGGACCCCAGGTTTCTTGCATCACTTGCTGACGGAGGTTGTGCGTGATCGAATAGTGGTGCCGAACCAAGGGGATGTGCCATGCCCTCAGCACCAGCCGATTACCGACGGATCGCAGACGAACTGACCGCGAAGATCAAGAGCGGCGAACTACCGCCTGGCACCAAGCTGCCCAGTACCGCCCAGCTTGCCGACCAGTACGACGTCAGCCCAGCAACCGTGTACCGCGCCGTCTCACTCCTGCACGACCGAGACCTCGTCGTCGGACATTCCGGTCGCGGCGTGTACGTAGCGGAGAAGTAGCTGCCGTCCTACCTGCGGCTGGACGTGCACGTAGCCGGGCTGCTGGTGGTCGATTGGGTGTCACCACACGGACCCTGGGACGACCTGCTCTCGTTCATCTTTGACGGCGGCGAGCTGACCGATGAGCAGATTACCGGGCTCAAGATTTCGGATACTGAGCTGTCTACATTCGAGTCTTGTACGGCGGAGAAGGCGCAGCAGCGGCTCCGTCCCTATGTATGGCGGCGCGTTGCCGTGGCGCTTGACGTACTGAAGACTGGAAATGTGCGATATTTGCATGATGGGCACATGAGGTGAAGTTGCGAGGAGTACCTGAAATGCCCAGTCGACCTGCCGACTACCTACGTGTCGTCGATGACATCACCCAGCAGATCCGGTCCGGTGAGCTGTCGCCGGGCGACAAGCTGCCGACATACGCCCAGCTCTCCGACACGTACAAGGTCAGCGTCTCCACAGCCCAAGCCGCCCTGCGGCTGCTGCGCGACCGTGGCCTGGTCGAAGGCCACCAGGGCAAGGGCACGTACGTCGCCGAGCAAGCCATGGAGATGTAATCCTCGCTGCCGAGTTCGTGGCAAGGCTGCCACGCTCCCGGCGAATGCCCACAGCCTAGAGCGCCGCGTAGTGTATGCCGGCTACGCTCCGTAACAGCTGGGTTAGGTGCTCGCACCGGATTGCGGCAGATCCGTACGTTGGCCTACCCCGAGCCGACGAGGATGCAGAACGGATGTCCCTCCGGATCGGCGAGAACGTAGAGAGGCTCCTCTGAATTCTGGGTGCGGTCGTGAAGCAAGCTGGCTCCGAGCTGCTCGGCTCGTCGACGGTGTCGCTCCAACTCGTTGACGGTTGGTACGTGGAGATCCAGGTGCATCTGCTTCGGAACGTCGTGTGACGGCCAGGTTGGCCGCGCCAATATAGGCACCTGTTGAAAGGCAAGCTTGCGGTTGCCGTTGCCGTCGACCAGGACGAGCCAGTCTTCGTCATCGGTGGTTCCGTCAGCCGGAGGTTCGTCACCAGGACGGTATTGCAGTCCGAGGAACTCCCGGTAGAACTCAGCGAGGGCTCGGGCGTCGGTGGCGTCCAGGACGGTGTGCATGAGAACCGGATAGTCGGACACTGACGACGCCTCCTCATAGTGCTGGCCCTGTCATCACACCACGAAGTCGCCGAGCGAACATCCTGACATCGGCAGGTCCGGACGCGAATGGAGCGGTCAGCCCAGCTGGACGCAGCCCTACTTGTGACGCCTGCTTGTTGCCGTGCCTACCTCAGCAGGGCCGGTGCGTCGACAACGATGGCTGGGCCGGGTGGGCCGCAGCGACCCCAGCCCGGGTGACGGATATCCGTCGCGCAGGGTCGCCGGTCCGTAGCTGGTCGACTATGGTCGGGCGTACCTGACGAACGTGAGTCGCCTTCCGGTACGGCGGCTCCGCGACCGGGGAGGCCGGCTCGGTGAGCGTCGACGAGGTCAAGGCTCAGCTGGGCAGGGGCCTGGAGAGCGCCCGCAGCGGCATGAACACTTTGCAACAGGCTGCCGCTACAGCGGGCGAGGCCCTGGAGTTGGCGACTTACACCTGTCAGGGCAGCAACCATGAACTGGCTACCGACGCGCTGACCGAGGCCAGGTCCGCGCTCCGCGAGATCAAGTTGGCGATCGCCCGACTGGACGTCGGTGAGGAACTGGTCGACACGTACCGCACGGATTTGTGATGGCTGGGACGGTTGCCGAAGTCATCGCCCAGATCGCTCGGGCATCGACCGGCCTCAGCTCGGCCGCCGCGACGGCCCTGCGTGCCCAACAGGAAGTGACCGACGCGCACCAGTCCCTTTCCGCCGCGAGCGCAGGAGCGTCGGCGCGCGCTGTCACGAACGCCACCACCGAGTGGAAGACCGCCGCAGACAAGGCCGGAAAGGTCGCCCGCCTGCTCATTGAGGCCGCCGGGCACCTCAACGCCTACGCCAACCGTATCGCCCCCGGCTCGGCACCCACCGAACCCACGCTCGCCGGCCCGACCGGCGAAGAACTCCTGGCCGACACCACCCGCCGCTCCGAGTCCCGCCGAGGCGTCGGCAGCTTCTTGGACCGTCTGGCGCGTCGAACGGAGGATGTTCAGGACACGGCCAAGACAACCGCTGAGCTGGGCGACTCGGGTCTCAACATCCTGCGGGACCTGGCGACTCCCCCGCCAGGGTCGCAGTCAACCACGGGCACATCGGCCCCTACAGTGGCCTTCACGGACACGAGACCGAAGCTCGAAGCCGGCGACGCGGCGGGCCACCTCGTCGTGGCAGCTCTTATCGCTGGGTTGGCAGCCCGCCGGGCTGACCGATACATCCGACAAGGTTTAGCGAGGTTGCGTCAACGTGAGCGTTCCGACTGAACTCGGCGATCTGATCCGGGCAATGGCTCGACGGGACTGGGGAACGATCGACCGGTTGACTGAGGTTCTTGGCAGGACGAACTGGCACGGCGCGGTCCCGGTGATCGGCGCGGCGTTCGCGATCGCCGTCGACCGCCACTTTGGGCCGGAGCCTGACCTCAACAAGGTGTCTGCGTTCGTCGCACAGGTCCGTGACCAGTACCAACGGGGCAAGGATCTGCCTGCACTTCAGCTGGAAGGTCTCATCCGTGCGGCGCTGGGAGAGGCGGAACTTCTCGACGGGGTCGATGCCGAGGTCTCCTTCCCAGCGCAGATCGTGATCCTCGGTACGCTGCTACAAGACGAACAGTGGACCGAGGCCGAGCTGGAGGAGTTCATCCGCGAAGTCGAGCAGACCGCCGCCCAGTACATGTAGCCGGAGGCAGCAGCGAATCGTATCCCTACGCTGCGCTTGACGTGGGTCGCGTAGTGTTTCGAGCGGCGATCTGTGAGATGCGTTGGGGTGACAGTCCCAAAAGGGCACCCGCATCCCGGACGGTGTAACCGTCGCTCAGGAGAGCCCGTATAGCCGTGGCGGTCGCTTGTTCGGCCTTCTCGTCAGCGTCCCGAGCGGCCTGCCTGGCGTCCAGTGCTGCCGTGACTGTTCCGGGTAGCTCTGGACGTACCTCAATGTCTACTGTGGCCGGATCGACCTCAAGCAGTAGGGCGATCGCCTCGCGAGCCATGGCGGCGACTTGGTCAAGACGGCGAGCCTGGGTGTGAAGGCCTTTGAGTTCGGGAACGCTAACGGCCCACCAGTCGCCGCCCCGCCTGCAGGACGCGGAATAGGTCGTCATTTCCACCAATCCTCCCCGAGTTGGTCGTCTCGGTCGTGTTACCGGAGCCGGGTGAGGTGGTCAGACGGCGAAGGTGGCGGGGCGGTCGGTGGCGGCCTTTGGCGGGGTAGCTTGCCAAACGCCCAGCTTCTGTGCGCCCAGCCGGCTCAGGTACGCCGGGTTGAGGATTACGTACCGGCGCCACAGCCGTTTCGGCTCCAGCCCGAGCCGCCACAGCCACTCCAGGCCGTACCGCTGCATCCAGGATGGCGGCTTCCGTAGCAGCCCGGCGTGGTAGTCGAAGGCGGCGCCGACCGCCATCAGCGGCATGTCCAGCAGCGGGCGCATGGCGTACGCGAAGACCTCCTGGCGGGGGCAGCCCAGCCCGACCAGCACCAGCCGGGCCCCTGAGTCCCGGATCCGGTCGGCAATCTCGGCGTCCTCACCAGGGCCGACGGACCGGAACTTCGACGGCTCGACCCCGGCGAACTTCAGCGCCGGGAACATCTGCTCCAGCTTCGGCACCAGCCGGTCCAGCGTCTCCTCGGTGGAGCCGTACAGGTAGACCGGCAGCCCTTCGTCGGCGCAGCGCTGCAGCACCCGCAGGGTGAGCGTCGGCCCGTACACCCGGTCTTTCAGCCCGACACCGTGCAGCAGGTTGAGGCCCCAGCGCACCGGTTGGCCGTCCGGGGTGACCAGGTCGAACGAGTTGAGCCGGGCGTTGTGCGCAGGGTCCAGGACCCCGGTCATCACCCCGTGTACGGCGAGTGCGGTCAACGCCAGCGGCCGGCGCTCCCGGGCGGCGTCGATCACCCGCTCGGTGGCGGCCTCGTAGTCGACGGCGTCGACCAGCACCCCGAGCAGGTTGCGTTTGCCCTGGTCGATCATTTCCCGGGCACCCACTTGTCGACGTTGGCCTGGTAGATCTCCTGCAGGATCATCGGTACGTCGTAGACCTGCTTCCAGCCAGGGTAGTCCCGCTGGAAAGCGGCGTTCGAGCCGATCCACCACTGGTGGTCGCCGACCCGGTTCGCCTCCTGGTACTCGGTGATCATCTTTTCGCCGGTGATCTGCTCGGCCAGCGCGAACGCCTCCAGGTGCGAGCAGTTGGAGTGCCGGCCGCCGCCGAGGTTGTAGACCGCCGCCGGGCGTGGGTCGCGGAAGAACGCCTCGAACGCGGAGACCACGTCGTGGCTGTGGATCGCGTCGCGGACCATTTTGCCGCCGTACCCGAAGATCCTGTAGGTGCGTCGCTCCATGTTGCAGCGCATCAGGTAGCCGAGGAAGCCGTGCAGCTCGGTCGCCGAGTGCGCCGGGCCGGTCAGCGTGCCGCCCCGGAAGCAGGCGGTACGGATGCCGAAGTAGCGGCCGTACTCCTGCACCATGATGTCGGCGGCGACCTTCGACGCGCCGAAGACCGAGTGCAGGCAGGCGTCGATCGACATGTCCTCGGTGATCCCACCGGCGTACGGGTGGTCCGGGGCGATCTCCCACCGGGTCTCCTGCTCGATCAGCGGCAGGCTGTTCGGCCGGTCGCCGTACACCTTGTTGGTGGAGCAGTGGATCACCGGCGCCTCCGGGCAGTGTTCCCGGACGTTCTGCAGCACGTTGAGGGTGCCGCCGGCGTTGACGTCGAAGTCGGTGAACGGGTCACGGACCGCCCAGTCGTGCGACGGCTGCGCGGCGGTGTGGATCACCACGGCGATGTCCCGGCCGTACCGCCGGAACAGGCCCGCCAGGGCGTCGCGGTCGCGGATGTCGACCGCTTCATGGGTGTACGCCGCACCGAGGTCACGCCGCAGCGTCTCGACGTTCCAGGCGGTGGACGCCTCGGGGCCGAAGAACTCGCGGCGCATGTCGTTGTCGATGCCCACCACATCCAGGCCGAGTCCGGCGAAGTGCCGGGCCGCCTCCGATCCGATCAGACCGCCGGAACCGGTAACCAACGCGACGCTCACACGACACTCCTGAGCTGGGGGGTGGAGTAAACGGTCAACAGGATATCCGGGCGATATGTGAAGAAGGCCCCGCCGTCGGGCGGAGCCTTCTCAATCGTTGCTAGCTGGTGCAGGCGGCTGATGCCGCCCGACCTGCTGGTGGGGAAGGGGGGAGTTGAACCCCCACGCCCTTTCGGGCACACGGACCTGAACCGTGCGCGTCTGCCATTCCGCCACTTCCCCGGATGCTGTCCGGGACAGTCGGTAGAAAGACTAACCCGGCCGGTCCTTCCCGATCCCGGTGGGGGTGTCGGTCAGGGCCACCCGCTGGCAGGTGCCGGGACATACTACGCTGTCCCTGGTCGCCCCGAGCTGGATATCGCCCGCGACGCCTGGCGAAGAGTAGCACGGGGCGGGTCGGTCGTTCGGGACAGGCCGGGAGCGGTGGTCGATCGGCGTGCGGGTGGCACGGGCGACGGCCGGATACCATCATGTCCTCGGAACCCGAGGAGGAGCCGGTGAGCGTGCTGCAACGCTTTGAGAAGCGTCTGGAAGGCCTAGTCGAAGGGGCCTTCGCCAAGGTGTTCAAGGGTGTCGTGCACCCGGTGGAGATCCTCAACGCGATGCAGCGGGAGGCTGAGGCCCACAAGGCGATCCTGGCTGGTGGGCGCACGCTGGTGCCCAACCGCTACGTGATCGATCTCTCGCCGTACGACCACAGTCGGCTGGCTCCGTACGCCGCTGCCCTGGCCCAGGAGCTCGCCCAGTCGCAGGCGGAGTTCATCGGCGAGCAGGCCTGGACGGTCTACGGCGACGTGATCGTCGAGATCGAGCGCGGCGACGGGCTCGACACCGGGATGTTCCGGGTGACGGCCGAAGTCTTCACCGGCGGCGACGTCGCGCCGGTGCAGCAGCCCGGGTACGACATGCCCGGCGGTGGTCAGGGCGGCTATCCGCCGTACGACCAGCAGGGCGGGGGGTACGGTCAACCGCCGCACTCGCCGGCCGGCGCCCGCAACGTACGGCTGGTCTCGGGTGACGGGCGGACCTATCCGCTGCAGATGGGTTCGACCGTGATCGGCCGGGGTGACCAGGCCAATCTGCGACTGCCGGACGTGGGGATCTCCCGCCGACACGCCCGGCTCGACTTCGACGGTGCTCAAGTGGTGCTGACCGATCTGGGGTCGACCAACGGGACCATGGTCAACGGGCAGCGGGTCTCCGCAGTGGCCCTGAACCCCGGTGACATGATCCAGCTCGGGACGACCACGCTCACGTTCCGAGTGGATGGCTAACCTTGCCCGAATTCGTCGTTGCCGTCGCTCGGGTCGGCTTCATCGTCCTGCTGTGGATCTTCGTGTTCACGGTGGTGGGGGTGATCCGCCGGGATCTGTTTGCCGGTGCCCGCTCCAGCCGCCTCGTCGCGGCTCCGCGCGGGGTCAGCAGCAGTACGGCACCGGCCCGGCCGGCCAAGGTCAAACGGGGGCGGGCCGCTCATCAGCTCGTAGTGACCGCTGGCCAACTGGCCGGGACCAAAATTACTTTGGGTGAGTCTCCGATTACGATAGGTCGGGCAGAGGACTCCACCCTGGTCATCACCGATGACTACGCCTCGGCGCGACACGCCCGGCTGATGCCCCGCGACGGCCAGTGGTTCATCGAAGACGCGGGTTCCACTAACGGGACCTACCTGGACCGCGCTAAGGTCACCGGACCTACCCCCGTACCCCTCGCCGTGCCGATCCGAATCGGCCGCACATCTCTTGAGTTACGGCCATGACTCTGACCCTGCGCTATGCCGCCCACAGTGACCGCGGACTGATCCGTGACGGAAACCAGGACTCCGTCTACGCCGGGCCGCGGCTGCTCGCCGTGGCCGACGGCATGGGCGGGATGGCCGCCGGTGACGTCGCCAGCAACCTCGTCATCGGGGCACTGGCCCCCCTCGACGAGGACGTTCCCGGCGACGCCATGGTCGACGCCCTACGCGGCGCCGTCGGCCTGGCCAACCAGCACCTGCGGGACACCGTCGACGCCAACCCCCATCTGGAGGGGATGGGCACCACGCTGACCGCGACGCTCTTCTCCGGCAGCAAGATCGGCATGGTGCACATCGGCGACTCCCGGGCGTACCTGCTGCGCAACGGGGAGTTCGCGCAGATCACCAAGGACGACACCTACGTCCAGATGCTGGTCGACGAGGGCCGGATCAGCGCCGAGGAGGCCAGCAGCCACCCCCAGCGGTCACTGCTGACCCGGGCGCTGGACGGTCGGGACATCGACCCGGAGTACTCGGTACGCCAGGTCGTCGCGGGCGACCGCTACCTGATCTGCAGTGACGGGCTGTCCGGCGTGGTCAGCCCGGACACCATCGCCGAAACGCTGCGCGAGTACACCGATCCGGGCAAGTGCGTCGAGCGCCTGGTCCAGCTGGCGCTGCGCGGCGGCGGCCCGGACAACATCACCGTCGTCGTGGCCGACGCCACCGACCAGAGCATCCACGAGCAGGCACCGATCGTCGGCGGTGCCGCCGCTCGCGACCGCGGCATGGCGACCGCCGCCGACGACTCCACCCCGGCCGCCCGGGCCTCCGCACTGTCCGCGCCACGGGCCGCCGTGCCGGAGCCGGCCGACGCCGCCGCTGCCGCCCCGGACGACGACCAGCAACGCCCCCGCCGCCGGCCGCTGCGCGCGGCGATCGTGCTGGTCGTGCTGGTCGGCATCCTCGGCGGCGGGGTCTGGGCCGGCTGGGCCTACACCCAACGGCAGTACTACGTCGGCGCCACCGGCGACGGTCAGCTAGCGATCTTCCAGGGCATGCCGGGCGAGGTGGCCGGCGTCAGCCTCTCCACCGTGCACCAGACGAGCGACCTCGCCCTGGACGACCTGACCTCCGTCGCCCAGGACCGGGTCAAGCGCGGCATCCACGCCGGCAGCGAAGCCGAGGCGCAGCGGCACCTGCTGGAACTCACCCGGGACGACCCGGGCAACCCCAACCTGAAGCCGATCTGCCCGCCGTCGCCCTCCCCGACCCCGCCGCCGTCGCCCACGCCGTCACCGGAAGCCGACGTGACCGGATCGCCCGGTGCGACACCCGAGGGCCTCGTCTCCGGGTCACCGACCGGACCGGCGAACAGCCCGTCACCGGGCGGCACGCCGAGCCCGTCCGGTGCCCCGGAGAGCTCCCCGGACGCCCCACCGGTCGAGCCGGTCCCGCCGGTGACCAACCCGGCCGGTTGCCGGACGGTCGGCTGAGGCCGGCGAGCGAGGTGAAGGAAACCCAGTGACCGCTTCAGTCGGACCCGCCCCGCCGGCCATCACCGGTGAGATGCCGCGGATCCGCCCCATCAGGACGCGGCGGAACGCCGAACTCGGCCTGCTGGCCCTCGCGCTCGCCGTGGTCGCGCTCTACTCGGCCGCAGCCGAAGCGGCCGTGCTCGGCACCATCCGGCCCGGCTTCTGGGTGCCGACCGCCGTGGTCGGCGCGGTCTTCGTCGGCCTGCACCTGGTCATCCGGTTCTTCGCCCCGCACGCCGACCCGGCCCTGCTGCCGGCGGTGGCCCTGCTCAACGGCATCGGCGTCGGATTCCTGCGCCGCTACGACCTGGCCCAGGTAGCCGCCGCGGAGCGGATCGACTACCCGATCTTCGCCGGCACCGGCGGGCGGCAGCTGGCCTGGACCCTGGCCGCCGTGGTGCTCGCCGCCGGGCTGCTCGTCCTGGTCCGCGACCACCAGGTCGTCGCCCGGTACGCGTACACCCTCGGGCTGGCCGGGATCGTGCTGGTGATGATCCCGGCGGTGCTGCCGGCGCGGTACTCCGAGGTCAACGGCGCCAAGCTGTGGATCCTGATCGGCGGCTTCTCCATCCAGCCCGGCGAGTTCGCCAAGCTGGCCCTGCTGTCCTTCTTCGCGTACTACCTTGTCCGCAAGCGTGAGGTGCTGTCGCTGGCCAGCCGGCGGGTGCTCGGGATCGACTTCCCCCGGGGGCGCGACCTCGGCCCGGTGCTGGTGGTCTGGCTGCTCAGCGTCCTGGTCCTGGTCTTCCAGAAGGACCTCGGGACGTCGCTGCTCTACTTCGGCATGTTCGTGGTGACGCTGTACGTCGCCACCGAACGGGTCAGCTGGCTGATCATCGGTCTGCTGCTGTTCTTCGGCGGAGCGTTCCTGGCGTACCACCTGGGCAACATCGTCGGCGGTCCGTTCGCCAACTTCTACCAGCGGGCCAACATCTGGCTCGACCCGTTCTCCGACCCGTACGCCGACGGCTACCAACTGGTCCAGGGGCTGCTCGGGCTCGGCACCGGCGGGCTGTTCGGCGCCGGACCCGGCGGCGGCCAGCCGCTGAAGGTGCCGGAGGTGCACAACGACTTCATCTTCGCCGGCCTCGGCGAGGAGATCGGCCTGTTCGGGCTCTCCGCACTACTGGTCGTCTACCTGCTGGTCGCCGAGCGCGGGCTGCGGGCCGGTCTGGCGGTACGCGACTCGTTCGGCAAGCTGCTCGCCGGCGGCCTGGCGTTCACCCTCTCCCTGCAGGTCTTCGTGATCGTCGGCGGGATCAGCGGGTTGATCCCGCTGACCGGTCAGACCACCCCGTTCCTGTCCGCCGGCGGCTCGTCGCTGATGGCGAACTGGCTGCTGGTGGCGATGCTGCTGCGGATTTCCGACGCCGGCCGCCGGCCGGTGGTGGGGGCCGAGCCCCGGCCGCCCGGTACCCCGGCCGGACCACCCGCCCAGCTGCACGGCGCGCCGACGGAGGTGATCCGCCGATGAACGCCCCACTGCGCCGAGTCGGCGTGGTCATCATGGTTCTGTTCGGCCTGCTCTTCGTCAACCTCAACTGGGTCCAGGGCTACAAGGCCGAGGAGTACCGCACCAGCGACTACAACGGCCGGGTGCAGGTCGCCGAGTACGACCGGCAACGCGGCAACATCGAAGCCGGCGCCCGTGCCCTGGCCACCAGCACGCCGACCGATGGCGAGCTGCAGTACCTGCGGACCTACCCGGACAACGAGCTCTACGCGCACGTGATCGGCTACAAGCCGGTCAACCTGGCCGCCACCGGCGTGGAGAAGGCCGAGAACGAGTTCCTCGCCGGCACCAGCGACCAACTCTTCGCCGACCGGGTCCGGGACCTGTTCACCGGCGAGGAGACCGGCGGCGGGAACGTGCTGCTCACCATCAACCGGCGGGCGCAGGAGACCGCGTACCGGCAGCTGCTGGACAACCGGGTGGGCGTCGACGTGGGCGCGGCGGTGGCGCTCAATCCGCGTACCGGCGCGGTGCAGGCCCTGGTGTCGCTGCCCAGCTTCGATCCGAACCCGCTGGCCAGCCACGACACCGGGGCGGCTCAGGAGGCCTTCAACGAGCTGGACAGTGACCCGAACCGTCCGCTGAACAACCGGGCCCTCGGCGAGGTGCTGCCGCCCGGTTCCACCTTCAAGGTCGTCGTCGCGGCGGCGGCCCTGGAGAACGGCACCACCGTCGAGACGCCGATCTCCGCCGGCCCGGTCTACCGGCACCCTGACTCCGGCACCGACATCCGCAACGCCGTCGACTCCATCTGCCCACAGGACGAGGTCACCCTGATCACCGCCCTGACCGACTCGTGCAACACCGGCTTTGCCAAGCTGGGCGTGGAGCTCGGCGCCGAGACGGTCAAGGCAAAGGCACGCGACTTCGGCTTCGAGGACGAGGAGCTGGTCGTCGGCCGGAGCAGCGGTGACGACGGCCTGCCGGTCGCGGCCAGCCGGACCGGCGACATCGCCAACCCGGACGGCAGCGAGGACGGCGCGGCGCTGGCCCAGTCGTCGATCGGCCAGAACAACGTCCGGATGACCCCGCTGGAAGGCGCGATGATCGCGGGGGCGGTGGCCAACGGCGGCAGCCAGATGCGTCCGTACGTGATCCAGCAGCTGCTGCATGCCGACCGGACCAGCAGCTACTACACCGCGGACCCGCGGGAGCTGCGCCAGTCGGTGAGCGGGTCGGTCGCCGCCGACCTGCAGGAGATGATGGTCAGCGTCGTGCGCAACGGCACCGGCCGCAACGCCCGGATCGACGGGTACACCGTCGGCGGCAAGACCGGCACCGCGCAGGCCGGCGAGGGCGACGACGACCACGGATGGTTCATCGGCTTCGTCACGTCCGAGGACGGTGAACCGATTTCGGCGGTCTGCGTACTGCTGGAAGGTGCCGGCAGCGGCGGCAGCGCGGAAGCGGCCCGGATTTCCGGCCAGATTATGCGGGCCCTCGTCGCCGAACGTGAGGGGCGATGAGATGCTGAGCTCCGGAGTCCTGCTCGGCGGCCGCTACCGGCTCGACGAGCGCATCGCCAGCGGCGGGATGGGCGACGTGTGGCGCGGCACCGACGAGGTGCTCGGCCGTACCGTCGCGGTCAAGAGCCTGCTTCCCGCGCTGCTCGAGGAGCCCGGCTTCGCTGAGCGGTTCCGCGGCGAGGCCCGCACCATGGCCACCATCAACCATCCCGGCGTGGTCGACGTCTACGACTACGGCAGCGACAAGCACATCGCCTTCCTGGTGATGGAGTACGTCGAGGGCGACGCGCTGTCGCGCACCCTGTCCCGGGTCGGGCGGCTCACCCCGGCCCGCACCATGGCGCTGATCGCCCAGGCCGCCGACGCGCTGCACGCGGCCCACGAAAAGGGCATCGTGCACCGCGACGTCAAGCCGGGCAACCTGCTGGTACGACCCAACGGCACGCTGGTGCTGACCGACTTCGGCATCGCCCGCTCAGAGATCGTCGGCCAGTTGACCGCCGCCGGCTCGGTGCTCGGCACCGCCTCGTACATCTCCCCCGAGCAGGCGTCCGGCGCGGTCGCGACGCCGGCTTCCGACGTGTACGCGCTCGGCGTGGTCGCCTACCAGTGTCTGTCCGGTCGGCGGCCGTTTGAGGGCGACAATCCGCTGGAAATCGCCATGAAGCACGTGCGGGAGGTGCCGCGCGCGCTGCCGTCGGACATCCCACCCGTGGTCCGCAGCTTCGTCGAGCGCGCGCTCGCCAAGGATCCTGCGGCGCGCTGGCAGAGCGCCGCCACGATGGCCGCCGTCTCCCGGCAGGCCGCCACCACACTCGCCGGCCAGCCCCGGCCACCGGCCGGCCCGCCCCGGCCACCACACGCCCAGCAGCACCCGGGCCAGCAGCATCCCGGCCAGCACCCGGCCGCGCCCCGGCCCACCTCGGCAGCGCCGGTTTCGCCGATGGCGTCCGGCCCCGCACCCATGTCTCCCGGGCCGATGTCTCCGGGCCCGATGTCGCCAGGGCCGATGCACCCCGGCTCGGTGCCGCCCAATCCGGTGCCGCCCGGTCAGCGGCCGCCGCCGGGGCAGCCGATGCCCGGACCACCCGGCTACCGGCCCGCCACCGCGCCGATGATGCCGGGCGGGTATCCGGCCGGCTACCATCACCCTGCCACCCCGGCGCGGCAGCCCCTGCCCGCTTCGGGTCGTCCACCCAACCCGTACGGCTACAACCGGCCACCAGCCCCGCCCCAGCGGTCCGGTGGCCTGCACCGGCAAGTGTTCACCGTCCTGGCGATCATCCTCGGAGCGTTGATCGTGTTGCTCTGCACCGGGCTGGTCGCTTACCGGATCATCGACAGCGCCAGCAATTCGGCCGCTCTGGGGCAACCCGTGGTGCGATTGGTTACGGCTGAGAACCAGATGGCAGCCGGACACGTCGAAACCAGCGTGGGACCCGTACCGTCGATGGAAGCACCCGACTTGGTCCGATCCGATGACGACCAGACGAGCGAAGGACGACAAGGACGATGACCGCGCAGGCCCGCCTGCTAGGTGGCAGGTACCAGGTCGGCGAGTTGCTCGGCTATGGCGGTATGGCCGAGGTTCACCGCGGCCGTGACCTGCGGCTCGGCCGTGACGTCGCGATCAAGATGCTGCGCACCGACCTGGCCCGGGACCGGACTTTCCAGGAACGGTTCCGGCGGGAGGCGCAGAACTCCGCGTCGCTCAACCACCCGGCGATCGTCGCGGTCTACGACACCGGCGAGGAGTACGCCGCCACCGGCGAGACGCTGCCGTTCATCGTGATGGAGTTCGTCAACGGCCGCACCCTCAAGGAGGTGCTCGCCGCCGAGGGCCGGCTGCACCCGCGTCGGGCCCTGGAATACTGCGCCGACGTCTGCGCCGCACTGGAGTTCAGCCACCGGCACGGCATCATCCACCGGGACATCAAGCCCGGCAACGTCATGCTCACCCAGACCGACCAGGTCAAGGTGATGGACTTCGGCATCGCCCGCGCACTGGCCAGCGGCGCGACCACGATGACCCAGACCTCGGCGGTGATCGGCACCGCGCAGTACCTTTCCCCGGAGCAGGCCCGGGGCGAGTCGGTGGACGCCCGGTCCGACGTCTACGCGGCCGGCTGCGTGCTGTTCGAGCTGCTCTGCGGCCATCCGCCGTTCGTCGGCGACAGCCCGGTCAGCGTCGCCTACCAGCACGTCCGGGAGGACCCTCGGGCGCCGAGCGAGATCAACCGGGACGTCACCCCGGCGATCGACGCGATCGTGTTGAAGGCGCTGGCCAAGAACCCGGTCAACCGCTACCAGAGCGCCGGCGAGATGCGGGCCGACCTGCTGCGCGCCGCCTCCGGCCGGCCGGTGCTGGCCACCCCGGTGCTGCGCGACGACGAAACCGCGGCGATGGGCGCCACCGGGCGTACCGGCTCGACCCAGCGGATCCCCGGCGGCGTCGGCGGCCCGCCGCCGAGGCGGACCTCGCCGGCGGTCATCGCCGGGCTCAGCGCGCTGGGCGTCTTCGCGGTGATCGCCCTGGCCACCGGGCTGATCTGGATGAACTCCGCCCCCGACGAGCCGGTCACCGTCGATCTGCCCAACCTCGTCGGCGCGCAGATCGAACAGGCCCAGCTGACCCTCACCGACCTGCAGCTGACAGCGGACGTCACCCCTCGCGACGACGCGAACTGTACGGTCAACACCGTCATCGAGCAGTCACCGGAGCCGGGCGCCGTCGAACCGGGCACCGAGGTGGCCCTCGTCGTCTGCTCCGGCCCGGGCAAGGTCCAGGTGCCCGACATGAAAGGCTTCACCCGCAGCGCCGCCGAGCAGCAGCTCACCGACCGAAAGCTGATCGCCGTCTTCGAGGAGGTGGACAGCTCGGCACCGAAGGACCAGGTGATCGAGGTGCCCAGCGCCGGCGAGATGGTGGAGGTGGGCAGCGAGGTCGAGGTGCACGTCTCGCTCAACAATCTGCGGGACATGCCGAACGTCGTCGGCTACACCGAAGCCCAGGCCGTCGCGACGCTTGAAAACCGCGGCTTCGACCCGCGGGTGATCGACGGGGAGGAAGTCGACCCGGCCGATGCCGGCATCGTCACCAGCCAGAGTCCGAACAACGGCGAGCACCGGGTCAACTCCCGGGTGGAGATCGTCGTCTCCCAGCCCCGGCAGGAGGTGGAGCCGTCGCCGGACCCGACCGGCAGCCCGTCGCCGACCGGCTCACCCCCGACGACCAGCCCGCCACCGGGCGACGGTGACGGCGAGGGCGGTGGTGGTGGCTCCAGCACCCCAGGCAGCGGAGTGAGCGGCCTGCTGCCCACCGCGCCTGTCTCCCGGCTGTTCGACTGAGTCGCGGCCCGCGGTCCTAGCGGCCGGGCCTGCGCTCAGGCCGACACGAACGCGGCTCGCCGCCGGGTCTCCACCTCGGCGGCGAGTCGCGGTGCCCGCTGCCGGGCCTGCGGCAGACCGCAGCCGGCCAGCCAGTTGGCCAGCATCAGATGGCCGCCCTCGGTGAGCACCGACTCGGGGTGGAACTGCACCCCCTCGACCGGCAGGCTCCGGTGCCGCATCGCCATCACCACCCCGGACGCGGTACGCCCGGTGACCTCGATCTCGGCCGGCAGACCGTCCTCGCGTACCGCGAGAGAGTGGTAGCGGGTGGCGGTGAACGGATCCGGCAGCCCGGCCAGCACCCCGACGCCCCGATGCTCGACGAGCGAGGTCTTGCCGTGCAGCAGCTCGGGAGCACGCTCGACGACCCCGCCGAACGCGGCACCGATCGCCTGGTGACCGAGGCAGACGCCGAGGATCGGCAGTTGTCCGGCGTACCGCTCGATGACCTCCAGGCAGATGCCGGCGCTGTCCGGGGCACCCGGACCGGGGGAGAGCAGCACACCGGCCGCGCCGAGCCGGCCGACCTCGTCGACGGAGATCTCGTCGTTGCGCCGGACGTCGCAGTCGGCGCCCAGCTGGCCGAGGTACTGCACCAGGTTGAACACGAACGAGTCGTAGTTGTCGATCACCAGTACGCGCACGCGGACACCTGACTCTAGTCGCCGTTCTCATCGGGTACGGGGTTGTTCGTCTCGGTGTCGTACGGCAGCTCGTAGTCGTCGGCGCCGCCACCGTCCGGATCGCCGCCGTCGCCGCCGTCGGCCGGACCGCCGTCGCCGGGGTCGGTGCCGCCGCCGTCCTCGGTCACCTGGACGTCGTCGAACGGCAGCAGCGGCTCCGCCCACGGGAAGACCACGTACCAGAGCAGGACGACCGTCAGTCCGGCGAGCAGCGCCGAACCGATCAGCTTGCCGGGCGTGCCGAACGGGAGCTTGCGCCAGATCCAGGCGTACATGGCTCAGCCGCCGAGTTCCGCCGGTCGGCCATCGGCCTTGGGCTGACTGCGGACCAGCGCCGCGTGCACGATCAGCCGCTGGTAGTTGTCGAACTTCGGGTGGCAGGTGGTCAGGGTCAGCATCGCCTCGGTCGGCTGCGCCCGACGGTCGCCGGGTACTGCGGCGACCACTTCGGTCTGGTTGGGCAGCACGATGTGGTTGCGGGTGACCGCGTACACGTGCCAGGTGTCCCGGTCCTCGACGACGATCGTGTCGCCGTCGCCCAGCTCGTCCAGCCGCCAGAAGGTGGCCCGGTTGCGGTGCCCGGCCACCGAGAAGTTGCCGACCTCCCCAGGGCCGGCGCTGTCCGGGTAGTGACCCGGCGCGTACCGGATGTCGTCCTGGCCGACGCCCTCGACGACGATCCAGTTCTTGTCCAGCTTCGGGATGTAGAGCCCGGCGACCGGGGTGCCCTGCACCTGGATGGTGGGGGACGCCTCGGGCTCGGGTGTCGGGCCGTCGCTGACCACCGGCTCGGGCACCTCGGCCCACTGCTGGGCGAGCTGGTCGCTGAGCTCGTCCTGATGGGCGTTGACGATGACCGACTTGCCCCAGATCTCGTAGCCGGCGAAGAGCAGTACCACGATGCCGAAGGTGATCAGCAGCTCCCCGGTGACCCGGGCGGTGGTGCGCAGCGCGGTCCAGATGGTCGGTCTGGTCAGTTCGGAGTACACGCTCTTGTAACCGCTGTCGGTGCGCTCCGGTCGCAACTTGACCACCCGCTCACCGCGACGGGGGGCGGCACCGTCGCGCTCGCCGGGGCCGGGATCCCGCCCGCTGCCGGCCGGTGACTCGCCGTTCGGCGGCGGCTGGTAGCTGCTGATCACGACCGGCAGCACCGTGGTGGACGCGGCCGGCTCGGCCGGGTAGGCGGGGATGACGGCCGTGCGGGCAGCATCGTCGCGCTCCGGCGGCCGGGGGCGCTGGTACTGGGCCAGTTGCTGCGGCGAGTAGCCGGGCGGGTGCTGATGTGCCGGGGGTGTCGGGCCCGGGGCCGTTGCCGGGTTCGGCCCGGTGAAGCGGGGAAGCACCGTGGTCGAGTCGTCGGTGTGGTATGTGCGGTGCCGGCCCGAGTCGTGCGGTTGGTCGGGATGGCCGGGCGCCTCTGGATGGCCGGGCACCCCGGGCCGGGTCATCGCGCCGACTCCGCAACGGTGGTGTGCCGCAGCGCTGCCGAGCCGTCGAACGCCGGCACGGTCAGCTCGGCTTCGACGGTCTCCTGGTAGCCCAGCTGGAAGTGGGTCACGGCGTCCCTGAACAACTGCACCCCTTCGGAGTCGGCCAGCGCCTGCTGCAGGGCGCTGGGGTCACCGATCGCGGCGATCCGAAATGGGGGCGAGTAGACCCCGCCGTGCAACAACAGCGTGTTCCCGACACAGCGTACCGCGCTGGTCGCCAACACCCGTACATCCATGATTGACATCGCTTCGGCGCCGCCGGCCCACAGTGCGTTGACCACTGCCTGTACGTCGCTCTGGTGCACCACCAGGTCGTCGTTGCTGGCACCGTCCGGCAGGTCGGTCAGCCGCGGCGCGTCGTCGAGTTCGATGATGACGCCTGGGCCGGCCAGCGCGGTGAAGCCGGCCGCTGACCGGTTCGCGTCGATCCGGGCCTGCTGCCGCGCGATCGGCTCGTCCGACCCGGCGACCAGCTCCGTCTGCTGGTCGACCTGGTCGCGCAGTTGGGCGGCTCGTTCCTCGGCGGCGGCCAGCTGGGTACGTCGGTCGTCGATCAGCTGCGCGAGTTGTGGTCGACGGTCCTCCCGCAGGCTGGTGCCGCTGGCGGTGGTGGCGGTCGTGGTGAACAGCAGGCCGGCGAGCAGCGCGATCAGCGGTACGCCGGCGGACCAGCCGGGCTGCTCCGCGCCGCGCCGGCGACGCAGCAGCCCGCGAACGGCACGCCGGACCACGTCCCGCCAGGACGCGCTGCCGGAGGTGTACTCCATCTCGCCCCCTCTCCGCCTGCCGGCCATCGACAAGTGTCCGCATAATGGACCACCTGGGCGGTCTATCGCACCTGGTGGACCTGGTTGTGCCCAAATGTCGCTGCTGCCGTGCTGCGGCCCGTGGCCGGATCGCGGCAACTTGACTACGCTAGCTCTTGAACATTATTGGCCATGGACCGTCGCCGCTGCGTCCGGTTGCCGGGCCGGATGATAGCCACCAGGAGAGCGTCGTGCCCAAGTCGCAGGTTCGCAAGAAGAAGGTCTACACCCCGCCGACCGACGTCCGCCCGACCCAGACGGCTGCCACCCGCAAGCCGAGTCCGGTCTGGTTGCCGATCAGCGCCGTCTCGTTGATCGTCTTCGGCATCGGCTGGCTGGTCGTCTACTACCTGTCGGAGACCGCCTACCCGGTCGCCTCCTGGGGCTACTGGAACCTGGCGATCGGGTTCGGCGCCATGGTGAGTTCGCTGATCCTGCTCTCCCGCTGGCGCTGACCCGGTTCACAGTCGGTCCGCAGCCGGCCCGCCAGTGCCGCCCAAGGTCGGTCGGTGTCCCCGAGGACGCCGGCCGACCTGCTGTTTTATCGAGGGCCGGGCGGCGGCGCGGCGGCGACGCTGCCATAGGGTGGCGAGTACCGGGCGCCGGTCCGGTGCGACGCTCGTCACATTACCCATGGGTAACCTGGCGGTAGGCTGAAGCTCCGTGACCGGCCTTCCGGTCACTCTGCCGCTCGTCCAGCACACCGGGAGGCCAACGAATGGGTACGGTCCAGATCGTCACCACGGTCGTCGCCGCCATCGTCACCGCCGTCGCGGTGGTGCTCGCCGGCCGGGCGGTCTGGCAGTTCGTCTCGATCATCCGACTCGGCAAGGCCGACCCGCACCGCACCGGTGACCCGGCCACCCGGGCGAAGGTGATGCTGAGCGAAACCCTCGGCCACACCCGGATGCTCAAATGGAGCGTCGTCGGGGCGGCCCACTGGTTCGTCATGGTCGCCTTCATCGTGCTCTCCATCCTCGTACTGGAGGCGTACTTCGAGGTGGTCGACGCCGGCGGCGGCATTCCGGTGATCGGCGGTTGGCTGCTGTACGGGCTGGTCACCGAGCTCATCTCGATCCTCGGCATGGCGGGTATCGGCGTGCTGATCGGGATCCGGCTGGCGAACCGGCCGACCCGCGCCGGCGGCCGGTCACGGTTCACCGGCTCGACGATGTGGCAGGGCTACTTCGTCGAAGCCGTCGTGCTCGCCGTACTGATCTGCGGCTTCTTGATCCGTGGCTTCCGGGTGGCCACCGACCACTTCGACTTCCCGGTCTGGGCCACCCCGGTGAGCCACGCGCTCGGTGCCGTCCTGCCCGCCTCCGAATCGGCGATCAGCATCACCGCCCTGATCAAGATTCTCATCTCGATGACCTGGCTGATCGTCATCGCGCTGACGCTGACCATGGGGGTGGCCTGGCACCGGTTCGCCGCCTTCTTCAACATCTACTTCAAGCGGGACCCCGGCCGGCCCAACTCCGGCCTCGGCGCGCTGCGGCCGATGATGAGCGACGGCAAGCCGCTCGACTTCGAAGAGGCCGACCCGGAGTCGGACCAGTTCGGCGTCGCTCAGGTCGAACAGTTCAGCTGGAAGGGCCTGCTCGACTTCACCACCTGTACGGAGTGTGGCCGCTGCCAGTCGCAGTGCCCGGCCTGGAACACCGGCAAGCCGCTGTCGCCGAAGCTGCTCGTGCTGTCGCTGCGCGACCACGCCTACGCCAAGGCGCCGTACCTGCTCGCCGGCGGCGGAAAGGATCTCACCGGCGAGGAGAAGGGCACGGCCGAACAACTCGCCAAGGTCGACGCCCTGGCGCTGGCCGAGGCCGACCGCCCGCTGATCGGCGGCGCCGACGACGGCGGCGTCATCGACCCGGACGTGCTCTGGTCGTGCACCACCTGCGGGGCCTGCGTGGAGCAGTGCCCGGTGGACATCGAACACGTCGACCACATCGTCGACATGCGCCGCTACCAGGTGCTGATCGAGTCGAGCTTCCCCAGCGAGGCCGGCGTGATGCTGCGTAACCTGGAGAACAAGGGCAACCCGTGGGGTGCTCCACCGAACACCCGGGAGGACTGGACCAAGGGGCTCGACTTCGCGGTGCCCCGGGTCGGCGAGGTGGACGACTTCGAGTACCTGTTCTGGGTCGGCTGCGCCGGCGCGTTCGAGGACCGGGCCAAGAAGACCACCCGCGCGGTGGCGACCCTGCTGCACGAAGCCGGCGTCGACTTCGCCATCCTCGGCGAGGGCGAGACCTGCACCGGCGACCCGGCACGGCGGATCGGCAACGAGTTCGTCTTCCAGATGCTGGCCCAGCAGAACGTCGAGACCATCAACGAGGCGTTCGGCGACCGGGAGCCGGCGAGACGCAAGATCGTCGCGACCTGCCCGCACTGCTTCAACACCCTCGGCAACGAGTACGGCCAGCTCGGCGGCCACTTCGACGTCGTACACCACACCCAACTGCTGGCCCACCTGGTCACCGCCGGCAAGCTCACCCCGGTCACCCCGGTCGACGGTGGGTTGACCTACCACGACCCGTGCTACCTGGGCCGGCACAACCGGGTGTTCAGCCCGCCCCGGGAAGTGCTCGGTGCCGCGTTGACCGCAGGCGCCGGGGCGGGCGGCGACGCGGCCCAGCTGCGGGAGATGCCGCGCAACTCGGAACGCTCGTTCTGCTGCGGCGCCGGCGGGGCGAGGATGTGGATGGAGGAGCGGATCGGCAAACGGGTCAACGTCGACCGGGTCGAGGAGGCGCTCTCCACCGGTGCCCAGACCATCGCGGTCGGTTGCCCCTTCTGCTACACCATGCTCGGCGACGGGGTCACCGGCAAGCAGTCCAGCGGCGCGGCGGACGAGAACGTCGAGGTCGTCGATGTGGCGACGGTGCTGCTCAGGTCGGTCAAGCCGGCGGTAGCATCGTCGGCGTCATCGTCGGCCGAGGAGTAGGGAGAAGCGGGTGCTGGGTTGGGCCCGCGAGTTCCTCTCCCAGCCCTGGCCGTTCCTCACCCTCGCGGCGCTGGCCGGCGTGAGCCTGCTGGCGCACCGGCCGCTCGCCGTACGGCTCGGCTGGGCACGCTGGCCGACGCTCGGGATGCTTCTCGGCGCTGCCGCGATCGCCGCGCTCACCCTGCCACCGGCACCGACCGGGTCCGGCGTACCGCTCGCCCCCGGGGTCTCCGTTTCCGGCCCGGACGGGGAGGTCTTCGCCGCGTGCCTCCGGTCGCTCACCGATCCGGCGGTGCTGTGGTCCGGGCTGGTCACCGTCGACTCGCTCGGCGAACGGGTCGGCAACGTGGCGATGTTCGTACCACTGGCGTTCTGCACGGTGCTGGCGGTCCGCCGGCCAGCGCTGGCCACCGGGCTGCTCCTGCTGGCCCCGGTGGTCGTCGAAGTAGGCCAGGCGGTGCTCGGCGTCGGCCGTGAGTGTGTCGGCTACGACTGGGTCAACAACGCGACCGGGGTGCTGATCGGGGCGGTCGGCGGCGGCGTGGTCCGGTTGCTGTGGCGGCGGTTCGCGCCGTCACCTACCAAGGTCAGCTAGCTGCCAGTCGCGACGTCGGTGGCGGTGAAGACGCTGCGGGCGACCGTTGCCCGGTACCCGGCGACGACGTCGGTGGTCGCAGCGATCGGCCAGGCTGCCGGCCCGAGCACTGCGGGCGGCCGGCGCCGCGCGTCCAAAGGTGGTGCAGCACCGACGTCCGGCACGTCGAGTGCGTTCAGCAGGCAGGCCAACGCGGCGGTACGTGGTCCGACCGGTCCGGCGCCGCGCTCGGCGGCGGCCAGCCGTCGCCGGGTCTCCGTCTCGGCGGGCGGTTCGCCGCCGTCCGGCGGAGCGAACTTGGTCCGGGGCAGCACCCAGAGCACCCGGTCCCGTTCCCGGCGGAGCACCCCCGAGACGACCAGCCCGTTGAGTACCTCGTCGACTACACCGTGGGACAGATCGACCACCCAGTCGCGGGTCGCGCGGCCAGGCTCGGCCAGAATCCTGGTCCGTACCCGGTCGAGCAGCTTCCGACCCGGGTCGCTGCCGGGCGCGTACCCGCTGCCGGGATCGTCGCCGGCCTGCACCCGGCCGTCCGTGTCGATCGAAATCTGCCCGCCGACGGCGAGGTCGCACAACACCGCCCCGGCGACCGCATAGTCGAGCTCGGGGGAAGCGACGGTCGCGGTCCCGGAATCGTCATAGCTGAGCAGGACCAGCTCCTCCGCGAGGCTGAGCGACGTCATCAGAGTCCTTCCGTGGATACTCCGGCGTTGCGGCCGGGGAGGAACCGGAACCCTGCGGAAGCAGGGCAGGCACGACCTCGCCTTCCTCGGCCACCACTGCCGTGGTGGGGGTCGACGCCGGCCTCGACAGCCTGTTCACCCTGTCGACCGGGGAGAAGATCCCCAACCCGAGACATGAACACCGTGACCGGCAGCGGCTGGCCCGCGCCCAGCGGAACCTCGCACGCAGGGCCAGAGGTTCGGCCAACCGGGCCAAGGCCCGGTTGGCGGTGGCCCGGGTTCATGCCCGGAGCGCCGACCGCCGCCGTGATCACCTGCACAAGTTGACCACTCGGCTCGTTCGTGAAACCCAGACGATCCTCGCGGAGGGGCTCTCCGTGACTGCCTGTGGAGGCGGTGTGAGACCTCACCAGGAGTCCTCCTCTCGGACGGGGCGGTCGTCGGTGTAGCAGGAACCCCCTGGGGCGACCCAGGGAATCTCCGTTCCTCCAGGGCGGGGAGGAAGTCAACACGCTAACCGCCCAGCCCGGTGCCTGCAGGAGAAACGGTAGCTGCGAGAGAAGCAGCGGCTGCGGGCGGCGACGAGCAGCTGCTTGCAATGAAGCAGAGACGGCAGGCGGTCTTGAACGAACGCCGCGCTTTCCAATAAGGTGATGCACCGACCGCTGCGGATGTCGGCCTCCGTACCCCCGCCCGTGAGGCCCCAGCGATCGACCATTGAAGGAGTCGCTGCCAATGGCACGTGCGCTCGCAAACTCGCACATCCATCGTCACAGTGGGTCCCCATATCGACGCGGAGAGCATCCGCGTGTACGAGTTCTTCAGCGTATCGCGTTTGCGCTGTTGCTTACCGTAACCGCACTGGTCTTCCCGGCTGTTCCGGCTCACGCCGAGCCGACGCTCGCTGAGATCGAAGCCGAGTTGGACGCCCAGTGGCTGAAACTGGAACCGGTCATCGAGCAGTACAACAAGGTGCACAGCGAGCTCAAGGCCAACGAGAAGAAGGCGGCTGCGCTCGACGAGAAGATCCGCCCGCTGTCGCTGCAGGCCAACCTGGCGGCGGACGAGATCGGTGAGGTGGCCAACCGCTATTACCGGACCGGGCCGTCGAGCGAGCTGAACGCACTCCTCCGGACCGGATCACCGACCAGCCTGGCGGATCAGCTCGTGGTGCTGGACCGGATCTCCAAGCGTCGGCAGGAAAAGATCACCGCCGTTCTGGAGACCCGCGACCGCTATCTCGCCGAACGGCAGACGCTGGACGAGTTGATCACGAAGCAGCAGGCACAGGACAAGACGCTCGCCGAGCAGCGCAAGACCATTGACGCCGAGATCAAGCGCCTGGAACGGGCGCGAAACGCCGCGTACCAGTCCACCGGCTACACCGGCGGATCTGGTGCCTCCGGCCCGTGTCCGGCGGTGTCGGTCGGTGGAGCCGCCGGGACCGCGGTACGCACCGCGTGTGCACAACTCGGCAAGCCGTACGTCTGGGGTGCCACCGGGCCGAACGCGTTCGACTGTTCCGGCCTGACCCAGTATGCCTGGGCAAGTGCCGGTGTCAGTCTCACGCATTACACCGGAACTCAGTGGAATCAGGGCAGTTCGGTCGGTCGCGCCAACGCCAGACCAGGGGATCTCGTGTTCTTCTTTAGTGATCTGCATCACGTGGGGATCTACATCGGTAATGGCCTGATGGTGCACGCTCCACGCGCAGGTCAACCCGTGCAGATGGAGAACATCGACAACATGCCGCTCGCCGGATTCAAGCGGGTCGGCTGATCGCAGCAGGTCAGCCCGCTCGCCAGGGCAATCTGAGTGACGTGCTTTGGCCAGCCGAACGTACGGTCGGACCGGTCTGAACGGGCCGGTCCGCCCAGCAAAATTCGAACGCTTGAACGGTGGCAGCCTATGCACGATGCGCAATCGTCCGCGTACTCAATGAGATAGTCTGTGTTCTCGCTTGCGTAGCGAGAACGCTGCTCTCTAACCTTGGGGATCGTCGAGTCGGGAGGACGTCAACCAACCGGGTTGACCTCGACCTGACACCACCTAATCGCCGCCTGACGGCGAGCCGGGGACCCACGGCACTCCCGGGGTGAATCCGCAGACCACCTGCGGTAGGGCGTCTCCTTTCCGCCCGAACCCGTCAGCTAACCCGGTAGGCGGTCTGGGGAGAAGGAGTCCGGTGGCTACGAGCGCCCCTCGGCGATACCTCCGGTGGTCCAGCCGCGACCATCGGCGAAGAACGCCGCACGACCCTCGACGAATACTCACCGCGTTGATCGCCGCCACCACCGGCGTCGGTCTGCTGCTGGTCGGAGCGCCGGCGCAGGCGCAGCCGACCGTCGCCGAAATCGAGTCGCAGATTGACGAGGTCTGGGCCGAGCTCGAACCGACGATCGAACGGCACAACGCCGTACGGCAGGATCTCGCCGCCAAGAAGAAGCAGGCGGACGAACTGCAGAAGAAGATCAAGCCGCTGCAGATCCAGATCGACCTGGCGATGGACCGGGTCAGCGAGTTCGCCGCGCGGTCGTACAAGGGTGGTAGCCCGTCGGTCTTCAACGCGATTCTCACCAACGGCAAGCCGACCCACCTCGCCGACCAGCTCGAGCTGCTGGACCAGTTCGCCCGCCGGCAGGCCCGTGACGTGCAGGCCGTCGTCGACCTCAGGAACGAGTACGCCGCGAAGAAGGCCCCGCTCGACGAGTTGATCGTCGAGCTGACCAGTACCGAGGCCCAGCTGGCGGCGAAGGCCAAGGAGATCGACGCCGAGGTCGACCGGTTGCAGGACCTGCGCCTGGAGGCGTACGGCTCGACCAACACCCTCGGCTCGCTGCGTCCCGCGCCCTGCCCGGCGACCTACCCCGGCGGTGCGGCCGGCAAGGCCGTCACCTTCGCCTGCGCGCAGATCGGCAAGCCGTACGTGTGGGGTTCGGCAGGACCGGGCAGCTACGACTGCTCCGGTCTCACCCTGGCCGCCTGGGGGCAGGCCGGTGTCTCACTGCCACACAACGCGGCCCGGCAGCGTCAGGTGACCGCCAATGTGAGCCGGGACCAGCTGCGCCCCGGCGACCTCATCTTCTACTACAGCGGGCTCTCCCACGTCGGCATGTACGTGGGTAACGGCTGGATCGTGCACGCCTCCCAGGCGGGCGAACCGGTGCAGATGCGCAAAATCGGTTCGAGTGTGCACAGTTACGGCAGGCCCGGCTAGACCTCACTCCTCCCCATGGCCTGGCGCGTGTCGCTGATCCCCCCGTCAAGCGGCAGCACCGGCCACCGGAAAGGCGCCCTCCCATGTCTCCCCCCGGCTTGGGAGGGCGCCTTTCGCCTGCCCGCCGCCAATGGGTCGGCTCTCCGACAGCCCAGCCGGTTCAGCTGGTCGGCCAGGTGCGCCACCGCTGCCAGGACCGGCTCGGAGTGGGCCCACGCTGCCCCTGGTACCGGGATCCGTAGACCGCCGACCCGTACGGATGCTCGGACGGCGACGAGAGCCGGAAGATGCACAACTGCCCGATCCTCATCCCGGGCCAGAGCTTGATCGGCAGGTTCGCCACGTTGGACAACTCCAGCGTCACGTGGCCGGAGAAGCCGGGGTCGATGAAGCCGGCGGTGGAGTGGGTCAACAGGCCCAGCCGACCCAGGCTCGACTTGCCCTCCAGCCGGGCGGCCAGGCCGTCGCCGAGCGAGACGACCTCGAGCGTGGAGGCAAGGACGAACTCACCGGGGTGCAGGACGAACGGGTCGCCGCTGGGCACCTCGACCTGGGACGTCAGATCGTCCTGCCGGGTGGCCGGGTCGATGTGGGTGTACAGGTGGTTGTTGAAGACCCGGAAATACCGGTCGAGCCGGACATCGATGCTCGACGGCTGGATGAGCGAGGATTCGAACGGCTCGAGGGAGAGGCCGCCGGACTTGGTCTCCGCGACGATGTCCCGGTCGGAGAGGAGCATCGTCACACGATAGCGACCGTGCGGCCGGTGTGACCGTGCGGCCGGTGTCCTGGCCGGAACGTACCCGGATCGGCGTGGCCGGGCGATCCCACTATCTCTTCGTACACATGTTCGATAGAATCACCGCATGGCAACCTGGTCCGAGTTCGCAGCCGACGAGCCCCGCCTGGCCACGGCGATCCGACTCCTCATGCAGCAGTACGGTCCCGGCCTCGGCTACCTCGCCACCGTCCGAGCCGACGGTGGTCCCCGGGTGCACCCGGTCTCCCCGGTGATCACCGACAGTGGGCTGTTCTGCTTCATCATCGACTCGCCGAAGCGGCGTGACCTGGAGCGGGACGGTCGGTACGCGCTGCACTCGTTCCCGCCGGAGGAGAGAGACGACGAGGCGTACCTGGCAGGTCGGGCGCATCCGGTCACCGATCCGGCCAAGGTGGGTCGGCTCGCCAGCGATCTCGGGGCCGTGCCGCACGTCGACTGGCGGCTGTTCGAGTTCACCGTCGACGTGGCAATGGTGGCGCAACGCGCTGGCGGCACCGGCCACTACGCGGCGGCGCCACGGCAACCAGCCGTCCAGGTCTGGCTCGACCCGACCAGCGGCAGCGTTTCCCACCCGGTGCCGACCCCGGTCGCCTGCTGACCCGCCGCGTGGCACCGGCCGACGCGTTGACGCCCTACCCGTTGACGGTCGGTCGACGGGCGCCGAGCCGTACCCCATGCTGTGCTCGGTTGGCGGCCGGGCCTGTTGCGCAGCGACCGGGCGGACCGGGTAGAGTGGGGCCGCTCGCGGGTGTAGTTCAATGGCAGAACATCAGCTTCCCAAGCTGACAGTGCGGGTTCGATTCCCGTCACCCGCTCCACATGCGGAAGACCCGCTCAGGACGTCGGTCCTGGGCTGCGGTTGGTCAGCTCTGCCACCTTTTGATCAATTCCTGGATTCCGGTCGTCAACCCGGACGCTGATCAGGTGTTCGGGGTCGTACCCGCGCTCGGCTTCTGCGACCAGTTCGCTCTCCAGCTGCGACGTGAGCGCCGTACCGTCCTTGGTCTGTCGGCTGGCTGCCAGAGCTGCCCGCCCGGGGACCCAAGATGCCTCCGCACACGTGATGCCGCAGGTGCATCCTGATGCACCTGCGGCATCAAGCTGAACAGGTAACCCCTGGACCGAGGAGGTTGCACTGCGTGCAACGACCGCCGCGCATCGTCACCGACCTTGCGGTGTGGACGACGTCGGGCCGATACCCAGCAGCGCCAGCGCGGCGACCCGGCTTTCGATCACCTGGATCCGGTCGGCCCGTTCCGTCGGGGACCAGTGGGCCTGCTGGTTGGTCACCTGCCCGGGCCACTTCCGGTATAGCAACCCCGGCTCGTCGATGAAGTGACCGTCGCTGACCGTGCTCGCGGCGAGGAGCAGCCCGGTGTCCTCGGAGGCGGGCAGCGCCAGCCAGCCGCCCAGGGCCAGCAGCAGGTCCGTACGGATGCACAGCGTCGCCGGGTGCACCGGCAGCCGGTAGGCGTCCTCCTGCCAGCACCGGTGGACCGTACCGGCGGGCAACCGGCCGCCCGGTGGATCGGTGGCCATCCGTACCGTGCGGTGGTCGCTCAGCAGATCGAGCGCCGCCGCGGTGGTCCAGCCGACCGTCGGGTCGGCGGTGAGGACCGCGATGTCGCGGGCCAGCGCGTCGGAGGTCAGCCTGTCGTCGGCATCGAGCACCTTGACCAGCGGCCCGTCTACGCGGGACAGCGCCATGGTGCGGGTGACGCCGGGGCCACCGGGGCGGTTGTGGCCGACGCTGATCCGGCGGTCCTGAGGCAGCGCGGCGGCGACCTCGCCGGTCTGCCCGTCCTCCTGCACCAGCCAGCGCCACTGCCAGCCAGGCGGCATCCGCTGCGCCCGCAGCGAGGCGTACGCGTCAGCGAGGTACGGGATGCTCGCGGGATGGACAGGAGTGACCACCGAGATGGTCTGCGGGGGCCGGCGCATCGCTCCGACTCTACTATGGGTTGTTGATCGTTGACCCAGCGTTGTGGCGCCCCGGTCTCTGGTACGAATGTGCCATGTCGGAACCGAAGGATTTGCTGGCTGTGGATGCCGACCACGCCCGACCTCGAGGGGTGGACGACGCAACGGTCGCGGCGCTCGGCGAGTTGAGCAAGGCACTGGAGACGGTGCACCGGGCCCGTGGCCACCTCTACTCCATGCACCAGCTGATCGGCGGCGCGGACGCGACCCTGGACCGGGTCGTCCAGCTGCTGCGCGGAGCCGGTCACCAGGACATGGCGGATCGGGTCGAGACGGAGCTGATTGGTCGCAACGTCCTGCCGGGCCGCTGGACGTTCCAGATCGTCGAGGAGTTCGACGACGGCTACTACGCGACCTTCCAGGCGGTCGAGCGGGCGGCCCGTGACGCGCTGGCGGGCGGCCGCCGGCACATCCACGAGGCGGAGATGAAGCAGGCCCGGCGTACCGTCGGCCGACCGGGACACGAGGCGACCCCGTAGCCGCTCTGCCCGACGAGGGCCCGACCGCCGTCCCGGCGGTTCACAGGTCTCTGCTGTGGATCAGGCTGTGGATCCGGAGTTCGTCGACGACGGCGGGCGGACAGTCGGCGACGATCACGGCGCTGCCGACGACGACCGCCCCGCGAGCTGCGGCGAGCTGCGCCATGGCCCGCAGCTGCGCGCCGCTGGTGACCCAGTCGTCGACCAGCAGGACCCGGTCGCCTGGGCCGAGGTGCCGGTCACGGACACCGAGCCGCAGCGTGCGGCCCCGGTAGTCGGGCGCCGTCGTGGTCCAGGTGGTCGCGTCTGCGATTGTCCGCTGCGGATCCTCCTTGTACGCGGGTACGACGCCGACGCCGAGCGCTGTCGCCACCAGCGGGCCGACAAGCAGCCCGGTGACCTGCGGGGTCATCACTGTGCTCGGCCGGTCCGCGTCGGCCAGGCCGGCGCTGGACAGCTCGGCGAGGGCCGGGCCGATCCCGGCGAGGATTCGGGGGTGTCGCCACCACCCGGACAGGTCGCTCACCAGATGGCTGCTGGTCGGGCCGGGGTCGTGCCAGACGAAGGTGTCGATCAGCAGCCGCCGGAGTGCAGGCGGCTGCGGCACGTCGCCGGTCGCGGTTGGGCGGGACCGGTGTGGGTGAGCGCCTGCGGCGTCGGTCACCGGTCGAGTATGCCGGGAGTCCTCGCTGGTAGATCTGCCGGGCACACTTGAACGGCACGGCCTGCCTGCGGCTGGCGGCATGGCTGGCGGTGGTCCTGCTGGTCGGTGTACTCGCGGGCGGAACGGCCATGGCGTTCGAACTGACCGCCGGTACGTCGACGACACCGCCTGCGGCGTTCACGGCCGTGCCGTCCACGGCTGCGGCGTCCACGACCACCCCGTCCACGGCGTCCGGCTCGCCGGGCCCGGACCGCTCGACCGCGTCGACCCGGGCGGCACGTGGGGCCGACCGAGCCGCCCCGACGCCGGAACCGGCCCCGACTCAGAACGGGGACCAGACCGGTGGCCAGGTGGTGGAGAGCGGCACCTGCGGTGCGTCGTACTACGCCAGCGGACAGGTCACCGCGAACGGTGAGGCGTTCGACCCTTCGGGGATGACCGCCGCGCACCGTACCCTGCCGTTCGGCACCGAGGTGCGGGTGGCCAACCCACAGACCGGTGCCTCGACCTGGCCCGTGCCGCTTTCGCGAAGATTGCGACTCTTGACCTGGGTCACCTGCAGGTGCGCTGCGAGATTCTCGGCGACTGACCGCAAGGCTGAGTTGTCACTCAGTGTCGAGCCACTGGTCAGCGGCGTGATGTGCCATTTTCAGGTTTGCCCACAGGTTGAGCAACCGCTCGCCGCCCACCCGGGGGATAGCCAGGGTGCCAAGGTTGTCCAATACTCCGGGTGGCCATTTCCGGATCAGACGACAGGCCAACTCCGTTGGGCCGCCGCCACTGATGAGTCATGCTGTTTCGCGTACCCATGCACATCATCCCGATGGGCGGCCGCCGCCCACTCAGCGCTGGTTCCCGCGTCGGCCTCGGCGCGGCCCTCGTGCTGCTCGCGCTCGTCTCCGTGGTGGAGATCGCCGACGGGGCCGGTGTCAACTACGTCGGTCTGGTCGCCGCTGCCCCGTTCCTCGCGGCGGCCTTCGCGACGTGGCGGGTGGTGCTCTCCACCGGGGTGCTGGCCACCCTGGTCGGTGGCATCTTCGCGCTGACCGGTCAGATGCTCTCGCTGGCGACCGCGGTGAACGTGGTCGGTGTCGCGTTGGCCACCGGGCTGGCGGCGGCGGTCGCGGTCATCCGGGAACGGCAGGCACAGCAGATCGCTGAGCTTTCGCGGCTGGCGTCGGTGGCCCAGCAGGCGGTGCTGCGTCCGCTCGGACCGCAGGTCGGCACGCTCGCCGTGGCGGGACGCTACATCTCCGCCACCGCCGCTGCGGACATCGGCGGTGACCTGTACGAGGCGCTCGACACGCCATACGGCGTACGCATGATCATTGGGGACGTACGGGGCAAAGGCCTGGACGCGGTCCGACTGGCCAGCATTGTCCTGGGTTCGTACCGGCACGTCGCCTATGAGCGGGCTGACCTGCGGGCCATCGTGGCGGACCTGGACCGGGCGGTGGCGCGCAGCGTGGGCGACGAGGATTTCGTCACCGCCGCCCTGGTCGAGGAGCGCGGCGGAACGCTGACCATCGTCAACTGCGGACATCCGGCTCCGTTGCTGCTGCGCCGAGGCGAGGTGATCCCGCTGGAACCGCCGGCTCCGGCGCCGCCGCTCGGGTTCATGCCGGTGGTACGTCCCCGGGTCGAACGTCTCGAGCCGGGTGACCGGTTACTGCTGTTCACCGACGGGCTGGGCGAGGCACGTCGGGACGGTGCCTTCTTCCCCACCGCGGACCGGGCCTGGCGGCTGCTGGGTCACGGCACCGTTGGCGACGGCCTGGCATCACTGGAGACGGCGTTGGTCGAGTGGGTGTACGGGCGGCTCGACGACGACATCGCCCTGGTCCTGATGGAGTACTCGGGTTCCGGGGCGGTGCCGGCCCCGTCCGTACCGAGCTGGGAGGTCGGCGCGCCCGGCGGCTGAGTGGCCGTGCCGCCCCGGCGGGACGGAGCACCCGATGACAGCTGGTGTGCCGAGCCCTGGGCGAGGTCAGGCCGGCTGGGCGATCGCGAACAGGAAACTGGTGCCGCCGAGGGCCCGGTGCCGGCCGACGTAGCGGCGGTTGGCGATCGGTTCAACCAGTGCGTTTAGCAGGCGGGTGACGGACATCTGTGCCTCCTGATGGCAACTGCAGCGCTTCTTGGGTTTTGCCCAATTTCTGCCTCTTGCACCGGGCAAAACGACCGTATTCCGGACAAGTGACGGCTGGTGGGCCGTGGGCTGCCCCGTTGCTGTCCTCGGTTTGCCAGACAACGTGCTTGTCGTTGGCTACCCGGGAGTAATACAGTGATGGTTACTGACCAGTAACAGCTGTTTGGAAGCGGGGCCGCCACGCGATGACCCACTACAAGAGCAACCTTCGGGACCTCGAGTTCAACCTGTTCGAGGTTTTCGGCGCCGACCGCACCTTCGGCCAGGCGCCCTACGCCGACCTGGACGTCGACACCGCCCGGAGCATCCTCAGCGAGGTCGAGCGGTTGGCCCGTGAGGAGCTTGCGCCCAGCTTCGTGCCGGGCGACCGCAATCCGCCGGTCTTCGATCCGGCCAGCCACTCGGTGACCCTGCCGCCCGAGTTCCGACGTTCGTTCGAGGCCTTCATGTCGGCCGAGTTCTGGCGGCTGGACCTGCCGGAAGAGCTCGGCGGCACCAACGCGCCACGGGCGTTGTGGTGGTCGCTGGCCGACCTGGTGCTCGGTTCCAACGCGCCGGTCTGGATGTACGCCTCCGGGCCGTCCTTCGCGCACACCCTCTACGTCGAGGGCACGCCGGAGCAGAAGGAGTGGGCCAAGCTCTTCGTCGAGCGGCAGTGGGCGTCGACGATGGTGCTGACCGAGCCGGACGCCGGCTCCGACGTGGGTGCCGGGCGCACCCGGGCGATTTCGCAGCCGGACGGTTCGTACCACATCGAAGGCGTCAAGCGCTTCATCACCAGCGGCGAGCACGACCTCAGCGAGAACATCATCCACTACGTGCTGGCCCGTCCGGTCGGTGTCGAGGGCGCCGGGGGTCCGGGTACCAAAGGGCTGTCGCTGTTCGTCGTGCCCAAGTACCACTTCGACGGGGCAACCGGTGAGCTGGGCGAGCGCAACGGCGTCTTCGCCACGAACGTCGAGCACAAGATGGGGCTGAAGGTCTCCACCACCTGCGAGCTCACCTTCGGTGAGCACGGGGTGCCGGCGAAGGGCTGGCTGCTCGGCGACGTGCACGACGGAATCCGGCAGATGTTCCTGATCATCGAGTACGCCCGGATGCTGGTCGGCACGAAGGCGATCGCCACCCTCTCCACCGGCTACCTCAACGCCCTCGAGTACGCCAAGAACCGGGTCCAGGGCGCCGATCTGCTGCAGATGACCGACAAGTCGGCACCGCGGGTGACCATCACCCACCACCCCGACGTCCGTCGGTCGCTGATGCTGCAGAAGTCGTACGCCGAGGGCCTGCGCGCGCTGGTCTGCTACACGGCCAGCTGGCAGGACAAGATCAACGTAGCCCGGGCGGCCGGCGACGAGGAGACCGTGCAGCTCGCCAAGCGGGTCAACGACCTGCTGCTTCCCCTGGTCAAGGGGTGTGGCTCGGAACGGGCGTACGAACTGCTCGGCCACGAGTCGCTGCAGACCTTCGGCGGCTCCGGCTTCCTGCAGGACTACCCACTGGAGCAGTACGTCCGGGATTCCAAGATCGACACCCTGTACGAGGGAACCACCGCGATCCAGAGCCTCGACCTGTTCTTCCGCAAGATCGTACGGGACAACGGCCAGTCGTTGATGGCGATCGCCGGCGAGATCCAGGCCTTCATCGCCGCCGAAGGTGGCAACGGCCAGCTCAAGGAGGAGCGCGCCGCGCTCGGCCGGGCGCTCGGCGAGGTGCAGAACATCCTCGGCGTGATGACCGGCTGGCTCGGCGAGGTGCAGAGCGGCGAGCCGCGCTCGCTGTACAAGGTCGGTCTGAGCAGCCGGCGACTGCTGCTGGCGCTCGGCGACGTGGTGATCGCCTGGTTGCTGCAGCGGCAGGCCGAAGTCGCCCTGACCGCGTTGGGCGGTGACGGGGTATCCGACGCCGACCAGAGCTTCTACCAGGGCAAGGTTGCTGCCGCCCGGTTCTTCGCCAGCGAGGTGCTGCCCCGGATCGGTGCCGACCGTCGGATCATCGCCGGAACCGGACTCGACCTGATGGACCTACCCGAGGACGCGTTCTGAGGAGACAACCAGAGGTTCCGCCGCCGCCGTTTCGAGCCCTCCCCGGCGGGTAGATCAGCAGGCGACCGCACAACTTGTAGCCACCGCACAAGGAGTGCACGCATGGGTATCGGCAGTGGAATCTTCCTCATCGCAATTGGCGCCATCCTGGCGTACGCCGTCCGGGCCGACGTCTGGTGGCTGGACGTGCGGGCCGTGGGCTGGGTGCTGATCCTGGCCGGGTTGGCGATCCTGCTCACCGTGCTCTGGTTCTGGAACGATCGCCGCCGCCGGGCCCGGACGGTCATCGTCGAGGAGAACAAGCTGGCCCATCCGGCGCAGATGGTGCCGCCGCCGGCGGAACCGCCGCAGCCGCCCAACTGACCACGTCGCCAACCTGACCACGTCGCCAAAGCTGACCGCGCCGCCAAACTGATTGGGCTGCGCGGTCAGCTGGTTCCAGCTGCCCGGGCGGTGTACGTGCGGGTCGCAGGTACCGCCTGCGGTCCGCACGCCGTCCACTCGCCGGTGAACTCGTGAGCGGCGATCCCACAGGTCCGCAGTCCGCTGTCGCTGGCACCGATCGGGTCGAGCAGCGCCGAGGCGTAGGAGACCGTCGGGTTGTGCCCGACGATCAACACCCGGGACACCGAGTCGTCCAACTGCCGCACCAGGTCGAGCAGGTCGACCGCGGTCCCGCCGTACAACCGGGGTTCGAACCGGGCGGGTGCCGGTGGACCCGCCGCCGCCACCTCCTGCCAGGTCTGCCTGGTGCGCCGGGCCGGCGAGCAGAGCACCAGCTGGGGCCAGAGCTGGTGTTCAGCCAGCCACTGCCCGGCGTGTGCCGCGTCCGAGTGTCCGCGCGGGGTGAGCCCGCGTTGCTCGTCTGCCATCTGTTCGGGCTGCTCCGCCTTCGCGTGCCGGAGCAGCACGATGCTGCGTCGGGTCATCAGTGCAGCTTGCCTGATTGAGTTCGCAAGCGCCTGGGTACATCCGTGCCCGCCGCTACCTCACAAGCGGCATCCGGCCGGCACGACGGTGCCGGCAACAGCCAAGGAGGTACGAAGTGGGCATCGGCGGAAGCATCTTCCTCATCGCCCTGGGCGCCATCCTGGCCTTCGCGGTCGAGGCCGAACTGGGCTTTCTCGACCTGACCACGGTCGGCTGGGTGTTGATGGTGGCCGGCGTGTTCGGGCTGGCCCTGACGTTGTGGTTCTGGCAGAGCCGCCGCCGTACGGTGGTGTCCCCGACCGCGCAGGACGAGCCGGCGCCGGCTGCCCCGGTCGAGTCGGACCGGGTCGTGGAGGAGCAGTACCGGGAGGTGCGTCGCCCGGGTGGCCCGGTGCGGCGGTGATCCGGACATCGAGCAGACCGCCACCCCCCGACGGAACAGGATCTCCGACGGCCCCGAGCCGGGTCCCCGGCGGGGTGGTGGCGGGTCAGGCGTAGAGCGCGAAGTAGATCGCGATGTGATGGCACAGCGCGGCGACGAGGGTGCAGGCATGGAAGAACTCGTGGTGGCCGAAGACGGTGGGCCACGGGTTGGGGCGGCGCAGCGCATAGAAGATCGCCCCGACGCTGTATACCGCGCCGCCGACGATCAGCAGGACCAGTGCGGTGACCCCGCCGTGCTGCAGGATGTCGGGTAGTACCACCACCGCGACCCAGCCGAGGGCGATGTAGAGCGGGGCTCCGGCCCAGCGCGGCAGATGCGGCCAGATCAGCTTCATCGCCACCCCGGCCAGCGCACCGACCCACACCACGGTCAGTAGGGTGGCGGCACTGCGTCCGGGCAGCAGGAGCAGGCAGAACGGTGTGTAGGTGCCGGCGATGAAGACGAAGATCATCGAATGGTCCAGGCGGCGCATGATCTGGTACGCCCGTTCCGACCAGACCCGGCGGTGGTAGAGCGCGCTGGTGCCGAACAGTCCGCACACCGTCAGGCTGTAGACGACGCAGCTGACCAGCGCGGTCCAGCCGGGTCGGGTGGCGGCCAGTGCACAGAGCACGATGCCGCTGACCAGGGCCACGAAGAATGCGTACGTGTGCAGCCAGCCGCGCATCCGGGGTTTGCCGATGTCGACCGGCTTGAGGCGAAGGGGCGCTTCGGTGGTCACCAGATAAGGTTACGGCACCGTAGGTTACCCGCTGGTAGTGAGTCGCCTCACGTCCGCCTCCTGCCCAGCTGACGTCCGGCGGCCGACAATGAACCCATGCGGATACTTCCGGTCGGCCGGCACGCGCTACTGCTCGAATGGGCGGCATCGGCTGGCACCGTGCAACCCGGGGACAGCGAACCCGGCCCGGTCGACGCTTGGCGCGCCGAGCTGAGCCGGCGCCGTGAACTCGGCGACCTGCGGGTGGCCGAGATCGTCCCCGGAGCCCGGACCATCCTGCTCGACGGCCTGCCGGACCCCGCGCTGACCGCCAGCCAACTGGCCGGCTGGCAACCGGCGGCGGCCGAGGCCGTCGACGACACCGGATGGCGGATCACAGTACCGGTCCGGTTCGACGGTCCCGACCTGACCGACGTCGCCGGGCAGTGGGGGGTCGCCGTCGCCGACGTCGTGGACCAGCTGACCCGGATCGAGTTCACCGTGGCGTTCTGCGGCTTCGCGCCCGGCTTCGGATACCTGACCGGCCTGCCCAGGCGATGGCGCGTGTCCCGCCGAGCCACGCCACGCCCCGCCGTCCCGGCCGGCTCGGTTGCCCTGGCCGGTGAATATGCCGGCATCTACCCGACTGCGTCGCCCGGCGGCTGGCAGTTGGTCGGGCGTACCGACCTGGTGCTGTTCGACCTGGGGCGGGAGCCGCCCGCGACGTTGACCCCCGGCACCCGGGTCCGGCTGACCGCCACCGGGCCGACCACCGCACCCGGGCCGGTCGCGCCGCAGGCTCCGGCCGGAAACGGGGCGGACCGATGATCGAGGTGATCCGGGCCGGCGCGCTCACCACCGTGCAGGACCGCGGCCGGTACGGCTGGGCGCACCTGGGCGTACCTCGGGCCGGTGCGCTCGACCAGCCGGCGTTGGCGCTGGCCAACCGGCTGGTCGGCAACCCGCCCGACGCCGCCGGTCTGGAGATCACCCTGACCGGCTGCACGCTGCGGTTGCGCACCGGCGGCTGGGTCGCGCTCGCCGGGGCGCCGGCAACGGTCCGGATCGCCGGCCGGTCCGGTGGCTTCCTCACCTCGACGCCGGTACCACCGGACGCCGTGGTCGAGATCGGCCCGACCCGGTACGGCGTCCGCAGCTATCTCGCGGTCGCCGGCGGGATCGCCGTACCGGCGGTGCTCGGTAGCCGGTCCACCGACACGCTCGCCGGCATCGGACCGCCGACCGTACGCGACGGCGATGTGCTGCCGGTCGGCACCGCACCGCCGCCAGCGGCGCTGGGCCGGGCTGCGGCCGACGCGGTGCCCTGGTCCGCGCCGGTCGTTCCGGTCCGGCTCGCCGTCCGGCTCGGGCCACGGGCGGACTGGTTCACCGACGAGGCGGTCCAGCGGCTGCTCACCACCGGGTACGAGGTCAGCCCGTTGAGCAACCGGATCGGTGTCCGACTGACCGGCGCGCCGCTCACCCGGTCCGTCCGCGACGAACTCCCCAGCGAAGGGCTGGTGCTCGGCGCGGTCCAGGTCCCCGCCGACGGCCAGCCACTGGTCTTCCTCGCCGACCATCCGACCACCGGCGGATACCCGGTGGTCGGTGTCGTCGACGACGTCACCCCGCTGGCCCAGGCACGGCCCGGTACTACTGTGCGGTTCCATGGATCTCAACGCGGACCTCGGTGAGGGCTTCGGTATCTGGCGACTCGGCGACGACGAGGTGTTGCTGGACGTGGTGACCTCCGCGAACGTCGCCTGCGGTTTCCACGCCGGCGACCCGGTGACGATGCGCCGGATCTGCGCGGCCGCCGCCGAACGGGCCGTCGCCGTCGGAGCCCAGGTCGGCTACCGCGACCTGGCCGGCTTCGGGCGGCGACGGATCGACTACCGCTTTGACGAGTTGCGCGACGACGTGCTCTACCAGATCGCCGCGCTGGACGGCTTCTGCCGGGTGGCCGGGACCCGGGTCCGCTACGTCAAGCCGCACGGCGCGCTGTACAACACGGCCTGCGTGGACGAGGCGCAGGCCGCCGCCGTCGTCGCCGCGGTGGCCGACTACGACCCCGCGCTGCCGGTCCTCTGCCTGCCCGGCTCGGTCCTCGGGCAGCTCGCCACCGGTGCCGGGCTGCGGGCGGTCGGCGAGGGTTTCGCCGACCGTGGCTACCTGCCCGACGGTCGGCTGGTGCCCCGATCGGACCCGGGCGCGTTGCTCGGCGACCCCGACAAGGTCGTCGGGCAGGCGGTGTCCCTGACCCGGCGGCACAGCGTCACGGCCACCGACGGCAGCACCGTCACCAGCCCGGTCGAGTCGATCTGCCTGCACGGTGACACGCCCGGCGCGGTGGAGCTGGCCGGACGGATTCGCGCCGCACTGCTCGCGGACGGTCAACGCCTCGCCGCCTTCGTCTGACCGACGGTCAGTGTGAGTCGACTCCGCGCAGGATCAGCGGCAACCGACCCGCACCGGCCGGGTCGATCCGTACCGGCACTCCCCAGTCCTGCCTGGTCAGGTGGCAGGCGGCGTGCTCGGCGTCGGCGTCGCATGTCGCCGCCTGGGCGACCACCTGCAGCACGCCAGCGGCCACCGCCGGGTCGATGACCAGCCGCCGGGTCAGCCCGGTGTCGCTGCCTGCCCCGTCGAGCAGCAGCTCCGGTGGATCGGCCGAGACCTCCAGCCGGGTCGCCGGGCCGAAACTGGCATCCAGCTTCTGACCGGGCGCCGGAGTGAACACCACCTCGAGCGACAGTTCACCCGGTGCGATCAGCGTCGGTGGCCGTTCGGCGCGGCGCCGGGCACCGACGACCGTGGCGCCGGCCGCCGACAGGGCACCCGGTGCCAGCCGGGTGAGCCGGTGTGCCGCCGACTCCACCACCCAGACGGTGCCGTCCGTGGTAACCAGCACGTCACTCGGCTCCGCCAGACCGTCGGTCACCGTGGACACCCGGTCGGTGGCGGGGTCGTAGCGGCGGACGGCGCCGTTGTAGGTGTCCGCCACCAGCACTGAACCGTCCGCGAGCGCGCACACGCCGAGCGGATGTTGCAGCAGCGCGTCGGCCGCCGCGCCGTCGACCTGGCCGAAGTCGAACAGGCCCTGCCCGACGACGGTACGCAGCTCGCCGTCGGCGAGCCGGCGCAGCGCACTGGTCTCGCTGTCGGCGATCCACAGCTGGTGGCCGTCGACACTGGTGGCGAGGCCGGACGGCTGGGCCAGCCAGACGTCCGGGATCGGGCCGTCGCGCAGCGACTCCACGGTGGTGCCGGCGTACATGCCGGTGGTGCGGGTCGCCGGGTCGAACCACCAGAGCTGGTGGATGCCGGCCATGGCGACGATCACTTTGCCGTCGTACCAGGCCAGGTCCCAGGGCGAGGAGAGGTCGACGGCGCGGGCGTCGTGCGGGTGGTAGTCCACCGTCGAGCGCCACTGGCGGCCGGAGCCGGCGACCGTGCGTACCTCCCCGGTGGCGTACCGCAGGCCACGCAGCAGATGGTTGACGGTGTCCGCGACCACGATGTCGTACCCGGCCACGGCGGCGACGTCGGCCGGTAGCCGGAGCAGACCTTGCGGTTCGCTGAACGTCGCGGACCGGGCGGATCCGTCGGCACCGCCGCGCTCGCCGGTGCCGATCCGACGACGGACGGTCTCGCCGTCTGGTTCGAGCTCGACCAGCTGATGCCGGGCCGAGTCGGAGACCAGCAGGGCCCCGTCGTCGAGCGCCACCGCCTTGCCGGGGAAGCGCAGGGTGGTGTCGGCCGGCGTCGGCGGCAGGTACGGGCCGTCGCCTCGGCGTAGCGTGCCCTTCGCCTCGTGCGTCCGGATCAGCTGGTCGATCTCCCTGGACAGACCATCGGCGTGTCCCTCGCCGGCCATGGTGGCGACGACGTAGCCCTCCGGGTCGACCAGTACCAGGGTCGGCCAGGCCCGAGCGGCGTACTGCTGCCACATGTCCAGCTCCGGGTCGTCGAGCACCGGGTGGCTCACCCCGTACCGTTCCACGGCGGCCGCCACCGCCGCCGGATCCCGCTCGTGGGCGAACTTCGGCGAGTGAATCCCGATCACCACCAGGACGTCGGCGTACCTCTCCTCCAGCGGCCGCAGTTCGTCCAGTACGTGCAGACAGTTGACGCAGCAGAAGGTCCAGAAGTCCAGCAGGACGATACGTCCACGCAGCTCCCGTAGGCCGATGTCACGGCCATCGGTGTTCAGCCACTGTCGACCGTTGAGCTCGGGCGCCCGGACGCGAGGCGCGGTCACTCGGTGGCTTCCTCGCCAACGTCCGCGCTGCCCTCCGGGTCCGGTTCGGTTGCTGCGGCCTGCAGGCAGAGGACCTGGGCCCGGCCCGAGTCCGCCGGGATCTCGATGTGCGGGGCGGTCGGGTCGTCGCACTGGTCGATCTGGTCGACCTTGGCAATGATTTGATACGCGCCCGGCTCAGCGCAGTCGGCCGATGCGGCGGTGTTGCCCGACTGTTTCACACAGTCGCCGACGGCCGGGTTGAACGGCTGATCTCCTGGCCGGGTGATGAGCCAGACCAGCGACATCGGGATTCCCACCAGCAGCACGGCGGCGACGAAAACCGCGACGAGGACCCGTCCGTTGCGGACCTGGGGGGCCGGCTCCGCTTCGGCCTCGTCGGCGGCCGGTTCTGCTGCATCCGGCCGGAACGCGTCAAACCGGTTCTGCTCCGGATCGGGCGGCCCCCACTGGCCGGCCGGCGGGGCGCCGTCGGCAGCCGGTGAAGCTCCTGGCTGGCCGGGGCCGGGCGGGTGCTGCCGGTCACCTGTGCCGGGGCGGTTCCAGTGACCCGCCCCGGCGTTGCCGGAGTCGACGAGGTCTCCGTACGGCGGCGCACCGGCTGGTCGGTAGCCCTGCGCCGACTCCGGCGGTGAGCTGGGCTGGATGTGCGCCCCGGCGCTCAGGTGCGGCAGTGCGAGCGCAGCAGCGTCGGGGCCGGCGCCGTCCGGTGCCCCGTCCGGCGTCGGCCGGGCACCGAACGGAGGCGCGACCTGTCCGGGGCGACGTGGTGTCAGCGGAGGCAGCCCGGGGTTGTGCTCCGGCATGGGGACCGGCGAGCCGGGTGGTGCGAACGGAACGCCGTTCTGGCCGGACTGGTGGGGACGCTGGCCGAACTGTTCGGGGTGCTGCTCGGCGGCTGGCTCGGCGTTGTTGACCGGCCGGCCGTAGACGCGGGGTTGGGCCGGTGCCCGACCGGTGGGCAGCGCAGCCGGATCCGTCGGCGGGGCGACCCGGCTGGTGCTGGGCACGGCTGCGGTGGCGGTTACCGCTCGGCTCGTGCCGCCGGTTGCCGCGACCGCTGGGCGGTGCTGCTCGGCTCCGGGACCAGCCTGTACGGGCGGCCCGGCGGTCGGCGCCGGCCGGTCGCCGACCGGCTCCGGGCTGCCGGCTTCGCCGCCAGGTTGCCCGGAACCGGGGAAGCCCGGGTGGGCGTCGGCAAGTGCCGGCTCGGGGTACGGACCACGTTGTTGCGGTACGTGTGGGGCCTGCTGCGGCGGGTGCGGGGCCTGCTGCGGTGGTACGTGTGGGGCCCGCAGCGGATCGGGCGGCATCGGGGCACCGCCGAGCGCGGCGGCCAGCGATGCACCGGGCACCCGTGTCTCCTGGGGCGGCAGTGGCGTCGGGCCGGACGGCGAGAAAGGTAGCGCACCGCTGGGCCGCGGCGACTCCGACGGCGGACCCGGAGCGAATCGCGGTGGTTCCGGTGGCTCGGGTTGCTGCTGCGCTTCCGGTCGGCGGAACGGCTCGGGCTGCTGTTGCGGCTCCGGCTGACGCTGCGGTAGTTCGCCGAACCCTGCGGCGGCCGGCGGCACGGCCGGGGGTGGCGGGGCGGGAGCCGGCGTCGCGGGTCGCTCCGGGTCGGTCCGCCAGGCTTGCTGGGGCGACCAGGGCTCGGCCGCCGGAATGCTAGGCGCCGGAATGCCGGGTGGGGCAGGGTAGGGCGGCGGCGCCGGGTAGCCGGCGCCGCCCGGCTGGTCGCCGGATCCGGTCCGCCAACCGCCACCGGCCAGTGCCCACTGCTCGGGTTGGTGTCCGGCACCCGGGTCGCCGGGATCGGGGGCCGCGCCGCGTTGCGGCTGGCTGCTGCCGTATGGCGCGGGTCCGCCGACACCCGCCTCCTCCGGCTCCTGGCCAGGATGCTGCGTGCCCTCGGACGTCATGTGCGCCTCCTCCATGACATGTCAGCCGCGCCGGTGCCGCCGACCTGGCTGGTCGGTCGACCAGGGACACCGGCGGACCGGCCGGGCGGGCTCACCCGACCTGCGGTGGCTCTGCTGCCACCGTGGCCAGGCGGGCCCGGCTGGCTGTCTGCACTACCAGCCTGGGTGTGCCGGCTGGCCGTCCGGCGGCTGCCGACCGGTTCTGGTCTCCAGCGCGCCGGATCGACCCGACGGCGACCGAGCCCACCGTACCGGGCGATCCCGCAACGGAGGAATCCTGGTGCCGTCGAAGTGGCGGAGGTGTCGCGGGACGGCGGACCGTGACGGCGGTCCGTTCAGCTGTGGTAGCGCTGTGCGATGGCGCGGATCTCGTCGCGTACGGCGGCCGAGTCAGTGGAGCGCAGCGCCCGCTCCAGGGCGCGGGTTCGGCGGCTGGCTTCCCGGTGGCGGCGGATGCGATCGATCATGGACATGGTGCTCTCCTGTGGATCTCTTGTCGACCGCTTCGGCGGTCAACTCAAGTGAAGCGCACCTGAGCCCAGCTTGCCAATGATTCTTAGGTGAGTGTCGCCACTAGCCTAAGAATCCACGACCTGCACGGGTTTGATCCGAGGATACTTAATGGTGCTACGGAAACGGCGTCGCCACCGGTGACGGTGGCGACGCCGTTCGTGGTCGCGTCAGGGGTCGGCGGTCAGGTCCAGGCGAGCAGTGCCGCCTCCGGGTCGGTCAGGAACGCTCCGACGTCGCGTAGGAAGGCGGAGCCGAGTGCGCCGTCGATGATCCGGTGGTCGAACGACAGCGCCAGGGTCGCTACTTGGCGTATCCGAATCTTCTCCTTGTGTACCCAGGGTGCCTTGCGGATCGTGCCGATCGCGAGGATCGCCGACTCGCCCGGCGGGAGGATCGGAGTGCCACTGTCCACTCCGAACACCCCGACGTTGGTGACGGTCATCGTGCCGCCGGCCATGTCGGCCGGCGCGGTCCGCCCCGCCTTCGCAGTCCGAACCAGGTCGGCCATCGCCTCGGCAAGCTCCCGAGTGGTCAGCCGCCCAGCGTCCTTGATGTTCGGCACGATCAGGCCCCGTTCGGTCGCCGCCGCGATGCCGAGGTTCACGTACTCCTTGACCACGATCTCGTCGCCGGCCCAGGTGGAGTTCACCATCGGGTGCCGGCGTGCCGCCAGCAGCATCGCCCGGGCCACCATCAGCAACGGCGAGACCTTGATCCCCTGCCAGTCGGGCTGGCTCCGGATCCGGTCCAGTGCCTTCACCGATCTGGTCAGGTCGACGGTGAGGAACTCGGTGACGTGCGGCGCGGTGAACGCCGACGCGACCATGTTCTCCGCAGTCAACCTGCGTACCCCTCTGACCGGGATCCGCTGTTCGCGGTCGGAGGCGGACAGCGGTACGGCGGGCCCGGTCTGCGCCGACCCGTTTCGTGCCTCGCCGGCCCGGAGTACGTCGACCCGGGTGACCGAGCCGAGCGGACCGCTCCCGCGCAGCCCGGCCAGGTCGACTCCGAGGTCCCGGGCGAGTTTGCGCACCGGTGGCTTGGCCAGCGCCTTCGTCACCGGCCCGGTTGGGCCTGGTCCGGCCGGTACCGGTTCAGCCGGTGCCGGCTCGGCCGTCAGCTGGCCGGCCGACGCCGACGCCACTTCGGCCGGCTGAGTCGGTTCACCGGTGGTGCGGCGGGGCCGGCGCTTGGCCGCAGTGGTCCGCGGGCCGTAGCCGACCAGCACGGCGGTCCGACCACCGGGTGCCGGCCCGCCGATCATGCCCGGCTCGATCGCACCGCTGGTCGGCGGGATCTCCGGCTGTGGCGGTTCGGGTCGGGACGGGGCTGGGCCGGTCGGTTCAGCGGCGGGGCCGGCGGCCGGCTCGGTGTCGATCGCGATGATCGCCGTGCCGACCTCGACTGTGGCACCTTCCGGGTGGAAGATGGCCTGCACCCGCCCGCCCCATTTGGCGGGGATCTCTACCGCGGCCTTCGCGGTCTCCACCTCGACGATCGGCTGGTTCAGCTCGATGACGTCGCCGACCCCGACGAGCCACTTGAGGATTTCTCCCTCGGTGAGGCCTTCGCCGAGATCAGGCAGGTCGAACTGTTTGATCCGAGACATCGGCGCTCACCAACCGAACGCGCGGTCGACGGCGTCGAGTACCCGGTCCAGGTCCGGCAGGTACTCCTCTTCCAGGCGGGCAGCCGGGTACGGCGTGTTGAAGCCGCCCACCCGCAGGACCGGCGCCTCCAGGGAGTAGAAGCATTCCTCGGTGATCCGGGCGGCGATCTCGGCACCGAGACCGAGGTTTGTCGGCGCCTCGTGCACCACCACGCAACGGCCGGTCCGCCGGACCGACTCGTACGTACCGGCCAGGTCCAGCGGGGACAGTGACCGCATGTCGATCACCTCGAGTTCGCGGCCCTCCTCGGCGGCGGCGGTCGCCGCGTCCAGCGCGGTGCGTACCATCGGCCCGTACGCCAGGACCGTCGCGTCGCTGCCGGGCCGCACTGTGCGGGCGGCGTGCAGCGGGTACGCCGTACCCGGTGGTGCCTCCAGCTCGACCGGCGCCTTTTCCCAGTACCGCCGCTTCGGCTCCAGGAAGATGATCGGGTCGTCGGAGAACACCGCCTGCTGGATCATCGTGTAGGCGTCCTGCGGGTTGGAGCAGGCGACGACCTTCAGCCCGGCGGTGTGCGAGAAGTACGCCTCAGGCGACTCGGAGTGGTGCTCCACCGCACCGATACCGCCGCCGAACGGGATCCGGATCACGATCGGAAGCTTCACCTTGCCCTGCGACCGGTAGTGCATCTTGGCCACCTGGGACACGATCTGGTCGTACGCCGGGTAGACGAAGCCGTCGAACTGAATCTCGCAGATCGGGCGGAAGCCGCGGATGGCCAGGCCGACGGCGGTGCCGATGATTCCGGACTCGGCCAGCGGGGTGTCGATCACCCGGTCCTCGCCGAAGTCCTTCTGCAGGCCGTCGGTGATCCGAAAGACGCCGCCGAGCTTGCCGACGTCCTCGCCCATCAGGACGACCTTGCTGTCGCTGTCGAGCGCCCTGCGTAGCCCGGCGTTGAGCGCCTTGCCGAGAGTGAGTGTCTCAGCCATCAGTGCGACCCTCCCTCGAACGATGCCAGGTACCGCTCGAACTGGGCCCGCTCGGTGTCGAGCAGCGGCGAGCCGTGCGCGTACACGTGATCGAAGAGCGCGCCGGGCTGCGGGTCGGGCATGCTCAGCACCCGCTCCCGCAGGTGCACCGCGTCCCGCTTGGCCTGCGCGTCGACCTCGGCGAAGAAGTCGGCATCGGCGATCTGCTGCTTCTCCAGGAAGGCGCGGACCCGGGCGATCGGGTCCTTGGCCTGCCACGCCTCCACCTCGCTGGCGATCCGGTACCGGGTCGGGTCGTCGGAGGTGGTGTGCGCCCCCATCCGGTACGTGTACGCCTCGATCAGCGTCGGACCCTGCCCGTGCCGGGCGTTGTCCAGCGCGGTCCGGGTCACCGCGTAGCTGGCCAGCACGTCGTTGCCGTCCACCCGTACGCCCGGGAAGCCGAAGCCGGACGACCGCTGGTAGAGCGGGATCCTGGTCTGTCGTTCGAGGGGTTCGGAAATCGCGTACTGGTTGTTCTGACAGAAGAAGACGATCGGCGCGTTGAAGACGCTGGACCAGACGAAGGCTTCGTTGACGTCACCCTGCGCCGACGCCCCGTCACCGAAGTACGCGATGACCGCCTCGCCGTCGTCGCCGCCGACCTTGCCGTCCATGGTGATGCCCATGGCGTAGCCGGTGGCGTGCAGCGTCTGGGCGCCGATCACGATCGTGTACATGTTGAACTTGAACTCGTTCGGATCCCAGCCACCCTGGTCGACCCCGCGGAACAACCCCAGCGGCATGATCGGGTCGATGCCGCGGCAGTAGAGCACACCGTGTTCGCGGTAGGTGGGAAACGCCATGTCCTGAGCGCGCAGCGCCCGTCCGGAGCCGACCTGCGCGGCCTCCTGACCGAGCAGGCTCGCCCAGATGCCCAGTTCGCCCTGGCGCTGCAGGGCGGTCGCCTCGGCGTCGAGTTTCCGCACCACGACGAGGTCCCGGTAGAGGGCACGGTACTCGGCGTCGGTGAAGTCGACCGTGTACTGCGTGCCGTCGGGGCCGGTCACCCGGTCGATCCGTTCGCCGTCCGGAGTCAGCAGCTGCACCAACTCCGGATCGGCGGCGTTCTTGCTGACGCGCCGTCGAGCCGCGGCCGGTCTGGCACGGGTCGCTGTCCCGCGCTCGCCTTTCGCCATCCGTCTCTCCCATCGCTCGTGCGTGGCAGCGGGGGTGTCCCGACCGCGCAGCTCGTCCCGCTGCCGGCTGCTGCCGGTGCAGGTCCTCTCACCGCGCCTGGCCCGGGTCAGGGTTGCCGCGCGGCACGGGCCGGGTTCTGGCTGGACCCGGTCCGGGAGGGACGTCATCGAGTCGTGCCCGCCGCGGTAGAGGCGGAGGCAGCGGCTGCGGTGCCGTCCGGTCCATATTCGCATTGGAGGTGAGGGGTGTCATAGGTCGGTCCGGGCATGCAGGTGCGATGTCCGCGTTGCGCGGAACTTGTAGCCTCGCGCTGCGTTCGGCCGAGTGTGACTCATCCGTCCGGTTCTGATAACACGATGTATTGAACTGGAAAACTTTCTGTCACTGCTTCACTATGTATCCAGAACCGGTGATCTGTAGGACCGTGGATCGACCGGAGGCCATACCGATGAGGAGTCCAGCCGTGCTGCTGCCGCAGGATCGCCTGGCCCGGCCCACCGGGGTGGACGGACCTGCCCGGCGGTTCGCGTTGATCGTGGCGTTGCTGGTGCTGACCGCCTCGTTGCCGCTGCTGGCGACGCTCGGCGCGGGTTCGGCGACGGTGGCCGGGGGTGGCCCGGCCACGGTGCTGCCGCTGATCGGCCAGCCGGGCGGCGGACCGATCATCGTGCATCCGCTGCCGCACCCGACCCCGTCCGGACCGGTCGAGCCGACCGGCGGGGACGGTACCGACCAGGACGCATCGATGGATCGTCGTGCCGGCGGCCGGGACGGACCTTCCACCGGCACCCGGCGCGACAGCGGGGGCGGACCGTCGGATCGTGACCGGCCGGCCCCGGGCGCACCGGCGGACTCCGATGGTCCAGCACCGACGACCCCCAGCGATCCAGGATCGGAACAGCCACCGTCCGGCACTCCGGACGACCCGCCGCCCGTCACCGACGTCGACCCCGACATCGACCCGGATCCCGGTCCGTCCCCGACACCGTCGCCGGATCCGGACGTCGACCCGGACGTCGACCCGGACATCGATCCGTCGCCGGATCCCGATCCGTCCCCGACGCCGTCGCCGAATCCAGATGTGGATCCGGACATCGATCCGGACATCGATCCGGACATCGATCCGGACATCGATCCGGACATCGATCCGTCGCCGACGTCGACCCCGGACCCCGACGTGGATCCGGACCCGACGCCGGATCCGTCCTGCAGCCCGCAGCCGTCGGACGCGGCATAACCGGATAGACCCGTCAGGATCCGCCCTGCTCGTCGGCGAGTCGTTGCCGGTTGGCCTCGATCCAGGCGTCGAGCGCCTGCGGATCGTTGAGGTCGACACCCTCGGCAAGGAGTTGGGCGACTGCGGCCGTGGCGGGGCTGCGGCGCTCCCCGGTGGTGTAGAGACGGACGAACTCCGGCACCATCTCGGCGATCGCGGCGTCCATCTGGCTGAACGCCGCTGCCGGTAGACCGCGCTGCCGGCCGGCGTACGCGGACCAGCCGCGGACCACGCCGGGCAGCATGGCCGCGTCGTCGATGTCCAGCACCGCCCGGCGGTGCACCCAGTCCAGCAGGAACATGCCAGCCACCGCCGGGCTCCAGCGCATCGGGTCGGGGTCGAGCAGGCTCGCCGAGTGGTCGAGCACCAGGCTCAGGCAGAAGTGCAGCGAGGCGAGGTCGGCGTCGCCGGCCGCGTCCAGACCGAACCGCTTGGCCTCGGCAGACGCGAGGAACTCCCGCACCAGGACGGTCCGCCGGTCGGCGGGCAGCGGGTCGTCCGGCGCCAGCGCCACGGTCCGCAGCGGCGCGGGCAGTACGGCGAGCCGCGCGCCGACCAACGCCCGGTCGGTGGCGAGCGACCCCTCGCCGGGCAACTCGCCCAGCCCGTCGGTGATCGCCAGGTGCCGGCTCACCTCACCGCGCAGGACCCGGGGATCCTCTTCACGGAACCAGGTCAGCTCGTCGTTGGCGCACATCTGCCGGACCTGACCGAGGACCCGCTCGGCCGGACCGCCGACGAAGACATCCTTGGTGATGCCGATGTTGTGGTCGACCAGCGCCACCATCGCGTGTTCGGGGCCGCCGAGCTCGTCGTCGTAGGCGAAGGTGGCCAGGTACGAGGTCTGGTCGCCGTACACGTCGCCGTACGCGTAGCTGCCGGTCAGCCGGACCCGGCCCAACCGGTCCGACCAGGGCGGCGCGGTCTTGCCGACCTTCACCGCGGCGGCGCCCGCCGCCTCCGGCACCAGCCGGGCGAAGACGGTACGGATGGTGGTAGCGGCGGCGGCGCGCCGGCGGGTGGTGGCGGCGAGAAAACCGCCGACGAACTCCCGGACCGCATCGGCGCGGTCCGTCTCCGCCACCGCGTACACGCTGCCGAGCAGGGCGGCGCCGAGCATCTCCGCGTCGAGTGCACACTCCAACTTGGTCACGTCACGGGCGGCGGCGAGCACCGCTTCGTAGGGGGTTTCAGGCGTGGCCATGAATCGACCCTACGCCGTGCTGCGGCGGGTGGCATCACCTGTGCGTTACATGTCGGGCACGCCGGGCGGGTGGACTCCGGCCCCGTCCAGCCAGGCCGTGGGCCGCGCTCCCACCAGAAGACCGGACAGGGCCCTCAGCGGTGGGACGACCGAACGCGGTCCAGCGCGTCGCGGGCGTCGGCGTGCGCCTGCAGGATCGCCCGGACCGGGGCGACGACCAACCGGCGGGCAGTCTCGGCCACCACGTCGTACAGCCGGTCCTCGGCCCGTCTGCGGACCCGTCGGGCCGCCCACCCGGTCACCGGACGGATCAACAGACTGAGCAGAACCCCGCCGAGCAGGCCGCCGAGCAGCATCGCGGTCGGCACCGGCAGGACACCGACCGTCGGATAGTCGAGGGCCGGCAGACCCAGCGTACGGATGACGAAGCCGACCAGCAGCCAGCCGAGCCCGGCGGCGGCGGTGGCGGTGACCGCCCACTGCACCGCGCGGACCAGCCGCCACCACATCGGCTGCCGGTCCAGGCCCAGGTCGGCACCGCCGATCGCCCGGTCGAGAGCGTCCGGCAGCTCGGCCCGTTGCGACCGGGCGGCGGCGGTAACCGCCGCAGACCAGGGGGTCGGCAGCCGACTACCGGCCTGCTCGGCGAGGCTGCGTACGGCCAGATCGACCGCGGCGCGCTGCGCCGCACTCGGCGCCGGCAACGAGGTGACCGGCACCGGTCCACCAGCCCCGGTCAGCGACGGCGGCACCGGTCGATCGGGCGCGGTCACCGGCGCTGGTTGGTCGGCCGGGCCGGTGCCGCCGGTCCGGCCGGAGCCGAGCAGGTGCAGCCGTAGCAGCGGATCCGGCCGCAGCCTGCGCCAGGCCCGGGTGAGTGGCCAGCCGGTCGCGGCCCCGGCCCGGTGCAGGTACGCCGACTCGACGGCGTCGACGACGCTCGGCACCCCGGCCGCCGCCGCCAGCGCCAGGCTGAGCCGGCGCACCGTGCCGCGGTTGATCTCATCCTCGGCGCGTTCGTCGGCCGGACCGACCAGCTCCGCCAGACCGTCGGTGACCGTATCCAGGTCACCGGAGAGTCGACGCAGCGCCGCCTGCCGCTCGGCCACCGTGCCTTCCAACAGCCGGCGCAGCTCGGTCATCGCGGCCGGCACCAGCGCCGAGGTGGCCAGCAGCGGGACTCCGTCGAGCCCGTCGGCGTCGAGCAGCCGGCGCAGGTCGGCGAGCAGCCGGGGCAGCTCGGCCCGGTCCAGCCGGTCGGCGTGGTTGAGTACCACCACGGTGACGTCCCGGTTGCGATGGAACTCCCGCAGATAGCTGCGGTGGATCACCCGGTCGGCGTACTTCTGCGGGTCGACCACCCAGATCACCAGGTCGACCAGGCCGAGTAGCCGGTCGACCTCCAGCCGGTGTCCGTACTCGACCGAATCGAAGTCGGGCAGGTCGAGCAGGACCAGACCGTGCAGCCCGGCCTCGTCGGTGCCGTCCAGGGCGCTCTCCCGGACGAACCGGTGTCGGGGCAGGACCCCGACCCAGTCCAACAGCCCGCTCGCCCCGTCGACCGCCCCCCAACCGCACGCGTGCGCGTACCCGGTGGTGGGGCGGCGCACGCCGACCGAAGAGAGGTCCCGCCCGGCCAGCGCGTTGAAGATGCTGGACTTGCCGCTGCCGGTGGCGCCGGCCAGCGCCACGACGGTGTGCTCCCGGGACAGCGCCAGCCGGGCTCCGGCCCGCTCGACCAGGGTGCGGGCGGCTCCGAGCCGGTCGTCGGGAATCCGACCGTCGGCGGCGCGCAGGAACCGCCCGAGCGCGTCGAGCCGGTCGACCAGCAGGTCGGCGTCCACCCGTGAGTCTCCTCGGACCAGGTGTCGGACCCGGTCGACGAAGCCGGTCACGCGACCGCTCCCGGCAGCGGTCCGGTCGCGCCGGGCAGGGTGTCCGGCAACCGGTACGGCGTACCGCTGCTCAACCCGGCTGCCGCCCGGGCCTGCTCGACCTCGACGGCTGCGGCGCGCAGCCGGTCGCCGGGCGGGGTGGCCGTGGCGTCGACGGCCTGCGGCGGGACACCGGCCGCTTCGATCAGCCGCAGGTAGCGGCCGGCCTCCTCATCGAGCAGTGCCCGGATGCGGCGCAGCAGACCCTCCCGGGACCGGTTGGCGAGGTTGCGGATCGCCTGGTCGCCGAAGATCGCCTCGAGCACCTTCTGGGCGGCGACGGTGGTGCCGCCGGCGGCGGCGACCTCCAGCCCGGTCGGGATGAAGGCGGTCGAGGCGAAGACGGCGATCATGACGGCGAGCCCGGTGGCGTTCACCGCGTACGCGGCGGTGCGGGCGACGAACCGTTTGTCGCCGGCCTCGGCCCGGACCAGTTCGAGCACGTCGCGTTGCCAGTCGCGGACCAGTCGCTCGGCGCGTTCCGGCAGGTCAGCGGAGGGCTGGGCGAGGTCCGGGGTGAGTAGCGCGGCACCGGCCGGGTGGGTCCGCCAGGCGAGGTTCGCGGCGTCGGCGGCCTCGGTCGCCGCGCCCCTGATCAGGGTGACCAGTTGTGACTCGATCGCGGTCCGCAGCTGGTTGGCGGGTGCGGGCCGGCCGGTGACGGCGCTGAGCACCCGGTCGCGAAGCCGCCCCACCCTGGCCTCCAGTGAACGGAACAGTTCGCCGGTGCCGACGAAGTCCTGCCAGCGGCCAAGTACTTCGCCGCGGAGCAGCCGGCCGTCCTGCACCGCCTGCTCGGCGTTGCGGCTCGCGCTGCGGTACGCGGCGCGGACCCGGTCGGTCAGGGTGCGGGCCGCGTCGAGCTGGTCGTCGGCGGCGGAGGCCAGCCCTTCGACGGTCGGCGCCAGCGCGCTCAGCGCCCCGTCCAGGGACTGCCGGATCACCGCGGCGCGGGCGGCGGCGTCCCCGGCGAGCTGGCCGAACCATTCGCGCAGCGGTGCGGCGACGATTTCCGGCAGCAGTCCCTGGCCGCCGACCACCGTCTCGGGCACCACGAAGATCGGGACGTCGCCGAGGTCGTGGTCGGTGAGCATCTCCCGCAGGTGCGCGGTGATCTCGTCGACCGCCTCGGTCGGCACCCGGTCCAGGGCGAGCGCGACCATGGTCCCGCGCAGCTGCGCGGTCTGCAGCAGTTGCCAGGGAACCGCGTCGGCGTACCGGGCGGCGGTGGTGACGAACAGCCACAGGTCGGCGGCGGCGAGCAGTTGGACGGCGAGCGCCCGGTTGGCGTCGACCACCGAGTCGATGTCCGGCGCGTCGAGAAAGGCCAGCCCGGGGGGTAGCGCCGGCGCGGCGACGAGCTGCAGCGCGTCCGGGGCGTCGGTGGGGCCGGCGGTGCGGGTCAGACCGGGCAGCAGCTCGCCCTGCCGGAACCAGCTGGCGTCCGCCGGGTGGCTGACCAGCACCGGGGACCGGGTGGTGGGCCGTAGTACGCCGGTGGCGCTGACCCGGGCCCGGACCATGCTGTTGACCAGGGTCGACTTGCCCGCACCGGTGGAGCCGCCGACCACCACCAGCAGCGGTGCGTCGAGTCGGGCGAGCCGGGGTAGTAGATAGTCGTCCAGCTGGGCGATCAAGCCGGCACCGACCTCGCGGCCCTCCTCGGCCGAGGGCAGCACGAGAGGGTACGCCATAGCCGCGATTGCGGAGCGTAGTCGCTCGAGTGCAGCGGGAAGTGCGGGTGCGCCGGGGTTGGGCGCGGCCGGTCCGCCCTGCGTGGTCACGGGTAAAGCGTGCCCGATCAATGCATGCCAGACAACCTGAACCGGCCCGGCGTGGCTGCCGATGACACTGTGTGCGACGGGGTCGGAGGGGGGGATCGTTGCTGGTGAGGGTGTAGGTTGCGCGACTCCGACTCAACCTGACTTGACGGCGGCTGCGATCGTGGCAGTATTGAGTCAAGTCCACTCAACTTGTGGTGGGTGTACGGCGGGGCGGTGCCCCGGCACCTGCTCTACGAACGAAGCGAGGAAGCGACCATGGCACGTGCGGTCGGTATCGACCTGGGCACGACGAACTCCTGCGTCAGTGTGCTGGAGGGTGGTGAGCCTACCGTCATCGCCAACGCGGAGGGCTCCCGGACCACTCCTTCCATCGTCGCGTTCGCCCGCAACGGTGAGGTGCTCGTCGGCGAGGTCGCCAAGCGACAGGCGGTGACCAACCCGGACCGGACGATCCGGTCGGTCAAGCGGGAGATCGGCACCAACTGGACCGTCGACATCGACGGCAAGAAGTACACGCCGCAGGAGATCTCCGCCCGTACCCTGATGAAGCTCAAGCGGGATGCCGAGGCCTACCTCGGTGAGCGGATCACTGACGCGGTGATCACCGTCCCGGCGTACTTCAACGACGCGCAGCGTCAGGCCACCAAGGAAGCCGGCGAGATCGCCGGGTTCAACGTGCTGCGAATCGTCAACGAGCCGACCGCGGCAGCCCTGGCGTACGGCCTGGACAAGGGCTCCAAGGAGCAGACCGTCCTGGTCTTCGACCTCGGTGGCGGCACCTTCGACGTCTCGCTGCTGGAGCTCGGCGAGGGCGTGATCGAGGTCAAGTCGACCAGTGGTGACAACCTCCTCGGTGGTGACGACTGGGACCAGCGGATCATCGACCACCTGGTGAAGACGTTCCGTGGCCAGCACGGCGTGGACCTGGCCCAGGACAAGATGGCGATGCAGCGGCTGCGGGAAGCCGCGGAGAAGGCCAAGATCGAGCTGTCCGCCGCCACCACGACCAGCATCAACCTGCCGTACATCACCGCCGGCCCGGCCGGGTCGGACGGTGCCCCGTCGGCGCCGCTGCACCTGGACGTCACGCTGACCCGCGCCGAGTTCCAGCGGATGACCCAGGACCTGCTGGACCGCTGCAAGGGCCCGTTCGAGCAGGCGATCAAGGACGCCAGCGTCAAGTTGGCCGACGTCGACCACGTCATTCTGGTTGGCGGGTCCACCCGGATGCCGGCCGTTTCCGACCTGGTCAAGCAGTTGACCGGCCGGGAGCCGAACAAGGGCGTCAACCCGGACGAGGTGGTCGCGGTCGGTGCTGCGCTGCAGGCCGGTGTGCTCAAGGGCGAGGTCAAGGACGTCCTGCTGCTCGACGTGACCCCGCTGAGCCTGGGCATCGAGACCAAGGGCGGCATCTTCACCAAGCTGATCGAGCGCAACACCACCATCCCGACCAAGCGTTCCGAGGTGTTCACCACGGCTGACGACAACCAGCCGTCGGTGCTCATCCAGGTCTTCCAGGGTGAGCGGGACATCGCCGCGTACAACAAGAAGCTCGGCACCTTCGAGCTGACCGGGCTCCCGCCGGCGCCGCGCGGCGTGCCGCAGGTCGAGGTCGCCTTCGACATCGACGCGAACGGCATCGTCCACGTCAACGCCAAGGACCTGGGCACCGGCAAGGAGCAGTCGATGACGATCACCGGCGGCTCGGCGCTGCCGAAGGACGACATCGAGCGGATGATGCGCGACGCGCAGGACCACGCCGACGAGGACAAGCGGCGTCGCGAGGAGGCGGAGACCCGCAACCTGGCCGAGCAGCTGCAGTGGCAGACCGAGAAGTTCCTCGCCGAGAGCGGTGACAAGCTGCCGTCGGACTCCCGCGACCAGATGAACGACGCGCTGGGCGAACTGCGTGGCGCGTTGGCCGGCAGCGACATCGAGGCGATCAAGTCCGCGCACGAGAAGCTGGCCCAGGTTTCCCAGCAGGCCGGCTCGCAGCTCTACGCCCAGCAGGCCGAGCAGCCGGGTCAGCCGGGCGGTGCCGGCGGCCCCGGCGAGGCCGGACCGGGCACCGCCGGACCGGGCGCCGCTGGGGCGTCCGCGTCGGGTGGTGCCGCCGGCGGGCCGGACGACGTGGTCGACGCGGAGATCATCGAGGACGACAAGAAGTGAGTCCTCGTCGAGGCCGAGGACCAGCGATGATCTTCCCTCGAACCGCCGCACGGAGCGAGGTAGCCACATGACGGAGAAGTCACGGGCCGCTGATCCGGCCGGCACCGGCCCGCCGAGGCGCCGCTCGGCACCGGTCGAGCAGGCGGACGGTGAGACCACCGAGCGCCTGGTGATCCGGGACAAACGCCGGATCGACCCGACCGGGACGCGGCCCCGGACCGCGCGGCACGCGGCGGCCGAGCCGACGGGTGCGGCACCCCCCACCGACCATCGTCCGACCGGGCGGCACGCCCGGTCGGGCACGGAGGAGGAGCCAGTGAGCGGGAAAGCCGACGACAGGTCCGCGGACGGGTCGGCCGCCAGCGAAACCGGAAAGGACGAGCCGACCCGATCCGCGACCGAGAACCGATCCGCGACCGAGAACCGATCCGCGACGAGCACCGGGTCCGGCGCCGACCGGGCAGTTCAGCCCGACTCGTCGGACACCGCCGTCGTCGACGAACCGGTGGCCGGTGAGCCGGTGGTCGGCGAGGTGGTGGAGCCGGCACCGGAGTCGGACGCCGAGGAGGCGGCCGGGGGCGCAGCCGGTTCCGGTCCGCTCGGCGCCGAGCTGGAGGCACTCCGCGCCGATCTCGACGAACGCACCCGCGACCTGCAGCGGGTGACCGCCGAGTACGCCAACTATCGCAAGCGGGTCGAGCGGGACAAAGGGGTCGCCGCCGAGCAGGCCACCGGTGCGGTCCTCGCCGCGCTGCTGCCGATCCTGGACGACCTGGACCGGGCGCGGGAGCACGGCGACCTGGTCGGCCCGTTCGGCGCCGTGGCCGAGCAGCTCGGCGCGGCGCTGAGCAAGTTCGGACTCACCGCCTTCGGTGAGAAGGGCGACCCGTTCGATCCCACCCAGCACGAGGCGGTCGCCCACCTGACCTCCGCCGAGGTCACCGAACCCACCTGCGTCGACGTGATGCGGCGGGGCTACCTGCTCGGGGACCGGCTGCTGCGGGCGGCGCTGGTCGCTGTCGCAGACCCGGAATGACCGCCGCCGGTGGTCCACCGGCGAACATCACGGCCGGCGGCGGGACGTGGAGCGCGTCCCGCCGCCGGCACCGCGCTACCGGCCGCCGCGCGTCGGCCGGGCCGGCAGTGGTCGGCCGGTCGTCCGGACGGTGCCAACGCGGTCAGGGGCGGGGTCCGGTGACGGACAGGAGGAGGACAGGGTGAGTTCCAAGGACTGGCTGGAAAAGGACTTCTACGCCGTGCTGGGGGTGCCCAGGACAGCCTCCGCCGACGAGATCAAGAAGGCGTACCGCAAGCTGGCCCGCGAGTTGCATCCCGACCACAACCCCGGCAACTCGGCCTTCGAGGAGCGGTTCAAGGCGGTCTCGGAGGCGTACAACGTGCTGGCCGACGATCGGCGGCGCAAGGAGTACGACGAGATGCGCTCGCTGTTCGGTTCGGGCGCGTTCCGCCGGGGGGCGCGTGGTGGTGGGCCGGGCTTCGACCCGGCCGACCTGTTCGGCGGCTTCGCCGGTGCCGGTGCCGGCGGTGCCGGGGACCGGCGGTTCGGTGGGGCCGGGTTCTCCGACATCTTCAGCTCGATCTTCTCCGGCGGCGGCGGGGGCGGGATGCGTACCCGTGGCCCGGCTCGAGGCCGCGACGTCGAGGCCGAGGTGGTGCTCGACTTCGGCGCCGCCGTACGCGGCACGACCTTGCCGCTGAGCCTGCGGGCACCCGGGGTGTGCGACACCTGCCATGGCAACGGTGCCAAGCCCGGCTCGGTGCCGAGGACCTGCCCGACCTGTGCCGGGACCGGGCTGACCACCCGCAACCAGGGGTCGTTCAGCTTCTCCGAGCCGTGCCGGGACTGCCAGGGGGTGGGCACGATCGTCGACGAGAAGTGCCCGGAATGTCACGGCTCCGGCGGGGTGACCAAGACCCGGACGCTGAACGTCCGTTTCCCACCCGGCGTGGCGGACGGCCAGCGGATCCGGCTGGCCGGGCGGGGTGAGCCGGGCGACCGGGGTGGCCCGGCCGGTGACCTGTTCGTGCTGGTCAAGGTCCGCAACGACGAGCTGTTCGGGCGGACCGGCGACGATCTCACCCTGACCGTGCCGATCACCTACGCCGAGGCGGTGCTCGGCACCGACCTGCGGGTCCCGACCATGGACGGCGCCGTGACGCTTCGGGTGCAACCAGGTACGCCGAGTGGGCGTACCTTGCGGGCACGTGGCAAGGGCGTGCCCCGTCGGGACGGCACCACCGGTGATCTTCTGGTGACCGTCGAGGTCGTCGTTCCGGCTACCGTGGACGAGTCGGCACGGGCCGCCCTGCGGACCTTTGCGGAGCACACCCCCGCTGCCGACCGGGAACGTCTCGCCGCCCGGCTGCGTCGCAACGAGGAGCAGGCCGCCGGGTCGCGGCGAGGGACAGACGGGAGGTGAGTGAGGGGTGGACGACGAGCTGCTGATCACGTTCGAGGCCGCCTCCGACGCCAAGGTCCTGATCATCTCGGTGGCGGCGCGGATGGCCGGCATGCATCCGCAGACGCTGCGCCAGTACGACCGGCTGGGCCTGGTGCAGGCCGGCCGGGCGGCTGGCGGCGGCCGCCGGTACAGCGTCCGGGACGTGGTGCTGCTGCGCGAGGTCCAGCGGCTCAGCCAGGACGACGGCGTCAACCTGGCCGGCATCAAGCGGATCATCGGGCTGGAGCAGCTCGTCGGCGACCTGCAGCAGCAGGTTGACGGGTTGCGCGCCGAGCTGGCCGAGGCGTACCAGCGGATCGCCGAGCTGGAGTCGGTCGGCCCGTACCCGCGACGTGACCTGGTCCCGACCAGCCGCACCTCGACCGCCCTGGTGGTGTGGCGGCCGCAGCGCCGGGACCGGCCGGCCCGCCCAGGTTCCGGGCAGACCGGCTAGCCGACCCTGCGGACCGGCCACCAGGCGCGGTGACCGAGCAGGCTCAGCAGCGCAGTCCATCGACAGGCCGAACAGCACGGCGAAGAGCAGCATCGGCACCACGGACATGATCGGTACCGGGCGGTCGACACCGATCAGCCCCAGTCCCCACCCCCATTGGAAGATCACCACCAGTACGCCGTACGCAGTGCCGATGGACAGCAGCGCCAGCACCGCGGCCTTGACCGCGATCAGCGGTGCCCGGAACATCGCCACCAGCACCTTTTCCGACCAGCTGTTCGCCCGGCTGGTACCGGTCCGGGTCCGGATGATCCTGGCCAGCCCGGCGCTGCAGGGCTACGCGCTCCGGCTGCTGCTCAGCGGACAGACCGAGCCGGCCCGAGGGCTGCACGAATCCTTCCCGGACGAGCTCGACGAGGTCACCGCCGCCGCGATGGTGGGATCGTTCGTCGGCGCGCTGGTCGCGGTGATGATGCAACTCCTCACCGAGCTGCCCGAGCCGGAGCGGGCGATCCTGGTCGACCGGGACCAGCTGCTGGCCGGCCTGCAGCGGGCGATGCAGGTCGCGGTCGCGGGACTCGCGGATGCTAGCTCAGCCGGCGGGACTTGCGGACCAGGCCGCCCTCGCACCAGTCGTGGTAGTCGAACAGCTGCGGCTTGGCCAGCAGCACCCGGGTGTTGTGCGCCCAGACCGACATCAGCTCGTCGCCGTCCTGCTCGGCCTGCTCGACCAGCTTGCGCAGCCGCCGTTTCGGGTGGGCGCGGAAGTTGGTCCGGATGCCGTCCGCCGCGTAGATGTAGAGGCAGTGCAGCGCGAACCGGCGGGCCGGACAGGTCGGATCCATCGCCAGGTCGAACAGCGTGGTGATCAGCCGGTCACCGGAGACGAGCAGGTCCCAGTCCTGCGGCATCGACTGCAGCGGGACCGAGTCCGGCTGGTACGCCCAGGCGCGCAGCTCGGCGGGCGCTGGGTCCACCGGGTTGGCGAAGCCGCGGAACGCCGACTCTTGCACGCTCAACGGGGACCCTCCCGTTCGCGGCCGACAGGGCACAACCGGCCCTGGGCCTACCACTAGCTACTGCCGCGCCACGGTAGCGTGTCGGAGGGTGATCGGGGAAGTCCCTGGTAATGCCTTTCACGAAGCCGGTACGTGTTGGTCCGCTCCCGTCAGGTGATTTCCGCTGGCCGCGAGGGGTGCGGGCCGCCCCCGCAGCCGATGCTTGAACCAGCGGGAATCCGGAATCCGGGCCAGCACCGGTCCGGTTACCACCGTGATCAGCACGTACGCGGTGGCCAACGGCGCGAGCGCCGGCTCGATGCCGGAGCTGGCGACCGCAAGGCCGGCGATCACGATGGAGAACTCCCCACGCGGCATCAGCGCCAGCCCGGCCCGCCACCGACCGGGAGCGGCGATGCCGGCCCGCTTGGCGGCCAGGTAGCCGGTCAGCACCTTGGTGCCCATCGTCACCACCGCCAGGCCGAGGGCCGGCAGCAGCACCGGCGGGATGTCCCGGGGGTCGGTCACCAGCCCGAAGAAGACGAAGAAGACCGCGGCGAACACGTCCCGCAGCGGGGTGAGCAGTTCGGTGGCGCTGTGCGCCACCGGCCCGGACAGCGCGATGCCGACCAGGAACGCGCCGACCGCCGCGGAGACCTGCAGTTCGGCGGCGATCCCGGCGACCAGCAGGGTCAATCCGAGTACGCCGAGCAGCAGCGCCTCCGGGTCGCGTACCGACAGCAGAGCGGAGATCCGGTGGCCGAACCGGACCGCGACCAGCAGCACGACGGTGACCGTGGTGACCGCCACCGCGACCGCGAGGCTGCCGGCGGCGAGCCCGGCGCCGATCAGCACCGCGCTGAGCACCGGCAGGTAGAACGCCATCGCCAGGTCCTCGACGACCAGGATCGACAGGATGACCGGCGTTTCGCGGTTACCCAGCCGGCCCAGGTCGCCGAGCATCTTGGCGATCACGCCGGACGACGAGATCCAGGTGATCCCGCCGAGCACCACGGCGGCGGTCGGCCCCCAGCCGAGCAGCAGGGCGAACGCGACTCCCGGCAGCGCGTTGAGCAGCGCGTCGATCAGGCCCGCCGGTGCCGCCCGGCGCAGGTTGCCGATCAGCTCGCTCGCCGAGTACTCCAGCCCGAGCATCACCAGCAGCAGCACCACGCCTATCTCCGCCCCGACGGCGAAGAAGTCCTGGATGTCGTGCAGCGGGAGCAGGCCGCCGTGACCGAACAGCAGCCCGGCGAGCAGGTAGAGCGGGATCGGCGACAGCCCGTAGCGCCGGGACAGGCGGCTGAGCAGACCGAGGAGCAGCAGCAGCGCGCCGAGTTCGATCAGCAGCAGTGCGCTGTCGTGCATGGCCGGGTCAGCCGGCCGGGTCGTCGTTGGCGAGGATGCCGCCGACGCCGTCCAGCCCGGACCTGGTGCCGACGACCACCACCACGTCGCCGGCGGCGAACCGGAACTCCGGCCCGGGAGAGGCCAGCACCTCCCGGTTGCGCAGCACCGCCACGATCGACGCCCCGGTACGGGTCCGCGTCTTGGTGTCGCCGAGGGTACGGCCGACGAACGGCGAGCCGGCCGAGATCGGTACCTGCTCGGTGAGCAGCCCGGCGGCCTGGTCGCGCAGCCCGGCGAGCTGGCTGAGCATCAGCGACGCGCCGAGGATGTCGGCGAGCGCCTCCGCCTCGTCGTCGGTCAGCGGGATGTCGGCGTCACAGGCGTCCGGGTCGTCCCGGTCATACAGGACGAGGTCCCGACGCCCTGACCGGTGACTCACCACACCGATCCGTCGGCCTGACTCGGTCATCAGGTCGTGGCGTACCCCGATGCCGGGCAGGTCGACCTGTTCCACACGTGCGCGCACACCGTCCACGCTACGCCGCCTAAGGGCAGACGGTCGCGCCGCGTCCCGGCAGACTGGTGCGGACGCGGTGCCGAATCGGCCCAGGCGTGGTCGCCGGACCGGGCGGTCGTGGGGCGCGGACGGAAGGAGAGGGTGGATGCGACGTCGGGCAGGCGGGTCCATCACGGCCATCGTTCTGTCGGCCCTGCTGATCCTCACCGGGTGTTCGATCGGCGACATCCGCCGGCCACCTCCAGACCGCGCGGCCCCGTCGACCGACGCGACGGTGCCTGTCGGTGGGCCCGCCGTCGAGGTCCGCCCGATGCGGGTGCCGGCCGGCTACGCCGCCCCATTCGTCGCGTTCGACGACGCCAAACACGGGTACGCCTACTTCCACGGATGCGACACGTCGGTGGGCGCCGGGGCGCCGGCGAGTTGCCCGGCGGTGCTCTACGCGACCGCCGACGGCGGCCGGTCCTGGCAGCACCGGGAGCACCCGGACCCGGCGGTGGCGGAGCATTCGATGCTGGTCGGCCACGGCAGCCTGGTGCTGTCCGCCGACGCCGCCTGGTACCGGTCGCTCGACGGGGGTGTGACCTTCACCCGGGGCAACGGCCCGGACGGGTCGATGCCGCCGGAGTTCGCCGCCGTGCACGGGCGGTACCAGGTGTGCTGCGGCTCCGACGGTGTCGCCCGGGTCGGCGAAGCCACCCAGGTGGGGGTGAAGCCGTTGGCGCAGCAGCCGCCGATCCCGGTCGTGCAGACCGTCGGGTACATCGGCGACAAGTTGACCGTCGCCGGGCTGCACGACGGCCGGCTGCATGTGGCGTTCGGCGCGCCGGTGGCGACTGACGATGACGGTGGCGGTGGGCCCGGGGTGCGCTGGCTGTGGCGGACCGACGCGGTCACCGTCGCGGATCCGGAGCGGATCCGCCAGTTCGTCGTAGAGACGACGCCGTCGGGCGGTTACTGGCTGATCGGCGAGCCGGTGCCCCTGCCGGGTGAGTTTCCGCTCGTCTGGCGGGCCGATTGGGGTCGGCTGGAGCCGGTGCCGGTCCACGACCCGCCGCCGGACGTGATGTCGGCGCTGCCGGACGGTGGCCGGTTGCTGGTCACCACCCGTACCGGTGTCTGGTCGCTCGGCTCCGACGGCCGCTTCGAGCCGATCGACTGGCCGGTGCAGGGTGCGTACCTCACCCGGCTGCGGGACGCGACGGTGCAGGCGGTCCGACCGGACGGAGCGGTGCTGCTCAACGTGCGACAGCCGTCGGGTGCCGGGTGGGTGGAGATCTCCTGGGAACCGTACGGGCGGTAGACCGGTGCGGGTCGGGCTTCGGCGGTCGACTCGTCGATCGGAGTTGAGTGGAATAGACTCAAGTCTGGTGGTGTCCTCATCAGTGGACCAACCTGCCGTACAGGGGAGCACATGAACGCCGAACGCCTGACCACGAAGAGTCGCGAAGTCATCACCGCCGCGGTCGCCATCGCCAACCAGCGGGGCCATGCCACGGTCGAACCGTGGCATCTGCTGCTCTCCCTGCTGGACACCGGCGGCTCGACCGCCGCCGGCCTGCTGCGGGCCGTCGGCGCCAACCCGGTGGAGATCCGCCGGTCCGCCGTACGGACCGTGGAGAACCTGCCCGCCGCGCGCGGCTCCAGCGTCGCCGAGCCGAGCCTGTCCCGCGAGTTCGCCAACGCGATCGGCGCGGCCGAGCAGATCGCCCGCCCGCTCGGCGACGAGTACACCTCCACCGAGCACCTGCTGGCCGGGCTGGCCCGGGTCGGCGGGGCCGTCGCCGGGCTGCTCAAGGATGCCGGAGCCACCGAGGAAAACCTGGTCGCCGCGTTCCCGTCGGTGCGCGGCGGCGACCGCCGGGTCACCACCGCCGACCCGGAGCAGACCTACCAGGCGCTGGAGAAGTACGGCGTCGACCTGACCGCCAGCGCCCGCGACGGCAAGATCGACCCGGTGATCGGCCGGGACGCCGAGATCCGCCGGGTGATCCAGGTGCTGTCCCGGCGTACCAAGAACAACCCGGTGCTGATCGGCGAACCCGGCGTCGGCAAGACCGCGATCGTCGAAGGTCTCGCCCAGCGGATCGTCGCCGGCGACGTACCCGAGTCGCTGCGCGACAAGCGGCTGGTGTCGCTCGACCTCGGCGCGATGGTCGCCGGTGCGCAGTACCGGGGGCAGTTCGAGGAGCGGCTCAAGTCGGTCCTGGAGGAGATCAAGGGCTCCGACGGCCAGGTGATCACCTTCCTCGACGAGCTGCACACGGTGGTCGGCGCGGGCAAGGGCGAAGGCTCGATGGACGCCGGCAACATGCTCAAGCCGATGCTGGCCCGGGGCGAGCTGCGGATGGTCGGCGCGACCACCCTCGACGAGTACCGCGAGCACATCGAGAAGGACCCGGCGTTGGAGCGCCGGTTCCAGCCGGTGCTGGTCGGCGAGCCGACCGTGGAGGACACCATCGGCATCCTGCGCGGGCTCAAGGAGCGCTACGAGGTGCACCACGGCGTACGGATCACCGACGCCGCGCTGGTCGCCGCCGCCGGCCTGTCCGACCGCTACATCACCGACCGGTTCCTGCCGGACAAGGCGATCGACCTGGTCGACGAGTCCGCCTCCCGGCTGCGGATGGAGATCGACTCCCGGCCGGTCGAGGTCGACGAGATCGAGCGGGCCGTGCGCCGGCTGGAGATCGAAGAGATGGCGCTGGCCAAGGAGCCCGACCCCGGCTCGGCGCAGCGGCTGGAGCGGCTGCGCCGGGAGCTGGCCGACAAGCGCGAGCAGCTGACCGCGCTCAGCGACCGCTGGCAGCTGGAGAAGGGGCACATCACCCGGATCTCCACCGCCCGCGAGGAGCTGGAACGCCTCGGTGGCGAGGCCGAGCGGGCCGAACGCGACGGTGAGCTGGAGCGCGCCGCCGAGCTGCGGTACGGCCGAATCCCGGCGCTGCAGGGCGAGCTCGCCCGCGCCGAGACCGAGCTGGCCGCGCTGCAGGCCGACGGCGCGATGCTCAAGGAGGAGATCGGCGCGGACGACATCGCCGCCGTCGTCGCCGCCTGGACCGGTATCCCGGCCGGCCGACTGATGGAGGGCGAGACCGCCAAGCTGCTGCGGATGGAGTCCTCGCTGGGCGCCCGGGTGGTCGGCCAGGCCGCCGCGGTCACCGCCGTCTCCGACGCGGTCCGCCGGGCCCGCGCTGGCGTCGCCGACCCGGACCGGCCGACCGGCAGCTTCCTCTTCCTCGGCCCGACCGGCGTCGGCAAGACCGAGCTGGGCAAGTCCCTGGCCGAGTTCCTCTTCGACGACGAGCGGGCCATGGTCCGCATCGACATGAGCGAGTACGCCGAGAAGCACTCGGTGGCCCGGCTCGTCGGTGCCCCGCCCGGCTACGTCGGGTACGAGGAGGGTGGTCAGTTGACCGAGGCGGTACGCCGCCGGCCGTACTCGGTGATCCTGCTCGACGAGGTGGAGAAGGCCCACCCGGACGTCTTCGACGTGCTGCTGCAGGTGCTCGACGACGGTCGGCTCACCGACGGGCAGGGCCGTACGGTCGACTTCCGCAACGCGATCCTGATCCTCACCTCCAACCTCGGCTCGACGCTGATCAACGACCTGACGTTGACCGAGGAGCAGCGCCGCGACGCGGTGCTGGCGGTGGTCCGGGCGCACTTCAAGCCGGAGTTCCTCAACCGGCTGGACGACATCGTGGTCTTCGCGATGCTCAGCGGCGCGGAGCTGCGGTCGATCGTGGACATCCAGCTGGACCGGATGCGCCGGCGGTTGGCCGACCGCCGGCTGACCCTGGACGTCGACGACACCGCCCGCAGCTGGCTGGCCGAGCACGGCTACGACCCGATCTACGGAGCCCGGCCGCTGCGTCGACTGGTCCAGTCGGCGATCGGCGACCAGTTGGCCAAGGCGCTGCTGGCCGGTGAGATCCGCGACGGCGACACCGTCCGGGTGCAGCTCGCCGACGACAAGGAAGGGCTGGCGGTGCAGGCCGGCTGACCAGCATCGATGTATGTCGGTGAGTGCCGTCGATCGCTCTGCTCGACTGCGAGGCCGGGTTCGGCGACGAAACGCGAGGTCGACGCGGCGTCCGTTTGCCCCGTGTCACTGGCGGGGTACCGCTACGGTGATCTTCCGAAGCTTCGGGAAGGAGAGCCGTGTCGGATCCGAATCCGGCCGCGCCACCGGTCAAGGCGCGGCCGAGCACCGTCACCATTTCGAGTTACCTGCTGTACCTGATCGCCGCGCTGCAGGTCGTCGGCCTGATCGTCGCGCTGTCGGTGATGGGCACGATGCAACAGGTCTACGAGGACGCCTACGCCGGCACCGACATGGAGGCCATCAGCAGCCTCACGACGATCTCCCTGATCGCCGGCGCGATCTTCGGCCTGCTGATCGCCGCCGGCCTGGTGGTGCTGGCTCTGCTCAACAACCGGGGCAAGAACCCGTCTCGGATTGTCACCTGGGTGCTCGGTGGCATCTTCCTCTGCTGCTCCGGGGGCGGGCTCGCGCTCGGCGCGGCCGGCAGCGCGTTGCCCACCGGCCCGACCAGCACCGACCCGAACATGCCGGACCCGGCGCAGGTGCAACGGGATCTGGAGGCCGCGCTGCCCGGCTGGTATGAGCCGGCCAACCTGTTGCTCGGCGTCGTGACCGTGCTGGCGCTGCTGACCGCGCTGATTCTGCTGGCGCTGCCGCCGTCGAACGACTTCTTCCGTAAGCCCGCCGTCGCCTGGGAGCCGCCGGTGCCGGGCGGCGGGTACGGCGTGCCGCCGATGCCGGGCGGCGCCTACCCGAGCTACCCCGCCGCTCCCGGCACACCACCGGCCGCCGGCCCGCCGCCGGCCACCCCGCCCGGCCCGCCGCCGGCACCAGGTGCGCCGCCAGCTGCCGGACCGTCGGAGAATCCGCCGGGCAACCCCCCGCCGCCGACCAGCTGATGATCGGTCGATCACGGGTCGGTCCGCCCGGGGCGGACCGACCCGCCGGTACGGGGAGACCCGGTCCTCGTAGGAGGTGACGACGTGGGGGACAAGCCTGCCCTGCGTACCGCACTGGTCACCGGGGCCACTGCCGGCCTCGGTGCCAGCTTCGCCCGTCGGCTCGCCGGCGACGGGTACCGGCTGGTGCTGGTCGCCCGTGACCGGCAGCGGCTCACCACGCTTGCTGACGACCTGGCCGACCGGCACGGCGTGACCGTCGAGGTGCTCGACGCCGACCTGGCTACTGACGGTGGAGTGACCGTCGTGGCCGACCGGCTGCGGTCCGTCGACGCACCGGTCGACCTGCTGGTCAACAACGCGGGCATCGGTCTGAACCGGTCGTTCCGGCGCACCGACGAGGCGGACGAGCTGCGGCTGCTGCGGCTCAATGTGGAGGCGGTGCTGCGGTTGACGCATGCCGTCCTGCCCGGCATGGTGCAACGCCGACAGGGCAGAGTGATTAATGTCTCGTCGGTGGCGGGCTTTGGTCCGTTAGCAGCTGGTTCGACCTATTCGGCGAGCAAGGCCTGGGTGACGAACTTCAGTGAGTCGATCGACATGTCGGTCCGCCACCTCGGGGTGCGGGTGATGGCGTTGTGCCCGGGCTACGTCCGCACCGAGTTCCACGAACGCGCCGGTATCCGGACCTCCGGCTCGCCGACCTGGCTGTGGCTGCGGGCCGACGACGTGGTCGCCGATGGTCTGCGGGACCTGGCCAGGGGGCGGGCGGTGAGCGTCCCCGACTGGCGCTACAAGACGCTCGCCACTGTGGTGCGTCACGCTCCGCATGGGCTGCTCCGGTTGGCCGCCGGCCGGCCGAAGGGTCGCGAGTGAGCCGGAGAGCGTACCAGCGTGCCCGTCGAAACGCTTCCTGCTGCCGCGACCTGGAGTTTTGTGGTGTATGGGCAGCTAGCGACGTGGATGGCGTTATCGGCGAGTTGCCGGGCCGGCGGATGGGGGCCCAGTGACGGGCAGTACTCTTTGTGACATGGGCGACCACGACGACCTGCGCAAATTCATCACTGATCTGGCCGTGGTGCACGGCAGGGTGGTGCTGTCGTCAGGTCGCGAGGCTGACTGGTACGTCGACCTGCGGCGGGTGACGCTGCACCACGCCGCCGCACCGCTGGTGGGACGGGTGCTGCTCGATCTCACTGCGGACTGGGAGTACGAGGCGGTTGGCGGCCTGACGTTGGGAGCGGACCCGGTGGCTCTGTCCATGTTGCACGCCGCTGCGGCGGAGCAACGGCGACTGGACGCCTTCGTGGTGCGCAAGGCCGACAAGACGCACGGACTCCAGCGACGGATCGAAGGGCCGGACGTGGCCGGCCGGCGGGTGCTGGCAGTGGAGGACACCTCGACGACCGGTGGGAGCGTACTGACCGCAGTCGAGGCGCTACAGAAGGCAGGAGCTGAGGTGGTCGGCGTGGCGGTGATCGTCGATCGTGGGGCCGGTGACGCGGTTCGGGCAGCCGGACTGGCCTATCGGGCCGCCTATACGTTGGCTGACCTCGGCCTTCCGGCCTAAAAGTTTGCCGATTCGGATCTGCTGATATGCAGGCGGATCGATGCTGTTTGGTGGAAGGATGGGTTTCGTGGGAACTGCGTTGGCTGAAATGACCATGCCTCAAATCTCGCCGCTTGCCGGCGAGCCGATCGAACGCGCGGACGCGGAGCGACTCGCTGGAGTCCTCAAGGCGCTCGCCGACCCGGCCCGACTCAGGCTGCTCAGCCTGATCCAGTCGGCACCGGAAGGCGAGGCCTGCGTCTGCGACCTCACTGCTCCGCTGGGGCTCTCCCAGCCGACGGTGAGCCACCACCTGCGTATCCTCACCGAGGCCGGCTTGCTGGAGCGGGAGAAGCGCGGAGTGTGGGCTTACTACCGGCTGGTGCCGACCGCGATCGCCACGATCGCGGATCTGCTGACCCCGCCGCGTAAGCGCGCCACCAAGAAGGCACGCTGACCTGACGGCACCTTGCCTGGTCGACTCGCGGAGGCGGAGCCGCCAGGCAAGGTGCCCAAGGTTTACGGAGGTCGCCGCGTGACGTACGTCGCTGGCGATCTGCGGGACCAGCTCGCCCACGTCGGGTCCGACGTGGTGCGTGCCGGTCTCGTCGTGGGCTCCGGTGGCAACCTGTCCGCCCGCCTGCCGGGCGGCGATGAATGCTGGGTAACCGCGTCCGGCACCTGGCTGGACCGGCTCGGCCCGGCATCGTTCGCCCGGGTGCGGATCGCGGACGGCTGCACCCTGCCCGACGAACCGCAGGTCCGGCCGACCAGTGAGCTGGCGCTGCATCTGGCGGTCTACCGTGCCCGCCCCGACGTCCGCGCCATCGTGCACCTGCACCCGCAGAGCATGCTGCTGCTGGACGCGCTCGGCGTACCGATCCGGCTGGTCACCACCGACCACGCCTTCTACCTGCGGCGCGTCGTCACCGTGCCGTTCGCGCCGCCCGGCGGACAGCGTCTCGCCCGAGCCGCCGCCGACGCGGCCGCCGACGGCACCAACTGCCTGATCCTGTCCCGGCACGGCTGCTCCGTACTGGCCGGATCGGTGGAGCTCGCCCACAAACGGGCGGTCAACCTGGAAGAGGCCGCCCGGCTCACCTACCGGGCACTGGCCGTCGGTCGGCTCGACGACCTGACGCCGCTGCCGGCCGACTACCTGGACCAGTTGCCGGACGCGGAGCACGGCACCGTCTGAACCCCTGGCACGGCATCGGCCACACCCGGCCGGCCGGGCTCAGTGGTGGGTCGGCAGCTGCGGCGACTCCTCCTGGGTGACATCGACCGCCGCGCGGCGCAGCCGACGCTGCTCCAGAACCACCATCGCGGTGACGATGGCGACCCCCAGCACCAGCAGCAACACCACCGACAGCACGTTGCCGCCAGGGGCGAGCAGCCCGCGCTCCTCGGTCTGCCACGGCCACAGCGCCCGCAAGCTGCCGACAATCACTCCGGTCATCACCGCCAGGGTCACCCGCCGGTGGTGCTCCAACAGGTACTGCAGCAGCTTTACGAACAGCGTCAACCCGACGAGCATGCCGACGGCAAAGACCGCCAGGTAGCCGAAGTCCCGGTCGTTGACCGCCTCGATGGTCGGCTCGTAGAGCCCGACGGTCAGCAGCAGGAACGACCCGGACACGCCCGGCAGCACCAGCGCGCAGACCGCGACCGCCGCAGCCAGCAGCACCACCACCGGGTTCGGGTCGATGCTGGCCGATGGCAGACCGGTCAGCACGAACGCCGCGACCCCGGCGGCGACCACCGCGAACACGTCCCGGCCGCGCCACGGCCGGCCGATCATCGAAACCGGCACCAGCACCGAGGCCAGCACCAGGCCGAAGAACAACCCTCGGGTCTGCTCTGGGTGCTCCTCCAGCATCGGCTCCAGCAGCCGGGCGGCGATCAGCAGACCGGGCAGCATGCCCAGCGCCAGCGGGATGATCACTCCCCAGTGCACCTGCCGGAACTGCTCCCGGCTGCGTGCCCAGCCCTGCTTGCGGGGCACGTCGGTGACCGCGTACCGGACCGCGCTGATCAGGTGCCCGGCCGAGGCGATGAGCCGCTCGTACACGCCGGTGACCAGGGCGATGGTCCCACCGCTGACTCCCGGGACGGCCTCTGCCACCCCGATCGCCGCCCCCCGGAACACATGGCCGACACGTTCGCGCACTGACATTTGCAGAACCATACCGGGCCAGTGTTCACAGTCGGGGGTCGACCGGTTCGGACTCGCAGGCGAGCACCGCGAAGACCAGCTCGTGTCGGCGCCACAGCGGTGCGCCGGCGGCCAGCAGATCCAGCGCGGCCAGACCGAGACCGTGTTCGCGCAGCGCCATCGACCGCTTGCGGCCCAACGATCGACGGCGCAGCGCGGCCAGCCGCTCCGGTTCGGTGTACTCCGGGCCGTAGATGATCCGCAGATACTCCCGGCCCCGGCACTTGACGCCAGGCTGCAGCAGCCGGCCGGTGCCGCTGCGGGCGGCCAGTCCGGCGTACGGCTTGACCACCATGCCCTCACCGCCGGCCGCCGTCAGCTCCGACCACCAGTCGGTGGCGTCGGCCACCGCCGCGTCGTCGGCCAGGTCGACCACCCGCCGTCGGGTGGTGGTGAACAGCTGTGGATCGGCCGCCACCAGCGCGTCCGCGCACTCCAGGTGCCAGCCGTGGTCCCGGCCGGCGGGCGAGTGGCCGCTGCGGCCAGCACCGCGAACGGCGCCAACGTCACCGCGTCCGGGTCACCGACGTAGGCCCGGTAGGCGTCGGCGTACCGGTCGACGTCAACGGCCCGCCGGGCCAACCGGGCACGCAGTTGCCCGACCGGCAGGCCCCGACCGGCGGCGGCGTCGAGTACGTCCAACGCAGCGGGCAGCGCGGCCCGGCCGGCGGCGGCGACGCTGGCGTACTGGTCGCGGATCAGCCCGAGCGCCTTCGCCGACCAGGGCAGCAGCTCGCAGTCGAGCAGCAGCCAACCGGCCGGCCCGGCACCGGTGGCCAGCCGTTGCCACAGCCCGGCGGCCTCGGCCGCAGTCCGGATCCGGGACAGCAACGCGTCGGTCCGCTCACCTGAGGTGAAGAACGGCCGCCCGGTCCGGGTGTGCACCACCCCGCCGCCGTGGCCGAACAGCGGGTCGCCCGCCGGGTCGCGGCAGACCAGCACCACCGCCCGGGATCCCATGTGCTTCTCCTGGCAGACCACCCGGTCGACACCGGCGGCCCGGTAGTCGGCGAACGCCTCCGCCGGATGCTCCAGGAACCCGTCCCGGGTCGACGTCGAGCAGGGAGCCATGGTCGGCGGTAGCCAGACCAGCCACCGGGGATCCACCGCGAAACGACTCATCACCTCCAACGCGGCGGCCGCGTTCTCCGCCGGGACCGTCGTGGTCCCGTAGCCGTAGTCGATGTGCCGGCGGCCGGTGACGTCACGCAGGTCCAGCACGTCGTCGGGGCGGTCCGTCCCAGGTCCGGTGCCGTCGGCGGCACCCGGCTCGGCCGTCAGCGGCCGCATCGGCGGGTAGTACTCGCGGTCGGCCGGCACCGAGACGAGATCCCGCGACGGGTAGCGCAGCGCGGTCAGCCGGCCACCGAAGACGCAACCGGTGTCGATGCAGATGGTGTTGTTCACCCAGTCGGGGCGGGTAGTCGGGGTGTGCCCGTAGACCACGGTGGCGGCACCCCGGTAGTCGCGGGCCCACGGGTAGCGCACCGGCAGGCCGTACTCGTCGGTCTCACCGGTGGTCTCCCCGTACAGCGCGAAGCCGCGCACCCGGCCGGAAGCCCGGCCCTGGTATTCGGCCTTGAGCCCGGCGTGCGCCACCACCAGCGCACCGCCGTCGAGCCGGTAGTGGCTGACCAGGCCGTCGATGAACTTGACGACCTCGTCGGTGAACCCGGCCGGTTCGGCGGCCAGCTGCTCCAGGGTCTCGGCCAGCCCGTGCGACACGGTCACCTTGCGGCCCCGCAGCTTGCGCAGCAGCTTCTGCTCGTGGTTGCCGGGCACGCAGAGCGCGGTGCCGGCCCGCACCATCCCCATCACCAGGCGCAGCACGCCGGGCGAGTCCGGGCCGCGGTCGACCAGGTCACCGACGAAGACCGCGGTACGCCCCTGCGGGTGCCGGGCGTCGATCGGTCGGCCGGCGTCGTCGCGGTCGAGCGCCCAACCCAGCTTCGTCAGCAGCGCCTCCAGTTCGGCGCGGCAGCCGTGCACGTCACCGATGATGTCGAACGGCCCGGTCAGCTCCCGCCGGTCGTTGTACAGCCGGGTCAGCCGGATCTCGGCGGCGTCGATCTCGTCGGTGCCGCGCAGCACGAACACGTGCCGGAAGCCTTCCCGGGCCAGCCGGCCGACCGAGCGGCGCAGATCACGCTGCATCCGGGTGATCACGTGTCGGCCGAAGGCGCGGTCGACCCGGCCCTGGGTCCGTTCCCAGCAGAGCTGCTCGGGCACGTCGAGCACCACCGCGACCGGCAGTACGTCGTGTTCCCGGGCGACGGCGACGAGCCCGGCCCGGGCATGTTCCTGCAGGTTGGTGGCGTCGACCACAGTGAGCCGGCCAGCCCGCAGCCGCTTGCCGGCGACGTAGTGCAGCGCGTCGAAGGCGTCCGCCGACGCCGACTGGTCGTTCTCGTCGTCGGCGACCATTGCCCGGAAGGTGTCCGAGGAGAGCACCTGGGTGGCGGCGAAGTGCCGGCGGGCGAAGGTCGACTTGCCGGAGCCGGAGACACCGACCAGGGCGATCAGGGCGAGTTCGGGGATCTCCAGTACGGTCACCGGGCACCCCCGGCGCCCGCGCCGTTCGGGCCGGTGCTGTCCGGGCCGGCGTCGTCGCGGGTGAAGACCGCCAGTTGGGTCGGCGGCCCCACGTCCGGATCGACCTGGCCGACCGGCCGGAACCCGACCCGGTAGCCGTACGCCGCGGCGACCCGGCCGGCCCAGTCGGCGAACTCGGCGCGGGTCCACTCGAACCGGTGGTCCGGGTGCCGCAGCGCGCCCGCGGCGAGGCCTTCGTAGCGCACGTTGTACTCCACGTTCGGGGTGGTCACCAGCACGGTTGCGGGGCGGGCGTGGCCGAAGACCGCTTCGGCCAGCGCCGGCAGCCGGGGCGGGTCGAGGTGCTCGACGACTTCCATCAGTACGGCGGCGTCGTAGCCGCGCAGCCGGTCGTCGCGGTAGGTCAGCGCCGACTGCCACAGCCGTACCCGCTGCTGCTGGCGCGCCGGGAGCCGGTCCAGTCGCAGCCGCCGGGCGGCCAGCTCCAGCGCCCGGGCCGACACGTCGGTGCCGACGATCTCGGTGAACCGGGGCTGGGCGAGCAGTTCGGTCAGCAGTGCACCGCCGCCGCAGCCCAGGTCGAGCACCCGGGTGGCACCGGCCTCGGCCAGCGCGGTGAGCACGGCGGCCCGGCGGGTCGCTGCCAGCGGTCGCGGCCGGACCGCCGCCGGCAGCCCCGCGTCCTCGTCGGCACCCGGGCCGGCGTCGGCCAGCCGCAGCTCGGCGGCCCGCGCCTCGGCGAGCCGGTCCTCGGCGCGTCGGGCGAGCACCCGGCGGTGGGCCAGGTAGCGCCGGGTGATCAACCGGCGTTCCGGGTGGCCGGCCAGCCAGCCCTCGCCGGCCCGGATCAGCTTGTCCAACTCGTCCGGGGCGATCCAGTAGTGCTTGGCGTCGTCCAGCACCGGCAGCAGCACATACAGGTGGTTGAGCGCGTCGGCGACCCGCAGCGTGCCGGTCAGGGTGAGGTCGACGTAGCGGCTGTCCCCCCACTGCGGGTAGCGCTCGTCCAGTGGGATGGGCCGGGCAGTCACCGTCCAGCCGAGCGGGCTGAACAGGCGCTCGGCGAGGGCGGCGCCGCCCCGGCAGCGCAGCACCGGCACCCGGATGGTCAACGGCAGGGCGGTGCCGGGCAGCTCGGGGCGGTCCCGGCTCTCACCGCGCAGCGCGGACCGGAACACCTTGGCGAGGGCGGCGGCGAGCAGGCTGGACGCGGCGTACGGCCGGTCGTTGACGTACTGGCCGAGGGTGAAGCTCTCCGGCATCGCGGCCGTGCGCCGGCCACGGCGCGGGCCGCCGGCGGCGAGCCGCGCCGGGTCGACGTCGAGCAGCAGCGCGGCGGTGCAGCGCTGCTCGGTGGCCTCCGGGTAGAACACGTGCGCCGTGCCGGTGGGTACGTCGAACGACTGCATCCGGTCCGGATGTTTGACCAGCAGGTAGCCGAGGTCGGTGGCGGGCCGGTGGGTCGTCGTCACGGTCATCAGCACCCGGGTGATGGTGCCAGCCGGCCGCCACCGGTCGACACCGGTCGACACCGGTTATCGCTGATGCGCGGTTTCCGTCTTATCGCGGATGCGTGGCGGCCGCTCCGACGCGGTCAACGGTCAGCGGTAGCCGTCGTCATCATCGAGGTCGACGATGCGGGACTGCTCGACCGCGTCCCAGTCGTCGACCTCCAGACCGCGGTGCACCTCGGGCTGCTGCTCGACCGGGTTGGCCACGACCGACTGCTCGACCGCGTCGTCGGCGGGCGCCTCCGGGTCACGTTCCTCGGGAGCGAGGTGGTCCCCTGGGGCGATGTCCTCGTCCGGGTAGGTCATGTCTCGCCTCCGTTCGTTCGTCCGTACCGGTGCTCCCACCACGGTACGGGTCAACCGGGGTGCCCGCCGACCACCGTCCAAGATAAGAGGCTTGTCCGTTTTTGTGGCGCAGTGGTTTACTCCGGGTGGCAGGATGGCAGTATGGGATTCCTGATCAGGCTCGCGGTCAACGCGGTCGCCCTGTGGATAACCACGCTGATCGTGCCCGGCATCGACGTCACCGGTGACACCGCGACCAACAACGCGCTGACCCTGGTCATCGTGGCGCTGATCTTCGGACTGGTCAACGCGGTCCTCAAACCGGTCATCAAGGTCGTCGGCTGTGTCTTCTACCTCCTCACCCTCGGCCTGTTCGCACTGGTCGTCAACGCCCTGCTCTTCCTGCTGACCGACTGGCTGGCGCAACAACTGGACCTGCCGTTCGCCATCGACGGGTTCTGGCCGGCATTCTGGGGAGCGATCGTCATGGCCGTCGTCGGCTGGCTGATCAGCCTGGTCATCCCCGACAAGTACGACCGCCGCTGACCGTGCCCACAGACAGGGCCGATGTCGCAGGCCCACAGACAGGGCCGATGTCGCCGGGGCAGTGCCGCTGCGGGATACTGCCTAGCGGAGGACAGCGCGGTCCAGCGCAGTGAGCTGAGCATGGAATCCGGCCCGTCGACGGGCCGAACCGGTACAAAGGAGCGTTCGAGATGCCCATCGCCTCTCCCGAGGTCTACGCCGAGATGCTTGACCGCGCCAAGGCCGGCGCGTTCGCGTACCCCGCCATCAACGTCACGTCCTCGCAGACCCTCAACGCCGCGCTGCAGGGCTTCGCCGAGGCGGAGAGCGACGGCATCATCCAGGTCTCCACCGGTGGTGCCGAGTACCTGTCCGGCCCGACCATCAAGGACATGGTCAGCGGCTCGCTGGCCTTCGCCGCCTTCGCCGAGGAGGTGGCCAAGAAGTACCCGGTCAACATTGCGCTGCACACCGACCACTGCCCGAAGGGCAAGCTCGACGGCTTCGTCCGCCCGCTGCTGGCCGCCTCCAAGGAGCGGGTCGCCGCCGGTGGCGCGCCGCTGTTCCAGTCGCACATGTGGGACGGCTCCGCCGTACCGCTGAAGGAGAACCTGGAGATCGCCACCGAGCTGCTGGCCGAGGCCGCCGCCGCCAAGGTCGTGCTGGAGATCGAGGTCGGCGTCGTCGGCGGCGAGGAGGACGGCGTCGTCGGTGCCATCGACGAGAAGCTGTACACCACCGTCGAGGACGGGCTGGCCATGGTCGAGGCGCTCGGTCTCGGCGAGAAGGGCCGCTACATGGCGGCGCTCACCTTCGGCAACGTGCACGGCGTCTACAAGCCGGGCAACGTCAAGCTGCGGCCGGAGATCCTCAAGGAGATCCAGGACGCGGTCGGCGCCAAGTACGGCAAGGAGAAGCCGCTCAGCCTGGTCTTCCACGGCGGCTCCGGCTCGCTGCTGGAGGAGATCCGGGCCGCGCTGGACTACGGCGTGGTGAAGATGAACATCGACACCGACACCCAGTACGCCTTCACCCGCCCGGTCGTCACCCACATGTTCACCAAGTACGACGGGGTGCTGAAGATCGACGGCGAGGTCGGCGACAAGAAGTCGTACGACCCCCGGGCCTGGGGCAAGGCGGCCGAGGCCGGGATGGCCAAGCGGGTCGTCGACGCCTGCGAGCACCTGCGCTCCACCGGCACCACGCTGGCCAAGTAACACCCACCGAACCACTCGCCGCGCGGCCGGTCCCGTACCCCGGGGCCGGCCGCGCGTCGCCGTCGTACGAACCACACCGGTAGGATCTACCGATTCAGAGTGGTCCGCTGCGGAGGTCGGTCGTGCTCGGCATCGATGGGTACGAGCCACAGTGGTGCCACGACGCCGCGACGCTCGCCGCCGCCCACCGGGCCCGGTTCTCCCGCATCATCGGACGCCCACTGGTCGACACCTGGCTGATGTGGGACCTCGACCTGGATACCTGGTACGCAAACGGCCCGGTCATCCTCGGCTTCGGTGACGTCAACGTCGAGGTCACCCACCGCAAGTTCGACGAATGCGCGATCACCTGGAACCAGGTCGACATGTCCATGCCGCTGGACCTGCCCGGCCTGCGGCTGGACTGGCACAGCGACCGGCATCCGGCGCCTCTGCCGGCCCGGGGCCGACCGCTGCGGGCGGTCAACGTGATCGAGCGGATCATGCCGTCGCACTGGCGTCCGCACGTGCTGCACGCCGTCGAGTTCCTTTTCGACGGGGCCCGGTTGGCCGTACAGAACGCCCTCGACGAGAACGGCCTGTCCGCCGAGCCCGACGTCGAGCTGCCGATCGTCGCCTGGCGCCGCCGCCCCGTCGCCTGAGCCCACCGATGCTTGGCCCGACCCCGCCGACGGGCTTGACCCGGACCTTGGGGCCGACCACAGCATGACCCTTGCCGGTCGACCACGGCCGGCACGAGGAGGGGCACGATGCGGCTGCTCACCATCGGCGCGTTCGCCCGCGCCGCCGGACTGACGGTCAAGGCGTTGCGGATCTACGCCGACACGGGGCTGCTCCGGCCGGCGGCCGTCGACCCGGAGTCCGGCTACCGCTACTACCGGCCGGAGCAGCTGGAGCTGGCCCGGTTAATGGCCCGGCTGCGGCGTGGCGGGATGCCGCTGCGCCGCGTTCGGCAGGTCTGCGCGCACTGGCCGGACGACCCGGTGGCCGTCGCCGGGGAGATCGCCCGCTGGTGGTCGGCCACCCAGGCCGAGACGGCGGCCAGGGAACAACTCGTGACCAGCCTCGTCGCGGAACTCCAGACGAGGAGAACGACAATGACCGACCGACCGGCAGGCTTCGGCCTGCGTAGCGCCGTCCGTACCGACATCGGCCGGGTGCGGACCAGCAACGAGGA